>JAFYAT010000010.1 GCA_017540585.1 Bacteroidaceae bacterium | reverse complement strand
TGTTTTTTGCCGCAGTGCGGCCAGTTAAAAAAACATGGTAAAAACCAAATAAAATCAAAAAAAACATGTTTTTTCTTGTTTTTGTTCTGTTTCTTGACTGTTTTTTTAATATGCACCTTTGTGCAAAACTACAACCATACTGTTCGAATAATTTTGCACACCTACTTATGAATAATGCAGGCTATAGTGTCCCATAGTAAGTGCTATCGATAGTAAAATCTTAAATCTTAACTCTTAATTCTTATTTTTTTTGTCTTTTTTCCTTGCAGTATCAAATAAAAACTATATATTTGCGAAGAATTTGGGGATAACAAGTAAACTTTTCACACATTATACTAATCAAATATTAACAATTCGAAAGAAATTAAGTCATTAACTTAAAAAACCTAAATTAAAACAATGAAAAAATTATTCTACACCTTTCTTGGGGTAGCTATGTCTTGTTCTTATTCGTGGGCTCAGGAAATTGAGTACACGAAGCTTGAAGACCTTACCTCAAAGATTCAGAATGCTGATTTCAAGGCAGGAACGCCTGTGAATGCAATCATTAAAACTTATGCCAAGGACCTTACCGATGCTGGTCTTGGTGCTGGTGGTACTGAACTGTTCGGTATGCAACCTGTTGAAGGATGGACTGCTTCAGCTCCTACTGACAACATCATGACTACGGAGGAGAATGGTATCAATGCTCGTGCTTGTGGAGTCATGTCATACATCTATGATGGTGAGGTTGCTGAGTATGGCTTGGGTGGCGCAGGCAACATTCCTTATACATATGAGGGTGGTGCTACTTGCGGTCTTGGTATATTGGGTGTATGGGGTGCAACTGTACAATATACCCAAGAGATTACTCTCCCAGCTGGTGCTTACCTCATTGAAATTCCTGTATGCAATACAATGGGTGCTGGTGGTATGACTAACCTCAACGGTTTTATTGCTGAGGATGGTACAGAGTATCTTTCAAAGACTCAGTCATTCCAGGTTGATGTCTATTCAACAACAGTTGATCAGATTGTCTTTATGCTTGACAAGGAGACAAAGGGCCGCATCTCTCTTGGTTATATTGCAGGAGGACAGGGTAGTGATAATTCTCCGCACCTCTTTTATAATAGTGTGAGCCTTTACAGTATTGACCCAGCTCCATTGGTAGCAGAGAAGATTGCAGCTGCAAAGGAGAAACTATACTCTTTGATAGAGCTTGGTGAGCAGATTGGTGCTGACATATCAGCAGCTATGAAGGTTTATGCCGATGATGATGCTACACTTGCAGAGGTTGAGGCTGCTATCGAAAGTCAGAAGGCTATCAATGATGGTTCAGTTTCAGACCTCTCTGAGTTCTTCATCAATAATCCTCATTTCAATCAGGATGAAGCACTCCCTGTTGGTGAGGGTATCACAACATACGATTACGACCGTTCAAAGAACAGCGTAAACTACTATGGTATGCAGCCTATTATCGGTTGGACAGCAAGTCACCCTGCAGCTACTCTTGAAGATAATCCTGTTGATAAGAACACAGGTGTAAACAATGGTCGTGCTTGTGGTGTTGTTGCTATCGGTTCTGGTGTATGGCTTGGTGGTAGTCAGTATGCTGTACCAAGAACAATGTCTGATGGTTCTGCATCAGGTAATGTACTTGGATTCGTTACTTGTTGGAGCGCTACTACTCAATACACTCAGAATGTAACAATCCCAGCAGGTAAATATACTCTTACTATCTCTTACTATAACACTGGTGGTACAAATGATGTGGCAAAGAACCTTATGGGATTCATTGCTGACGACGGTACAGAATATCTGTCAGAAGTAAAATCATTCAAGGTTGGTTCTTGGGAGAAGATGACTATCGCATTTGAACTTGAGGAGTCAACAGCTGGTAAGTTCTCTGTAGGTTATCAGGCTACAAACACAGGTTCAGGCAATATGCCTCACTTCTTTATTGATGGTATTGCCCTCAATTATGTAGGTGAGACAGCTATCGACCCATCACTCTTTGCTCTTCAGGCTGCTGTGGCTTCAGGTCAGACACTTCTTGAAAATTCATTTAGTTCTGAATTGAGAGAAAAGTTTGAGGCTGCTGTAGGTGCTGGTCAGGAACTTGTAAGCTCTGTAAGTGCAGACAAGGAAGCTAACATTGCTGCTAAGGATGCTATCACATCTCTTGTTACTGAGATTAATGACAACATCAAGGCATACGAAAAGCTTAGCGCTTATAGCGAAAATGAGTTACCAGAACTTCTTGAGAAGTATAAAGACATGCCATTGTATGCAGAACTTTATGATGAGTTAGGTAGTATTCAGGACGATGTTGATGCTGCTGTTGGTGACTATAACTGGAACACTGAAAAGATTAACGAAGTTTTGGCTTCTATTCCTGTAAAGATTAAGGAGGCTACTCAGAAGGCATTTGAGGTTGTTCAGTCTGGTGACTACACTGGCGAAGACTTTGATATCACTTCACTTCTTGATGGTGTTGCTTATTCTTACAGTGAGACAGCTTACAAGGGAAGTGCAATTCCTGACAAGGATTGGACAAGCGATGCTGGTGATAACTTCAAGACTCAGTATGGTACTGCCGAGGTATGGAACAAGAGCCCATTCAAGGTAACACGTACTCTCAAGGATATGCCTGCTGGTACATACACTATCACTACTCGTGCTTTCTATCGTACAGGTGACAATCAGACTAACTACGATGATTATTTGGCTGGTTCAAATCCTGACGCTGCATACGTATGGGCAGGACAGTCAAAGACTCCTCTCTGCAACATGGCAGAAATCGCTGGTTCTGACGAGAAGTTTGCAACATTGCTTTCAGATGAAGTTACTCGTATTCCTAACAACCAGAACGAGGCTAACTATGTATTCACAAGCGACGACTATGCAGAGAAGGTGACACGTACTGTCAAGACTACTCTCGTAGAGAATGGCGACCTCAGCTTCGGTGTATGTGGTGACGCTATGTCTGAGAACTCATGGGTAGTTTGGTATTCATTCGAGATTGCATACAACAAACTTGATGAGAAGCTCGTTGCTAATGAACTTGCTGTTCTTGTTGACGATGCAGAGTCAACATTAAGTAATAATGATATTATTGCAGCTTCTGCTGCAAAGGATGCATTACAGAGTGCAGTTACTGCAGCTAATAACGCTCTTAATACGAAAACAGGTCTTTCAGAGGCAACAATTGCACTTAAGAAGGCAGTAGCAGAATATCAGGAGAGTGTTGATGCTTACACAGAGCTGAAAAATACACTTGAGAATTTTGAAATTGCTATTGATCTTTATTCTGACAATAAGGAAGCATTACAAGGTGCAACCGTTCTTTATTCTGAGATTGCTTCTGCCTTTGAAAACCGCTCATATTCTATTGAGCAGATTAAGGAGACAATGGCAAATATCCGCAAAGCTATCGCAGCACTGAGAATTCCTGATGGTATGGATGTTGCTTCTGATACAGCCCCTGTTCCTTGTACTTCTATGATTGAAAACGCAAGTTTCGAAACAGGTGACTTCACAGGTTGGGCTTATAACACTGCTGCAACTGGAGATACTAAGATTGTTGGAGCTGCAGATGAAAAATATGTAGTAGAAAATGCTGATGGTTCATACCTCTTCAATACTTGGAATGGTAGCGCTGTTGACTTCTATGTAACACAGACTATTGATGTCCTCAAGGCTGGTACATACGAGCTTACTGCTCTCGTTGCTTCTGATAAGGGTAACAAGATTACAGTTAGCGTAAATAACGATGCAGCTGAGGTTGCAATGGAGAATGAGAAGGGTATCGGTACTGATGTAAGCGTCATCTTTGCAGTTAAGGAAGGTGAGAGTGCTGTTATCAAGGTTTCTTCTGCTTCATGGTTCAAGGCTGATAACTTCCGTCTCATGTACTTCGGAGCTAACAGTTCTAAGACTCCAACAGCTGTTGAGGGAGTTGCTGCTGAGACAGAAGCAACTACTATCTACAACATCTCTGGTGTTCGTCAGAATTCACTCCAGAAGGGTCTTAACATCGTCAAGACTGGCAACACAGTCAAGAAGATTTTCGTTAAGTAACATTGTACTTACTCATAGTTTTATAACTATATAAAATCATTTGCCGTGCGTCGTCGTTGCCTCTGCAACTTGACGCACGGCTTTTTTAGTTCCTCGTCCTTCGAAAATTTTATCGCACGAGACGTGCTGACGAAGAAAAAACAAAGAAAAACAGATAAAAACACCAAAAAACATTTTTGTTCTTTACTACACAGGAAAAATATTTTTGTTTTTTATCTGTTTTTTCATGTTTTTACCTGTTTTTTCTTCGTCCGCACGTTTCGTGCGATTCCACACAAAGACAAGCCGTGCGTCAGGTTGCTGGGGCAACGATGACGCACGGCTATGTGTTGTTATGTCGGATTCTTTTTTACAACTTGTACTTGATGACCTTACCACCGTTGGCAGGGAGTTCTACGTAGATAGTGCCATCTGGTATGAGGTCGCACTTAGTCTCTTTCTTGCCTGTGAGGAGTTCCTTGCACTCCACGCCTTGCTTTGTAGGAATATCAAGTACTTCGAATGCGTGAGCAGGAATCTTGATCCATGAGCGTGCTGGCTTGTCATCAAAGTTGGCAACAACGAGGATAAGTTCTTTTCCTGCTTTGCGGAGGAATGCAAACTGACGGTGTTCGTTCATTCCCTGACCGTAGTTGACGTACATCACATCGTAGAAGAGACCCTCGCGGATAGCTTTCTCCTTGTTAGCAAGGTTGAGAAGCTTACTGTAGAATGCCTGAAGGTCTTTCTCTTCCTTGTTGAGGAGACTGCCGTCAAACTTACCGTTGTTTCTCCATCTGCGGATAAGGTCTATCGTCCAGTAATCGAAGATTGTTGTACGACCGTCCTGACCGCTGAATCCTTCTGAGTACATACCCTGTTCGCCAAGTTCCTGACCGAAGTAAATCATCACAGGGTTGGTACGCATGAGTGTGGCAACAATCATGGCAGCCTTTCCCTTCTCCGCATTACCTGCAAAGAACTGTGATGCAATACGCTGTTCATCGTGGTTCTCAAGGAAGTTAAGCATGTGCGAACTGATGTCGTCCACACTTTGCCATGCACCAGAGATGCTTGTTGCACTGTTGCCTCCAATGACAGAACGGAGTGTATCGTAGAGTCCCACCTTGTCATAGAGATAGTCGAAGCGACCGCGATGTATGTAGTTGCGGTACTCGTGTGGATTATATACCTCAGCAATGAAGATGATGTCTGGATACTTGTTCTTCACTTGTGGAATGACCCATCCCCAGAAGTCGCATGGTACCATCTCTGCCATGTCGCAACGGAAACCATCTACTCCCTTACTTGCCCAGAAGAGGAGGATGTCACGCATCTTTTCCCATGTGTTAGGAATACCCCATGTGGTGAGATTGTTGCATCCCTGATAATCTACTCCGTAGTTGAGCTTGACAGTCTCGTACCAGTCGTTACGTGTCACGTACTGGCTGAAGCAGTCGTTGCCTGTAACTTTGGCTGGAGTCTCTATGTATTCACCAAGTTCCTCGTCATTGAGGTCAAAGTTAGGTGAGAACTTGCTATGAGGAATGTAGTAGAAGTTATTATTAGGATTGAATGCCATTGTCTTGATGTCATCCTCGCCAAGGTCCTTCACTCCTTCAGGTTTAGCATCCGAAGCGTACTGACGTGCAACATGATTAGGGACAAAGTCGATAATCATCTTGAGGTCTGCCTTGTGAGTGCGTACAACGAGATTCTCAAATTCCTTCATTCGTTCAGGAACCTTGACTGCAAGGTCAGGGTCTATGTCGTAGTAGTCCTTGATAGCATAAGGACTTCCTGCATTTCCCTTGACAACAGCAGGGTGGTCACGACGAATACCGAAGGCAGAGTAATCAGTCTTTGTGGCATGCTCAATAATACCTGTGTACCATACGTGTGTAATACCAAGAGCCTTGATGTTGTCAAGTGCAGCCTGTGTGAAGTCTGCCATGTGTCCACATCCGTTCTCTTTCTTGGTACCATTACTCTTGTTTTTGTTGGCATTAGCTCCAAAGAGTCTTGTAAAAACTTGATAGATAACGATTTTCTCCATAACAATTGATATTAGTAAGGTTGAACAAATAATTTTTTAATTTGAAGCAGACCCACCCTCAGTCACTCATTGAATGGAGTGAAAATAGTTACTCTGTTCCCTCCCTGTAGGGAGGGGTAGGGTGGGTCTGCCTTTTATATTATGCTATTCCGTGAGCAGTAACGTCACGGTTAATCTTTGCAATCATACCCTGAAGTGCCTTGCCAGGACCACACTCTGTGAAGTCTGTAGCACCAGCTGCAATCATGTTCTGAACTTCGTAAGTCCACTTTACTGGAGCTGTGAGCTGAGCGATGAGGTTCTTCTTGATTTCCTCTGGGTTTGTGTGAGCCTGAGCATCCACGTTCTGATAAACTGGACACTTAGGAGTTGAGAATGTTGTTGCCTCGATAGCTGCCTGAAGCTCATCCTTTGCTGGCTGCATGAGTGGTGAGTGGAATGCACCGCCTACTGGAAGTGGGAGAGCACGTTTTGCACCTGCTGCCTTCATTGCCTCACAAGCCTCGTTGATAGCCTCTACATTACCAGAGATAACGAGCTGTCCAGGGTTGTTGTAGTTTGCAGAAACAACGATGTTGCCTGGCTTAGAGATGCCAGCACAAATCTCTTCAATCTTCTCATCTGGGAGACCGATGATGGCTGCCATAGTAGATGGTGCTGCCTCACAAGCCTTCTGCATAGCCTGAGCACGCTGAGAAACGAGCTTGAGACCATCCTCAAATGAGAGTGCACCTGCTGCAACGAGTGCAGAGAACTCACCAAGTGAGTGACCGCCTACCATGTCTGCGTCGAATGCGTCGCCGAGACATATTGCGCTGATTACAGAGTGGAGGAATACAGCAGGCTGTGTAACCTTTGTCTGCTTGAGTTCGTCGGCAGTTCCTTCAAACATTATCTTTGTGATATCGAATCCAAGGATTTCATTTGCCTTGTCGAATAGTTCCTTTGCCTTTGGATTAGTGTCGTAAAGGTCTTTGCCCATTCCTGTGAACTGAGCTCCCTGACCAGGGAAAACGAATGCTTTCATTTTGTTTTGTTATTTTATTTGTTAGTATTTTTTCTAAGTTAAAAGTGAAGAAATGAGAGTGAAAAGTGAATAGTGAACCTTTAGTTCGACGGAGTCAAAAGTGAAAAATCAAATTTACTCCCCTCGCTGTTTTTTTAGAACGAAAAGTTAGAACTTCTCTCACCGTAAGGTGAAATTAAAGATAATTTTGTTTTCTCTAAACACAGAGGTCTCAGAGGACTCAGAGAAAAAAAGAGAGTCTTATGTTTATTCACTCTGTGCTCTCAGTGTTCTCTGTGTTTCAAATAAACGGTTTTTATCTGTTTTTATTTGTTTTTTCTTCGTCCGCTCCTCTGGAGCGATTACACCATTGTAGCGTAACATAGACAAAGAATTTTCTTTCTTTTTCTGAATTTTCGTTACTAATTTCTTAACTCTTTATTCTTTCACTCGCAAAGATAGATTTTTTAATTTATCTGTCAAAGTTTTCTACCAAAAAGTTTATCAATTAGGTCATTTCGACCTATACGACGAAGTTCCTTGATAATCTTCTGCTGTTCCTCCTTCTTATACCAGAAGAAGAACTGACGCTGTGCAAGCTTATCCTTAGGTGTCTTGGCAGAGAACACTGGTTCGAGTGTGTAAGGATGTACACCTGAGTACCATGCCTCGGTGCTCACGGTCATTGGAGTAGGGGTGAAGTCCTGCACCTGTTCGAGGTGAAAGTCAAGTCCTTTGGTAATGACGGCAAGCTCTGCCATATCTTCGGCAGTACATCCTGGATGACTACTTATGAAGTATGGGATGAGTTGTTGGTTCATCCTTTCTTCACGGTTTATCTTGTCAAATATCCTCTTGAAATCATAGAACAGCTTGAACGATGGTTTGCGCATAAGGTACAGCACCTTCTCCGAAGTATGTTCGGGTGCAACTTTGAGTCGTCCACTCACGTGCTTGGTGATAAGTTCGCGTGTGTATTGCATGTTCACCTTATTTATACGTGCATCGCCAGTATCGTGCAGGAGTAAGTCATATCTCACTCCGCTACCGATGAAACTCTTCTTTATTCCCGGAATCTTATCTACTGCGTGATATATATCGAGGAGCTTTGAGTGGTCGGTGTTCAGGTTTGGACACACCTTTGGATGAATGCATGAAGGACGCTTGCACTTGTGGCAGATGTCGAGGTTCTTGCCGTGCATCGCATACATGTTGGCTGACGGTCCGCCGAGGTCACTAAGGTAGCCCTTGAAGTCGGGGAGTTGCGTCATAGCCTTAACTTCCTTCAGGATGCTTTCCTTGCTGCGTGAGGTGATGAACTTACCTTGATGAGCTGAGATGGTACAGAATGCACAACCGCCAAAGCAGCCACGGTGCATACATACGGAGAACTTAATCATCTCGTATGCTGGAATACGCTTGCCCTTGTACTTAGGGTGGGGCAGACGTGTGTAAGGAAGGTCGAAGGAGCGGTCAAGCTCGTCCTGTGTCATTGGCTGGTATGGTGGCATGACCACGGCATACTTGCCATCCACTTCCTGTATGATTCGCTGTGCTGAGTATTTGTTTGACTCTTCTTCTATATGACGGAAATTCTCTGCCTGACATCTCTTGTCCTGCAGACATTCCTCGTGGCTATGGAGTATGATGTCATCTTCACGGAAACCTCCAGGTATCTCCTTCTTGTTGAGAAGCATCACCGTTTGGTTCTGTGGGAATCGAAGCATAAGATTGCGGAAAAGCTTAGTATCTATCTCACGTCCCTGTTCCATGAGCAGATGTGCGAGTGATGTCATCGGCTTTTCGCCCATACCATATACAAGGAGGTCAGCACCACTTGGACAGAGGATGCACTTCTGCAATGAGTCCTTCCAGTAGTCATAATGTGTGAGACGGCGCAATGATGCTTCTATGCCTCCGAGTACCACTGGCACATCAGGGTATAGCTGTTTGAGAATCTGAGTATATACGATGGTTGGGTACTCTGGTCGTAAGTCGTGACGACCATCTGGTGAGTATGCGTCTTCCGAACGGAGACGCTTGTTTGCTGTATATTTGTTAACCATGGAGTCCATGCAACCAGGTGATATGCCAAAGAAAAGACGTGGGCGTCCCAGTTTCTTGAAGTCGCGGAAGTCTCCGTGCCAGTCAGGTTGAGGAACAATGGCTACGCGTAGTCCCTCCGCTTCAAGTATTCGTCCAACTACGGCAGCACCAAAAGAAGGGTGGTCAACGTATGCATCGCCAGAGAATAGGATGACGTCAAGCTCATCCCATCCGAGGCGTTCCATCTCCTTCTTGGTCGTAGGAAGCCATGTTAATTTGTTTTCTGTCATTATTTTCCTAAAAATCTTTCTTTTGTTTTACCTTTTACTTTTTACCTTTTAATTCTCAGAAGGTGTTCTTTCTTTCCATCCTACGTAGAGGATGATAAGCTCCTTGAGTCCGTACACCTTCATGTTGTCGTGGTAAAGGACGTTGGTACATAGGTCCACGAGGTCATCGCAGTCCTTGTTGCTTAGGATGTAAGACTTCACGTTGTGCTTGAGAGTCTCGAGCGTAGTCTCGTCTATCATTCCGTTACTTGGGATGAGTCCCTTGAGGAGTGAATACTTCTCTATTGCACGTAGATGCTCCTCTGTTATGTTGATGCTTCGTGTGCCTGAAGCGTTTGATTGAATAGTGTACATAGGCGATAGCCCCTTGGGGGCAATAGATAATTATTTATATTCGGTCATTGAGACCGTTTCGCGAAGTTTATTATTAGTCCTTCAAACGAAGGAAACAGTTTTATGTTACAGTCCCCATTTCTGTATTGGTCACCCTCCCTCTCGGGGAGGGCTGGGGCCTTAATTGTTTAATTCTCCAGATACTTGACGAGTGCCCTTGTGAAGGTGTTCATCTTTGTATCTTCCTTTATGCTCTCAAGTGGGAAACCCAGTATGATGTAGCGTGGACTGGTGTTACTCTTTATTTGTGGAGTGACTTCAGTTTCTTTATTCTTCTTCTTTTTCTTTTCTTTCTTTGTCCTTGTTGTTATTGGCGTTTCTGTCTTTGCCTTTGGCTCTGGTGCGCTATATGCTATACCTGCTGTACTACCATCGGAGTAGGTGAGCATAGGGAACGCCTTGTTGCCTGTGGCAAGCGAAGTGAGTTGAGGAATGGCATAGCTTGTATCATTCATCTCTCGGAAGATGTCGAATGACAGATTGCGCATGCTTATGTCCTTTATACTTTTGTCTGTTGTTACCTTTGTACCTGTTACGTCAATACCTTGCATCTTTTCCATAAGTGGTGTGATGTTGGCTCCGCTGATGATAATATGTCCGTTGTCCTTGAGGTATGTACTTAGCAGGTCGGCGGTCTTGTTGTTGAACTCCTTCTGTACTCCGAAGATGACATCAACGATGTTGAAATGTTTCAGATTATATACTCCCGTGAGGAGTGCATCCTCGCTTGTGGATGTGAACGAATGGCGGTGTGTAGTCATTATCGCTCTTCCGTGTTGATAGGCATAGTCGAAGGTGTTGCCCATTACTATCTTTCCTTCCAGTTCTGAACCACTGTAACCAAGTCCGTCACGTGTCTCCTTGCCTGCCTTTGAACGGTCAAAGGATAGTTGTCTTCCACAATATCCTGCGTATGCTCCGTATGGAACGCCAGGGTCAGCATCGAGGTCGAATCCTGCCTCGGTAGGTGTGTCTATGACCTTGGGACTTTCGAGACGTGTGAAGCCGTTGACAATAAGTATCGTTCCTATGTTGTGGGATGCTATGCCTGCTGATAGAATCTCAGAAGGGAAACTCTCGCCACCAGCATTGAGGGCAGTTACCTTGAATGAATATGTGACATCTGGCTGTAATGCTATCGAGTGACTTGTTCCGTTGACTACAGTTCCATTGTCAAATGCTCCGTTTCCCTTGCGTATGTATATGACGTATTGGCGTGGGGTAGAGGTTGGCTCTGACTTATCCATTGTTGGTGCCCATGACAGTTCGGCAGTTCTCTTCTGCTCATTGAGGTTGATGGAGAAGTTATGAACTGGCAGTGGTTGTATGACATAACTGCGATTGTGTTCCGTTGCTATGAACTTGACTATGGTCTTATAGACTGAACGGCTGAAGTCAAACTTGAACTGTGGATCGTATGCAAGACGCATGTCCGCAAAGTTCTGGTGAGACAGCATCTCAAGGATACATGCAGGAGTGAGTGGTTCACGTGCCTCGCCATAGTTCCTGTTCCATAACTGGCGAATCTTCCAGTTGTATTTCTTCAAGTCACGGCGCAGATTGTACATCAGCATGCTTGCAAGGTCGCGACTCACGTATCTGTCAAGTCCTGCCCCAGTAAGTCCGTTTGTGTTGGTTGTCCTGTATATTGACAGTGAACCGACGAGACTGTCTTCTACTGAGTAGCCAGCATCTGTGTGGAATGCAATGTTCATCTCGAGAGGCACTTTCAAACCATCATTCTGCTTGTTATATACTGAGCCGCCGCAAAGATAGTTGATAGAGCGTGAACGACTGTTGATGTCGTTATTGTACTCGTCTGCACCGAATCCTCCTGTGTGTATGCTATATGGCATTCCGTACCAGAATGTAGAGTACTTGGCTGCCTCTGCCCATCGTGCGAAACCACTTGGATTAACTGGGATAGAATCCTTGTCCAATGGTACTACATTGCCTTTTCCGCCTCCGAATCGGACGGCATCTGCTGACACTATACCTTTCTCGCTGCTATGGTTGGAGAGGATGACCATGGTGTTTTCGTTTACTCCCTCTTCAAAGTCGAACGTACCGAGATACACCCATGTACCGCCTCCCATCTTCTGGTTTACCTTGAACTCGGTCACGCCTCCTTTGTGCATAACTTTGTAGTGAGCATCGTGTACGCTGTTGTCAAAGCTGTGGTAAGTGACATATACGGCATATCTGCCAGCTTTGGGAATGTTTGGTACCCACAGAACATGAGCGTTTGCCTTGTCCGTGGTTGATGCTATGTACCTTGATGTACCATCAACGAACGGAGTATCGGTAACGGCGTATATCTGTTTGTAGTTGGCAAAGCCTGCTGACTTAGGTGATGCCCACATGTGGCGGGATTTGTTGCTTACGTTTTCTATGTAGTAGCCATCCGTCATGGGTGTGTCGTTGTCTATCACCACCTCGTTGGTCTGCCAATCTCTCTCGCGTGGAGTGAATACTATTGCTCCTGCATTCTGGAGCATCGGAATTATGTATGGATTGACAAAGGACTGTGAGAACAGGTCCTCATTGGTGCAGAATAGTCGAGGACGTTGCCATGTCCATTCCTTTGTGGCTTGCTTGTAGTAGCGTCCGTGACTTGGCCATAGTGCTATGTGTGTACCTTCAAGTCCTTTGATTGCCTTGTATGGCTTTGACACATTCGTAATCCATGGTGCACCAGTGTATTCTTTCTTGAGGAGACGTGTCTTGTCCTTGTTCTTCTTACGGAAGAAATTAGGTACAAGGTCTTCGATGAGGTGGTTCTCCGTGTAGAGTGACACATTGTAGCTGTGTATCTCTTCGGGAAGAAAACTGCGAATATCCTTGTATATGCTGTCAACGATATTTGATGTGAAGCATTGCTCCTGAAAACCACCGCCAGCAACAATCTTCACCGTCTGACTGTCTGTGTCAATTTCGAGGCTCTGCAACTTGATACGGTCTATCTTAGCATTTGCATGTGGATAGTTTTCAAAATAGCTCGTTATGCTATTCTTGAAATCCTTCTGATAGTCCTGTGCAAATGCAGACATTGAAGCCATGCAGAGGATGAGAAGTCCCACGCCACCTACACTTGTCGAAGGGGTCTCGTTGACCATAGGAAAGTGGCGGGATGTCCATGCAGCGAAGGATGCAGCCTTAGCTTCTATTTTTGTTAGTATGTTTGTTTTTATTCTCATTTCTTGATATGTGAAACTCAGTCAAAGAAGGCTGAGGCACGGATTTGTGTTATTGCTTTAGTCACCCTCACCCCCTTGTGGGGAGGGATGGGGGCATTATTTCTTCCCGAACCCTATGAGTTTGTCGTAGCGTCCTCCGAAAGGACGGCTATACACATACACGTAGTATTCGTTTTCGGTCTGGTGGAAATTACCTTCCGTCTGGAGAGTATGACCCGTTGTCTCGCCATCACGTACGAAGAGATACTGATAGTTATATGAACCCTGCTTTAGTGGCAGCATTTTCTCGTATGCTTTGGTGATGCGGTTGTACTCCATTCGGTACTCCTCTGCTATACGATTGTTGGTCAGTTCACCGTTCAGGTAGATGTCTCCACCTGCTACTGGTGGCATCTTGAGCGTGAAGTGTGTGAGAAAGTAATCACTCTCCGTCTCGTTGTCTATGTTGTCGCTGTTGCGTACGTAGTAGCGGCCGTCCTGATCCTTGTCGAAGAGGTAGTTTGTCCTTTGTTCATCTGTGAAGATGGTTGCGTGGTAGTATGGGTCGTGATATTCCATCTGATCTACTCGCATGGTAGGGACGTGTTCGTCAAGTATCTCGAAGCGGCGATATTCGTTGCCTGCCTCAAAGATAAGGCTCTTGTTGTGCGAATACACCACTTGATTGGTACGCATATATGTTGGTTTCAATTCCTCTACATGGTTGTCCCAACGGCGGTTCTGGAGAACGATGGGGTAGAACTCGTCAACGGGGTTGCGTACCTCGTAGCCCTTGTAGTTGATGTTGAATTCCACCTGCTGGTGCTGTGCCCATGTGTCGATGTCGGTATTGCCTGATACTGACACCTCAACGCCCACTCGTGGCTCGATGATGCTGAAGCAAGCCTCTGCCACTGGCTCGTCTTCGCCTTCTTCATATATCGTGACCTTGTAGTTGCCGCTGATGAGCAACTTCACATCATCATTAGGGAGGCAGAGTGTGTAGTGGTTATAGTCCATCATGGTACTCATGCTCTGCTCGTAGTCCTCAATCTTGTTGTCGGCAAAGCCGTCCATGTACTCGTTGCGGTTGATGTCAGATGGTGTCCAGTCAGCATTGCAATGAGTGATGGTATAAGTGTAGCGTACGAAGTTGTGCTGGAGGTCGTCAAAGCTTATCTCCACAAAGTTGTTGCTGTGGAGTATCATCAGAGGCGGTTCGCCCCAAGTACCATTGGCTTTTACCTGAATGGACTTGAGGTTTTCCACATATACGGCATTCTCCTGAGCTAATCCGCATACGCTTTGGAGCAGACATAGTGTTGATATGATGATTCTTGTCATTTCTTCTGTTTTTTGTGTGAAACACAGAGAGCATGGAGAACACAGAGCTTTTCTTCTTTGTGGGAATATAAAATTCTCTTTTAGAAATCTCTGAGTTCTTTGTGAGTCCTGTGTTTTTGGTTTTCCAAGTCCTCTCTTAATCCGCATGAACTTAAAAACTTGTAAACTCACAAACTCAAAATTACTTACAAAATTAAGAATTTTGTCTGGTTTGCTGACCAAGTTAAAGCGAAAATCTATATCTTTGCCCTTAATTTCAAATGTGAGATTCCTTTTTTGGTATTATGCAGCATATAATTCAGATAACCGATGGTGTCACACGCCATCCTTTGTACAGGTTCAAAAGTCCAATAAATCTTGACATCCTTGCTGGTGAACAGGTTGCCATTGTCGGTGATAATGGCGCTGGCAAGAGTATGCTCGTGGATGTCATCACGGGCAAACATGCCCTGCTCATGACGGAGGTGAAGTATGACTTTGCTCCGAGCAAGGCAAAGATGGTGAGTGACAACATCAAGTACATGACGTTCCGTGATTCGTATGGCGCATCTGACGGTCAGTATTACTACCAGCAGCGTTGGAACCAGAATTATGTGGACGAAGCTCCTACAGTGGGCGAGTTGCTTGACGAAGCATTCCGTGTGGCAGAGCAAGGCATCACCCGTACAAGCAACTATGACAAGTTCCTTGTGCGTGACGAGAGCGAAGCAGAGGCTGCCGAACGTGTGGCAAGGGAAGAGGCCGACAAGCTGCAGGTACGCATAGAACTTGAAAGGATGCGCGACCGCTTGTATGATATCTTTCATCTTGACCAGCTTGTTGACAAGCGTGTCATCATGCTCAGTAGCGGTGAATTGCGTAAGTTTCAGCTCACGAAGACTCTGCTTACCAATCCACGTGTATTCATAATGGATAATCCGTTCATCGGTCTTGACGTGAATGCACGCAAGCAGTTGCATGAGTTCCTGACGATATTGTCCAAGGAAACGGATATCCTCATCATACTCGTTCTCTCTAAGACGGACGACATACCATTGTTCGTGACTCATGTCATCCCAGTGGATGATATGGACATGAAACCTAAGATGACGATAGCCGAATACAAGGCAAGTCAGCCTGTTCCACCATCACGTGTCATTACCAATGAAAAGGCAGAGGCAATACTATCGCTCCCTTATGCCAAGGGCTCGGACGAGGATGCAGAGCCTGGTACACAGCACGTCATAGACTTCAAGGATGTCAATATACGATATGGCGAACGTACCATATTGAAGGACTTGAGCTTCAGCGTACTTAATGGCGAACATTGGGCATTGAGCGGAGAGAACGGAGCGGGTAAGAGTACACTGTTGAGTATCGTGTGTGCCGATAATCCGCAGGCTTATGCCAACAATATCGTGCTGTTTGACTACAAGCGTGGTACGGGTGAGAGTATATGGGACATCAAGAAACATATAGGCTATATATCGCCGGAGATGCACCGTGCATTCATGCGCGACCTACCTTCCATCGACATCGTGGCAAGCGGACTGAGCGATGCTACGGGACTCTACAAGAAACCTAAGCCTGAGCAGATGGGCATCTGTGAGTTCTGGATGGATGTGTTCGGCATAGCCAAGTACAAGGACACTACGTTCCTCAAGCTTTCTTCGGGCGAACAGAGACTTGTACTCCTTGCTCGTGCATTTGTGAAAGACCCATCACTACTTATTCTTGACGAGCCACTTCATGGACTTGACATGAAGAACCGTCGTCTCGTGAAGGATGTGATTGAGACTTTCTGCCGTCGCAAGAACAAGACACTCATCATGGTTACTCATTATCAGGAGGAACTGCCTAAGTGCATAGACCATAGCATATTCCTGAAAAAGACGGCCCCCTCCCAGCCTCCCCGAGGGGAGGAGTAGGTGGTAGCACAGCTCTCTAAGGTTCTTATAGTAATTCAAGATAATTCTACAGCCCTCTTGCATTAGTCGTCCTCCAATAGAAGGAAAGGGCAGGGGAGAGGGTCTAATGTTTAATATTGTAAAATGAAGATAGTATATTTCCATGGTTTTGGCTCATCGCATGCCAGTGGCACGGTAGAGATTCTGCGTAATCTGTTGCCTGATGATGAGGTAGTGGCGCCAGATATACCTGTTGACCCAGTGGAGGCTTTGCCTTACTTGCAGGAGTATGTCAGGACGGAGAATCCTGACCTTATCATAGGTACGAGTATGGGTGGAATGTATGCCCAGCAGATGCGTGACTACAAGCGTATTCTTGTCAATCCTGCGTTCAATATGTCCACAATGTCCAAGGGCTTGAAGACGGGCGAACATAAGTTCTTCAACGGACGATATGATGGAGCCAAGACGTTCAAGATTACTAAGGACATCATACAGCACCACAACATGATGGAGCGTCAGCAGTTCAAGGGTATCACCAAGGAACAGCAACAGACCTGTTGGTGTCTCGTGGGTATGCACGACGACACGGTAAAGAATGCCGAGGCGATATTCAAGAAGAACTACCTCGCTGACCATCTTATCCGCTTTGATGGTGAGCATCAGCTGAATGACAAGGTGGTAAGGAAAGTCCTCCTTCCACTTGTGGAGGAAATAAGAATTAAGATTTAAGAATTAAGATTTGGTAAACGAAAGTGCGCAATATGCGCCAATTAAGAAATAAAAGAAAATTATCTTTCAAACACGGAGGGCACAAAGAACACAGAGTTTGCATGTTAATTATTAATTATTAATTGTTAATTATTCTGTTTTCTTTTGTTTTTCTAAATGGACGCTTTGCGGCAAAATATAGATTAATAAAAATAATTAAATAATAAATATCCTCTCCCTTTATGGGGCAGGCGTTCCGGATGGACGCCCCCTTCGGGGGATGGGGGGCAAGATTATGATAATAGGTATTGCAGGCGGAACAGGTTCTGGTAAGACCACCGTCGTACGTAAGATTCTTGAGAGTCTGGAGGAGAGTACAGTAGCTGTTATTCCTCAGGATTCATATTACAATGACCAGTCACATCTTCCGCTTGACGTGCGTAAGAAGACTAACTTTGACCACCCTGATGCATTTGAGTGGTCGCTGCTCTCCAAACACATAGCAGAGTTGAAGGCGGGTAGGGCGATAGAGCAGCCAACATACTCCTACCTCACTTGTACACGCTTGGAGGACACCGTACATGTTGAACCAAAGGAGGTCATCATCGTCGAGGGCATCATGGCTCTCTACGACAAGAACATCCGTGACCAGATGGACTTGAAGATATTCGTTGATGCAACGCCTGATGAGCGTCTCCTTCGTGTCATTGTACGTGACATTGCAGAGCGTGGTCATCCTCTTGAGATGCTCATCGACAAGTATCGCAATGTGCTCAAGCCAATGCACGACGAGTTCATTGAGCCAACCAAGCAGTATGCTGACATCATCATCCCTAATGGTGGCAACAATGTACAGGCTATCGAGATGATGCGTATGTACATCACCGCTGCCGTCAAGGAACGAAAGAACAGAATGGAATAAAGCCCCCATCCCCCCGAAGGGGGCGTCCATTCGGGTAGTTATTTTTTTCTAACACGAGGAACACTCGGTGTCGAAAAGGTTTGAAACACAGAGAGCACAGAGGATTCAGAGAAAAATAATTTTTTGAGTGCACAAATTATCATTAATTTTCCACGAACCTTTAGTTTTGCGTAGCCAATAATCATGAATTATGATTTCTACATCGAAATCTATTTGTGATAATTAAATTGTTACTCAGAAAAATATTCATGAAAATTCGTGGTCAATTACATGATAATTCGTGCAAAAAAAGGGGTTTGAAACACAGAGAAAGCAGAGTAATAATACCTCATTCCTCATTGAAGACAGTTTCTCATTATCTTTAGACTACCATGAAAATATTTTTTGACTACCATGAAAATGAAATTAGACTACCATGAAAAAATAATTTCAAGATAGTTATGCTATGGGACAGATGGTACCTTTATTTGTTTATCATGGTTGTCTTACGCAAGTCTGATGGTAGTATCGTTTTGGCGGAAATGAGGTGGGTGAGGGAGTAAGTGAGTTTTTAAGTGAGTTTTTGAGGCTCTAAAATATAAGGGTAACGTGTTGTGTTTTAATGATGTATGTGCTAAAAAGTGAGTTTTTGAGGGTAAATGCTGGAAAAGTGTTTAGAATAATTTATTTCTGTTACCTTTTTTGAGAAAATAATGTAAAAACTCACAAAAAATGGATGTATATTGTTGAAATACATATTGCTATCTCGTTAAAATATACATCCAAAAACTCACTTGAAAACTCACTAAAAATTCCTTCTTTTTCAGGGTAAATACGTTGCCCCCTTTTTCAGGACGAGGCGAGGGCACTCCATAGCATAGTATGAAAAAAGTGGAATGACTAAATTGCCATTCCACTTATATAACTATGATATGTCAGCAAAAAAGTAAAATATATTTTTCACTTTTGACTACGTCGAGCAAAAGGTTCACTTTTCACTCTTCTCTCTTATCGTATGAATTTGCTGTAGATAAGCTCTATCTTTACACCGCCGTCCTTACCGCCTACAAGACGTGTGCTCTTCATACTGAAGTCGTGGTTTATCTTTACGACCTTTGAGTAAGAACCACTTCCTCCTGTTGTCTCTATTGCTACTGGGATGATGAGCACCTTGTTGTAGTTCTCGCTTGCCTTGCCGCTCTTCTTCTCCTGAATCATCGTTGTGATTAGACGAGAGATGTCTGAGAACTCGTAGGCGTTCTTTGTTGATGAGAATGGGGCAAGGTATGATGTTACGTTGTCATTAAGCTTGTAACTCTCGAAGAATCCGTTCTTGTATTCGTCGTAACGTACCAAAAGAACGTTTTCTGGGATACCGAGACGGTATTTCTTGTCAATCTTGCTGTTTGTTTCTGCATCGTCGTTGTAGCGTATGAACTTTATTGATGCCGAGTTGATAGTGTCGTTTGCACTGATACTGTCAAGTGGTATTTCTGCCATTGTGAATATTCCTGCAGGGCACTTGAGGTATGTGGCACTGTCGTCGTCAATGAGGCTCTTGATGTTGCTTGTGGCAAATCGTGAAGCCTGAACGACTTCTTCTGAACCTTCAAAGTCGAGAAGTGATATTGAATCCTTGTCTGCCTCTGTGTCGTGATATCTGTATGTCACGTTCATCTGGCTGTCGCTGAAGTAGTACATGGCACCATCGCCGCTGCAAAGCTTGAAGTAGAAGCCTTTGCTACCACGGAGACCGCTTTTGAGCCACTTTGATGGTTCAGCAAGACTTGGGTCTTTTTTCAGGCCAGCTATGATGTCGTCACCGATTGCTCTGTCGATAGGGATATTAATAATCTCTAAGTTTTTGACGAAGTTCTTTGCTGAGAAACGTATAGAACCTACAGGCTTAGCATCCTTCTTGACAAACTTTGACGGGTCAATGTTTGTGTAGTAGTCAGCGTTAGGATCAAGCAGTGAGTCAAGCTCATATACTTCGAGACTGAGTGGAGCAAGTGAGTCGCCCACGAACTGTGACACGTTGAATACGATGTTTACGGTATGTGCTGTGTCGCCGAGTATCTCGTTCTTCAACTTGTTTATAGGACAGTTGTACTGTGAGAGGAAGTCGCTCTTGACTGTTGAGCCTGTGATAGGGTCGGTGTACTGTCCGAAGTAGGATGTACTTGTGCGTGAGAGTACAGAGTCACCTACGGCGTATGATGATGTCTTGACGTCGTATGTCTTGTATGTCTTTGCTATCAGGTCAGCGGCTGGTATCATGTCCATTCCGAGAGTGGATGTGTTATCATCGCATGAGACGAAAAGTATGCTTGCTGTGATTAAAGCAAAAAAGTGTTTCCAATACATCTATTAAATGAATTAAAGCCCACTATCCCCCAAAGGGGGCGGCTGTCCAGAGCGGGTCTTTGTTTTATGTTAGTTCTGAACGTGTGAGGCTGTTAATTATTAATTCTCAATTCTCTTTTAGCCCGGATGGACGCCCCCTTTGGGGGCTGGGGGGCTATTCTTCTCCCATTACCACTTCGTAGAAGTCGTTGTAGGCATCCTTGTAGGCATCGCCTTCGACATAGTCGAGTACTGGGATGTTGTTTGCCTTGGCATATTCTACGATTGATGGGTCAACGCCTGGCTCTTCGAGGATGATTCCGTCAGAGAACTTTGTTGCGAGCTTTGCAAGTTCTGTGTAGCCGAACTTATCGCCGCACACGTCGGTGAGGTCGTCCATCACAGCATCCTTGAATGGAATGCACTCGAGGCTGTGCTTGCCGAGGTCGTTCTTGAAGTCGCCTGCTGATACTGAGAATACCACCTTGCTGTCGCAGAATGATGGTTCATCCTTGTATGCCTTCTTGATGTAGAGTGGTGCAAGGGCAGAAATCCATCCGTGACAGTGGATTACATCTGGTACCCAACGGAGCTTCTTGACTGTCTCAAGTACGCCACGTGCATAGAAGATGGCTCTTTCTCCATTGTCTTCATACTCGTTGCCGTTTTCGTCAGTAGTCATGTCACGCTTCATGAAGTAATCATCGTTGTCGATGAAGTAAATCTGTGTGTGTGCTGCCTGTAGGGATGCAACCTTGATGATAAGTGGATGATCCGTCTCATCGATGATAAGGTTCATACCAGAGAGGCGGATTACTTCGTGCAACTGGTTGCGTCGCTCGTTGATTATGCCCCACTTTGGAGTGAATGTTCTGATTTCGTGCTTTCTGTCCTGAATAGCCTGTGGCAGGTAACGGCCAATGAGAGCCTTAGGGCTTTCTGGCACGAATGGAACCATTTCCTGTGTGATGAATAATATTTTCTTTGCCTTCATTGTCGATATTTTACGAAAAGTAATGCAAAGATATATAAAAAATGCGACAAAATTGCAAGTTTTTCAATATATTTAAGATTTTGAGAACGTTGTTTGGGTAAAATTTGAGGAAAATTAACAAAATACGAATTAGGAATGAGGAATTATTAGTGAGTAATAAATAATTAAGCCATTCGGATACGCTCTGTTCCGAATGGCTTAATTATCAATTATCAATTATTACAGGTTGAATGGTCCTGTCGGAATCTTTCTTCTCAATACCTCAAGTTGGAAATCTACTCCAGCTATGATACCGAATGAACGGAGATGGGTGTCAATGGTCTTGCGTGCCAACTCAGGATGGTTGTTCTCTTCGCTGAGGTGGCATAGCCATACACGTTTGAGATTCTCGTGAAAATTGGCTGAGAGTGCTTCTGCTGTCTGTGTGTTGGCAAGGTGTCCGTTGCCTGAGCAGATGCGCTGCTTGAGGATGGCAGGGTAGCGTCCCTGCTTGAGCATCTCGGTATCGTAATTTGCCTCGATGACAAGGTTGTGTGACATACGGATATACTTGTTCACGTTGTCTGTCACGGCACCTACGTCGGTCATCACTGTGAAGGTAGTGTCGTCTATCTCCAACATATAGCCCACGTTCTGTGAGGCATCGTGAGGGAGAAGGAATGGCGTAGCCTTGAATGGCCCTACCTCGAATGACTCGTCTGGTGTGATGGTGCGTGCATACTCTCCGTCAACCTTGTTCTTGACCTGATAGTTGCGGTTGATGCCTTCGTGTACGGGTGCTGTGGCATACACGGGTACATGGTATTCATTGCTCAACAGTCCTGCGTTCTTGATATGGTCGGCATGGTCATGTGTGATGAGTACTCCACGTATGATAGATGTGTTGAGCCCATATTCGCGCACATTCTTTTTAAAACGCCTAATGCCCACGCCTGCATCAACGATGATGGCGTCGGTTCCAGTGCTTATGTAATAGCAGTTGCCACAACTGCCGCTTCCGAAACTGAAAAATGTGAGCATGAGTGTTTTCTGTTCTTTGTTGTATAAAAAAAGAGGAAGACAAATGTTATCCTCCTCTTTGTACGCCCTCAGGGGCTCGAACCCTGGACCCATTGATTAAGAGTCAATTGCTCTACCAGCTGAGCTAAGGACGCATGCTTGTTTTGAGAGCCACAATTTGTTGTTTTTCTCAATTGCGGTGCAAAGGTAAGGACTTTTGCCGAATTGGCAAGCGTTAAGCCATTTTTTTTTGAAGAAAAAGTTGAAAAAGTTGAGATTTGTGAATTAATAATTAAGATTTAGGTAATTTGTGAGTGAAAATAGGGAAGTGAAAAGTGGGAAGTGAAAAATAAAAGAAACATATTATGATTGCAGTTGTGGCATGAAAAAGGCAGGAACGTTTTGTTGTTCCTGCCTTGATGTTTATTTCGTAGTGAGTAAATATATTACTCATTACTCATTAGTAGTTACTCATTGTCCTTTGGGAGGTTGATGGCAATAAAGTCCTCGTCGAGCTGCTTCTGGTCAACGAATGATGGAGCATCGAGCATGACATCACGTCCGCTGTTGTTCTTAGGGAATGCGATACAGTCGCGGATAGAGTCGAGACCTGCGAAGATTGATACCCAACGGTCGAGACCGTAAGCGAGACCACCATGAGGAGGTGCACCGTACTTGAATGCGTTCATGAGGAAGCCGAACTGCTCCTCTGCCTTCTCTGGCGTGAAACCGAGAGTCTCGAACATCTTAGCCTGAAGCTTAGGGTCGTGGATACGGATTGAACCACCACCGACTTCGATACCGTTACATACCATGTCGTATGCATCAGCACGTACTGCTGCTGGGTCTGTGTCGAGCATTGGAATATCCTCGTCCATTGGATGTGTGAATGGGTGGTGCATAGCCATGAGACGGTTTTCCTCGTCGCTCCACTCGAACATTGGGAACTCTGTAACCCAAAGAAGGGCAAACTTGTTCTTGTCGCGGAGACCGAGACGCTCACCCATCTCAAGACGAAGTTCGCAAAGCTGCTTGCGTGTCTTCATTGCATCGTCGCCACAGAGGATAAGGATGAGGTCGCCTGGCTGTGCGTTCATCTTCTCCTTGATAGCCTGGAGTGTGTCCTGACCGTAGAACTTGTCAACAGAAGACTTGACTGAACCATCCTCTGCAACACGTGCATATACGAGACCCTTTGCGCCAATCTGTGGACGCTTAACCCACTCTGTGAGTTTGTCGATATCCTTACGTGTATATGATGCACAGCCTGTAGCGCAGATACCACCTACGTATGCTGCCTCGTCGAATACTGAGAATCCTGCAGGGAAGATATTAGCGTCGCCATCCTTGCCTGTAGTCTTGAGCTCAACAAACTCCATGCCGAAACGCATATCTGGCTTGTCTGAACCGAAACGCTTCATACACTCAATCCATGGGAGACGGAGGAATGGCTCGTTGAGTTCAACACCGCGAAGCTCCTTGAAGAGGTGCTTTGCCATACCCTCGAATGTCTGGATGATGTCCTCCTGTGTAACGAATGACATCTCGCAGTCAATCTGTGTGAACTCTGGCTGACGGTCAGCACGGAGGTCCTCGTCACGGAAACACTTTACAATCTGGAAGTAGCGGTCGAAACCTGCCACCATGAGAAGCTGCTTGAGTGTCTGAGGAGACTGTGGAAGAGCGTAGAACTGTCCTGGGTTCATGCGTGAAGGTACGATGAAGTCGCGTGCACCTTCTGGAGTAGAACCGATAAGCATTGGAGTCTCAACCTCAAGGAATCCAAGGTTAGAGAGGTAATTGCGTACTGCGATGCAGAACTTGTGACGAAGCTCAAGGTTCTTGCGTACAGCGTTACGACGGAGGTCGAGGTAGCGGTACTTCATACGTATATCGTCACCACCGTCGCTCTCGTCCTCGATAGTGAATGGAGGAGTGATTGACTTGTTGAGAACGACAAGCTCGTTCACGTTGATTTCAATCTCTCCTGTTGGAATGTTCTGGTTCTTTGAGTAGCGTTCAGCCACTACACCTGTTACTTGGATTACGAACTCACGTCCAAGCTTGTTTGCTTCTGCGCAAAGTTCGGCATTTGTTTCCTCGTTGAAGACGAGCTGGGTAATGCCGTAGCGGTCACGAAGGTCAACGAATGTCAAGGCACCCATCTTTCGTGTGCGCTGTACCCATCCTGCAAGAGTCACTGTCTTGCCTGCATCGGAGAGACGAAGTTCTCCTGCTGTATGTGATCTGTACATATTTTTATGTTGTATTTATATTTTCCGTGCAAAGATAGCGGAAAAAAGTGAAACGTGTGCATAAGTTTTTAAGTTTTTGGGATTTTGAGTTTTTAAGTTCGTGAGTTTGTAAGTTTTTTAGTTCTTAGCTTAGTAAGTTTATGAGTTCAAAGCCCCCTCCAGCTCCCCCAAGGGGGAGAGGCGTGACAAACAAGGTAACTTAACTCCCTCCCTATAGGGGAGGGCTGGGGAGGGTCAGTAGTTAGTCTATACTTAGTCAATACTTAGTCTCATGTGAGTCAAAAAATAAAGCCGCAGAAAAACTGCGGCTTATTTAAGTAAGACGGTGCAACTTGTCATTCAAATTGCATAGAAAGCGAGTCATGGACTCGCCAAGGCGGTACAGGATAAAATCCCATCCCTACATCTTCCGATGCTTTGCAAAGGTACACCTTCTTTTCTTGTCAACCAAGGATTTAAAGTGATATTTTTGCAACCAAAGGTTAAAATCTTGCTTAATTCCTTGGTTAAGTGAGATAAAGTTTATAATTTTGCCGTGTCCTTAACAAAGGAAAGCATGTGCTACGGCACGTTGCATCGCAGGGTAATCAGTTTTCTGGTTGCCCTGTTGTCTTTTGAGGGGGCTTGTATGTCAGAACGGGAGTCCCACAGCGAAGTGGAAGGCGAAGTCGCGTGAGAGGTTAGGACGGATGAGAGGGTAGTGGTCTATGCCTGTATAGGCTGGGTTGATGGCTTTCATACCCGCATCGAGGCGCAGGGTGAAGAAGTCAAGACTCATTCTTAGTCCAAGACCATAGCTGAAGGCTATCTCCTGAAGGAATGAGTCGAGACGGAAAGCACCGCCTGGCTGGTCATCGTATTCCTTTATCGTCCAGATATTTCCTGCGTCAATAAAGAATGCTCCGTTGAATTTCCAGAAGAGATGGGTACGGTACTCCATACTCATGTCGAGCTTAACGTCACCTGACTGGTTGATGAAGTTGATGCCCTTATCTGTTCCGTTGTAGCGACCCGGACCGAGTGAGCGTACAGACCAACCACGCACGCTATTTGCTCCTCCTGCAAAGTAACGCTTCTCAAATGGAAGGATGTTGGAGTTGCCGTAAGGATATGCAACGCCTCCTGCTATGTGGAAGGCTACCGAGTTGTTCTTGTCTATCTTGATACTCTTGCCGAAGTCGAGGTCGGTCTTGATGTACTGGGCAAAGGCTATGCCGCAGAAGGTGTACTGACCTGCATCGTTCTTCTTTCCGTTGACGGCACTCGTGAGCAACTTGAGCATATTGCCTGATGTTTCAATGTTCCACTTGAAGGTGTAGGCATCCTGTCCGTATGTCTGCATACGGTGTCCGAGTGAGTTGTAAGAGTATGTGTATCCTAACTTGGTAATCAGGATATTCTCGTAGTTGTACTTGAGAATGGCATTTGTCTTACCGATGGAGTCGAGGTATTGCTCCTTGAACGTACCAGAAATCCAAGGCATATAGACGTAGTTGACCTCAAGGAGGTCGAATTTGTGCTGTATGCTCTGGCTCATGCTGCTCCATCTGTATCGCCATGCTGCTGTGAACACGCGACGGTTAAACTCAGGACGGTTCTGTGTGTTTGATTGAAAAGCAATCTCTGAACTTGCGTGGTGGAGCATTCCCCAGTCACGCTTGACGAACGGAAGGAGGAATGACGGGAACGTAATCTTTGCCTCGTAGCCAATCTCACGGAATGATGTGCCGTCATAGCCTTCGAGTCCAGTTATCGCTTCGTATGCACCACGCACCTTGAATGTGAATGTCTCCGAACCCTTGAATATGTTCTTTATCTGTAACATGGCAGAAGCTGCAGCACCTAAGTCGCCAGCCGTATTCGTTCCTTCGAGTGAAGCCTCGGTATGGAACAGTTTGCCACGGTTTGCGATTATATCAACGTCAAGAGTGTCAGTACCTGGTCTTTCCTTCAGTCTTACGTTGGAGTATGACACGGCAGGAAGACTTGTGAAGTTGGTGTATGTGTTCTTGAGATACTTGTCGTTATAGAGGTCGCCACTACGGAACTGTGTGTTGGCGTATAGCATGTTTCGACGGAAATGTCTCGAACCCTTAGATACGAGTTCTATGCCACGGAAGAATTCATGGTTGCATCCAGTTGTGTCGTCAGCCGTTGTCTCAAGAAGGAAACGAACATCGCCTATGTAGTATGGCTTATGGTTCTCTGGGAGTGAACGTCCGTTTTCAAGATGCTGGTTGATGCGTATCGTCACATCCACATTTGTACTCTCAAGTGTTGTGTCAGCTACGAATGTTATGTCCTGCTTGGTAAACTTGTAGTAGCCGATGCTCCTGAGTTTGTTGGCTATACGTGAACGCTCCTCGTTGATATTGTTGATGTTGAATACTGCTCCAGGACGAATCCATGAGTCAAGTGTGTCAATGCCACAGATGATGTCACGTATGGCATCATCCTGTGTCTCTCGTCGCACATTGCGGATGTAGTACATCTCACCGAGATTGACGTTATACTGGAGTGACAGTTTCTTTTTGTTGATGCTCTTGACGGGAGTGACTTCTGCCTTCATGTAGCCAGAGTTGCGCAGAACCTGTTCCATAGCCTCGCTGCTCTGAAGGGCGGATGACTCGTTGTAGAGAACGGGGTCTTCACCAATTTTGCGTAGCATCTTGTTGTACCATCGTGAATCATTCTTGCCAGAGAGACAGTATATCTTCAGCGGAAACTTGACACCGAAGATTTTTGTGTTTGGTGTCTGTTTGATGTAGTTCTTGAGCGATAACTCCTTTGTCACCTTGCTATTGTCATTGGTATTGATACTCGCATCCTTGAGTAGGTATTGCTCCTCAGGGATGAATCTGTCAACTGAGCATGACGTGAGTATGGCTGCTGACAACAGTATTGTGATTATATGTATGCGAAATGTGGTCATTGTTATTGCTAAAAACACCCAAAGGTACGAGATTTTATGCTAAAGAACAAAATTTTATCAATATTATGTTCTATCTTTGCCGTATGATTAGCAAAAATAGAATTAAATACATTCATTCGCTCGAACAAAAGAAGTATCGAAAACAGGAGGGAGTCTTCGTTGCCGAAGGACCTAAACTCGTGGGCGATCTCCTTACTGTAATGACGTGCGTCTATGTGGCTGGAGTGGATGAATGGATAAATGATAATTGTAGGTTCATCCCTACGGATTGTGCGGTAGATACGGTTACAGAAGACGAACTGCGCAAGGTGAGTTTCCTTGAGACTCCGCAGAAGGTGCTTGCCGTGTTCCGTCAGCCTGAGTATGATGCCCATATCTCAGATGTGGCAAAGGATAATCTATGTATTGCCCTTGATGATGTACAGAATCCTGGTAATCTTGGCACGATAGTTCGTCTTGCCGACTGGTTCGGAATAGAACATATCTTCTGTTCAAAGGGTAGTGCAGACATCTATAATCCTAAGACCGTACAAGCAACGATGGGAGGCGTAGCACGTGTGAAGGTTCATTATGTCGATCTTGCAAGCGAGTTGTCTTCTGCCAATGGAGTGCCTATTTATGGTACTTTCCTTGATGGCGAGAATATGTATTCGAAGACTCTCACCAACCATGGCGTCATCATCATGGGAAATGAGGGACGAGGCGTGTCCGACGAGGTCGGCAGTTTGGTTAACGAGCGTCTCTATATTCCGAATTACCCGGAGGGTCGGGAGACATCAGAGTCGCTTAATGTGGCAATTGCCACAGCCATTGTCTGCGCTGAATTTCGCCGTAGGGGATAATACCTTGTTCAGATGGTATGCGTGCATGCGCATATCGTGTTGCTCACAAGCGTTGGCGGCTTCGTAGAACTCCTCTATGCTGTCGATCTGCGTGAGGTCAACGTCTGAGGCTGTGGTAAGAAGAAGCATACCACCGAGCCATTCTGTCATGGCAAGTTCTTCACTTATATTATAATGGTTTACCACCATATCGTCAAAGAGTTCCACAATATGATTCTTGTGGAACTCTTTGTCGTTATTGATATATACTATGTTTGCTGCTATTCGTCGCATAGTGAAGGCCCCCTTCTAACTCCCCCGTGGGGGAGAATGCCATCCGGAGAAGATGTTTTAATAATGAGTGTATGATTTTGCCTTTTAAGCCAGATTACACTCTGTTGTTTTATTTATGTATCGTGGCTAAAAATAATTTTCAATTATCAATTGTCAATTATCTACCGACTTGCTTTCTTAGCCTTTCTTCTTCCATACGTGTTAGGAGTACGTATTTCAGGAGCAGCTTTGATGTCGATTGTTCTCTTTCTATGATTGCTTCGCTCAAGAAGCTCATCTGGGTTGATGCGCTCGTGTGGGAGAGTGTCCGTTTTGATAACTTGGACTGTGTCAATCTTCTCAATCTTGAGTTTTGTAGAATCTATCTTAACTTCAGGCTCTGCTGGCGTTGCCTGCTTGTGCATACGGAAAAGCTGGATGTCATCAATGAAGGCTGTACTACGATAGTGCTGGTTACCCTTGAAGTAGAAGAAGCCTGTCACCTTTTCGATTTCGACAGAGTCCTTTGATGCTATGGTAATCTGAATCTTATCGTTGGTTGATGCCTGACGTGAATATCCTTCAGTTGTGCCATCCTTGTATTTGATTGACATACCGATGGCTACGTATTCGCTACGCTCATTCCTGTTTTCAAGAAGCAAGCCGACCTTGCACATCAGGATGTAGGAATCAGCCTTGTGGAAACTTGTGTCAGCCTTGATGGAGAACGTCTCCTTGTTGAGGAGATCGTTGTTGCGAAGAACGAGAAGTTTTTGTGCTCCCCAGATATTGGTGGTGTCGCCTCCTGTAGAGAAGACTGCCATCATATCCTTGTTACCATTCTGGATCTGAAGCTCGCTGTTCAACTTGTCGTACCTCTCCTTGATGTTTACGTACAGCTTGTGGTACTCATCTGGATGACGACTGTACCATACGAGTGATGAGTCAAAATCCTCCTGTGTCACACCGTATTTTCTGAATACGGCATCTATATACTCCTGACTTTTCTCTTCCTGTTCCGCTGCGCTCATGTCGTATATCATACTCTGGGCTATGTGGAAGTCGAAGAGCAAGTCTTCCATCTTGCCTTTTGATATCACTCCGCTCGGAGTGCTGTCGCAAGCGCAAAGAAGTCCTATTGCCAGTATTATTAGAAAGATTTTTCTCATTATTTGTTCAATTCGTTGAGTATCTTGTAATAGAAGAGGATGAGTGCTACGATACCTACAGAAATGGCGGCATCGGCAAAGTTGAATATCGGGCTGAAGAACACGCAATGTTCACCTGCATAAGGCAGATAGCTTACATTTGGCATGTCCCATTCGATAAGAGGAAAGTAGAACATATCCACAACCTTACCATATAGGAAGTCGCCGTAGCCTTCACCAAAAGGTACGAACTGCGCCACGCCTGGATATGGTGGTGTGTTGAATATAAGTCCGTAGAAAAGACAGTCGATGATATTGCCTGCTGCACCAGCCATGATGAGTGAAAGGCATACGATGTAACCGAAAGGTCTGTTGCGCTTTATCTCCTTGTAGATGAACCATCCTATGACTGATACGGCTACGATACGGAAGAGCGTGAGGAAGAGTTTGCCTCCCCATAGTTCCCAACCGAAAGCCATACCGTTGTTTTCTACGAACACAAGAGAGAACCAAGATGTTATCTCGATACGTTCGCCAAGAAACATCCCCGTCTTGACATTGACCTTTATTATCTGGTCAATGACAAGTACGGCGATGAATATAGCGATTGATACTATGTATTTAGTCCTTTGTGACATTTATTACAGCTTTGAAGTCATCGAAGTTGTACTCCTCACCCTCAGATGCTCCGAGTGTGATTGAATTAGCAAGAACCTGAGCTGCAATATGCTCCTTGAATGAGTCAAGCACAGCCTTTGTCTCTGGACACTCTGAGATTGTAACCTTGATACGGTCGGTAATCTCGAAGCCTTGTGACTTACGGAGAGTCTGTATCTGCTTGATAATCTTACGTGAGTTACCCTCGTTCTTGAGCTCTGGAGTGATTGTGATGTCGAGTGCAACTGTTACTGCACCTTCGTTTGCAACGCTCCATCCTGGGATGTCCTGACTCATGATGCTTACGTCTGAGAGTTCAACAACTGCGTCCTCTCCGTCAGCCTTGAGTGTGATCTGTCCCTTTGACTCGAGTTCTGCAATCTGTGCCTGTGACATTGCTGTTACGGCAGCACTTACAGCCTTCATCTGCTTTCCGAACTTCTTACCCATCACACGGAAGTCACACTTCACGTTCTTGACGAGCTTAGCACCATCCATGAGCTGGAGTTCCTTGACGTTGACTTCCTTCGTGATGATTGAAGCCATGCGCTGGAGCTGAGCTGAGAGAACAGCATCTGTATCTGGGATAGCGATTGCCTGAAGAGCCTGGATAACAGGAATCTGTACCTTCTTACGGATAGAGAGTCCCATTGATGTTACCTTCATGGCTGCCTCCATTGCTGCCTCAAGTTCAGAGTCGATGTATTCCTCATTGTATGCTGGGAACTTAGCGAGGTGTACGCTCTTGGCGTTGTCCTTGCCTGTTGCTGCGTTGAGGTCACGGAAGAGCTGGTCAGCATAGAATGGTGCGATAGGAGCGATGAGACGGCTGAGCGTGTCGAGACAAGTGTAGAGTGTCTGGTATGCGCTGAGCTTGTCGTCTGTATTCTTGCTTCCCCAGAAACGTGCCTTGTTAAGACGGATGTACCAGTTAGAGAGGTTGTTGATGACAAACTCCTGAATGAGACGACCTGCTGGTGTTGGGTCGTAGTCATCGAGGTATGTCTGTACGTTCTTAACGAGTGTGTTGAGTTCTGAGAGCAACCAACGGTCGAAGTCAGGACGGTTCTTGTAGTCGATGTCTGCCTCCTTGTACTCGAATCCATCAACATTAGCATACATTGTGAAGAATGAGTATGCCTGCTGAAGCTTCATGAAGAATGAGCTTGTTACCTCCTTCACGCCCTCTGGGTCGAATGAGAGGTTGTCCCATGGAGATGAGTTTGTAATCATGTACCAACGTACTGCGTCAGCACCGTAAGTGCCGATACACTCGAATGGGTTGATTACGTTGCCAAGACGCTTTGACATCTTGATACCGTTCTTGTCAAGAACGAGACCATTTGATATTACGTTCTTGTATGCCACGCTGTCGAACACCATTGTTGCGATGGCGTGGAGTGTGAAGAACCATCCACGTGTCTGGTCAACACCCTCGGCGATGAAGTTGGCTGGGAATGCTGTTCCGTTGTCGATGAGTTCCTTGTTCTCGAATGGGTAGTGAATCTGAGCGTAAGGCATAGCACCTGAGTCGAACCATACGTCGATAAGGTCGAGTTCACGTGTGAGCACGTTTCCGTTCTCGCTTACGAGCTTGATGTCATCCACGTAAGGACGGTGGAGGTCAATCTTGTCGTAGTTAGCCTGCTCCATGTTGCCTGGAACGAAGCCCTTATCCTTGAATGGGTTGCTCTTCATCACGCCTGCAGCAACTGCCTTCTCAATCTCGTTGTAGAGTTCCTCAACTGAGCCGATACAGATTTCCTCGCGTGTGTCGCGGTTGCGCCAGATTGGGAGTGGAGTACCCCAGTAGCGTGAACGTGAGAGGTTCCAGTCGTTGAGGTTCTCAAGCCACTTACCGAAGCGTCCTGTACCTGTTGACTCTGGCTTCCAGTTGATTGTCTTGTTAAGCTCGAACATACGATCCTTCTTGGCTGTTGACTTGATGAACCAAGAGTCGAGAGGGTAGTAGAGCACAGGCTTGTCTGTACGCCAGCAATGTGGATAGTTGTGAACATGCTTCTCAATCTTGAATGCTGTTCCTTCTTCCTTCATCTCAAGACAGAGGATGACGTTGAGGTCCATGTCCTTAGCGGCTGCCTTCTCGTCATACTTGCCGTCCACGTTGTACTTAGGGTCGTAAGCGTTCTTGACGAAGTCGCCTGAATGCTTCCAGTATGCCTCGTTGACACATGCTGCCACGAACTCCTCGTTCATGTCTGCTTTCACGAAGTACTTACCTGTGAAGTCAACCATTGGACGAGTGTCGCCTGCCTTGTCGATTACGAAGAGTGATGGGATGCCTGCATCCTTGGCTACCTTGGCGTCGTCAGCCCCGAATGTAGGTGCGATGTGTACGATACCTGTACCGTCCTCTGTTGTTACGTAGTCACCAGGGATTACACGGAATGCCTCTGCTGACTTCTCAACTACCTTACCGTCAACAAGGTCGCATGGCTTAACCCATGGCATGAGCTGCTGGTAGTGGAGACCTACGAGGTCTGTACCCTTACCGCGCCAGATAATCTGGAGTGGCTTCTCGTTGCCTTCCTCATCCTTCTCTGCCTGGAAATAAGCAACGAGACGGCTCTCGGCAAGGATGTAGATAGCCTCTTCGTTTGTATATGGGTTGTTGCCCTTGAGAGCAACATAGTCAATCTTAGGACCAACACAGAGTGCTGTGTTTGAAGGGAGTGTCCAAGGTGTTGTTGTCCATGCGAGGATGTATGTTGGGAGTGCTGAGCTCTGAGTGAGGAGTTCTGAGTTGACAACCTCACCCTTGCCCTTGAGTCCTTCGCATACATCGAGTACCTTGAACTGAGCTGTAACGGTAGTGTCCTTTACGTCACGGTAGCAACCAGGCTGGTTAAGCTCGTGAGAAGAAAGACCTGTACCTGCTGCTGGAGAGTATGGCTGGATAGTGTAGCCCTTGTAGAGGAGCCCCTTGTTGTAGAGCTGCTTGAGGAGATACCAGAGAGTCTCGATATACTTGTTGTCGTAAGTGATGTAAGGGTGCTCGAGGTCAACCCAGTAACCCATCTTGTCTGTGAGCTGAGTCCACTCGTCTGTGTACATCATCACGTTCTTGCGGCAAGCATCGTTGTAGTCATCAACTGAAATCTTCTTGCCAATATCTTCCTTTGTAATGCCGAGTGACTTCTCAACTGAAAGTTCAACAGGGAGACCGTGTGTGTCCCAACCTGCCTTACGCTTTACCTGATAGCCCTGCATTGTCTTATAGCGAAGGAATGTATCCTTGATTGTACGACCCATCACGTGGTGGATACCTGGGTGTCCGTTGGCTGATGGAGGTCCTTCGAAGAATATGAAGGATGGGCATCCCTCACGTTCCTCAATACTCTTGTGGAACACATCCTCTGCGTTCCAATCCTTAAGTACATCTTCATTAACCTGTGAAAGGTTAAGTTTAGCACGTTCTGTAAATTTGCTCATAATATTTAAACACTCTGCCCCTCTTCCCATCCCTCTGTGAGGGTTGACGGAAACATTATTCCTCTTGGACAATATGGTTTGTGTGCCTGTTGTCCTGTCAATACTCCCTCCCCCTGTGGGGAGGGTCGGGGTGGGGGCCAGCCTTTTATTTAAGTTTTATATTTTCCAATTTCTGTTCTTTGCCACAGTAGCGGCACTTGAGTGTGTCAGTACCCTTGAGGTAGAATACTGTCTTCATAGGCTCGTTGTTGGTAATGCAGACAGGGTTTGCACACTTCACGATGTCCGTGAGTGTCTCAGGGAGAGTAATCTGTCGCTTTGCCACTACTTCGTAGTTGCGAATCTCTACGAGACGTATGTTAGGGCATACAACGGCAAGCTTGCTGATTTCAGCCTCTGTGAAGAACTTACCGCTTATCTTGATAAGTCCCTTTTTTCCCATCATCTTGCTCTCAAGGTTGTTGCCGATAAGTACAGGCTCTGTACACTTGCTCACCTCAAGAAGCTGGGCGATGGTGAAGAGCTTGTCTGTTGGTATGTGATCGATGACTGTTCCGTTCTCAAGAGCAGCCACGAGTTTCTGTTCTTTGTTACTCATAAGAAATTCCCCTGGCCTTTGGAGTTAAAAGTTAAAAATTAAAAGTTTTGCTGACTCATAACTTATAACTCAGAACTCCATTGGCGGCCATCCTGATATTGGGGGGGATGGCAAAATATGTTGACCCCGAATGCATACATCCGTCATACTCCGGATGGCTGCCCCCTTCGGGGGTTAGGGGGCATCATTTATCCTTCTTGATATCCTCAAGTGTTATGCCGAGGACGTCGCAGATAAGGGCCTCACGAGCGTAGAGACCATTCTGTGCCTGCTCAAAGTAGTAGGCATGCTTGCTGTCGTCAACGTCATACTGAATCTCGTTAACACGTGGCAGAGGATGAAGAATCTTCATGTTCTCGCGACACTTGCTGAGCATGTCGGCACGGAGAATATAGGCATCCTTCACGCGCTCATACTCCATGAGGTCGGTGAAACGTTCACGCTGTACACGTGTCATGTAGAGGATATCGGCATCGGCAATAGTATCTTCGGTGAAGTCCTGCTGCTCGATGTACTTGATACCTTCCTTCTGGCAGTAGAGCTTGTACTCTTCTGGCATCTCCAACTCCTTAGGAGCGATGAAGTGGAAGGTAGGATTATACTTGCGCATAGACATAATGAGGCTGTGGACCGTACGTCCATACTTGAGGTCGCCCACGAGGTAGATGTTGAGGTTCTCAAGTGTTCCCTGAGTCTTGTAAATGGAATAGAGGTCGAGCATTGTCTGAGAAGGGTGGAGGTTTGAACCGTCACCAGCGTTGATGATAGGGATGTTGGTCACCTCGCTTGCGTAGAGAGCCGCGCCTTCAAGTTTGTGACGCATGACGATGACGTCTGCATAGTTGCTAACCATCTTGATGGTATCCTTCAGCGTCTCGCCCTTTGATGAACTCGTAACCTTAGGGTCGGTGAATCCGATGACGCGCGCACCCAGTCTGTTAGCCGCTGTTACGAAAGAAAGTCGAGTACGTGTGGAAGGCTCAAAGAAGAGCGTAGCCACCACCTTGCCCTTTAGCAGGCTTCTGTTAGGATGCTTCTCGAATTCGGTTGCCATGTCGAGGAGGTTCTGAATCTTCTCCTTGCTGTAGTCGGCAATCGAAACAATGCTTCTATTTTCCATTATAGTTATTGAAGTTTATTGTTGTAATTACAAAATATCGTGCAAAGGTAATCAATAAAATTCATATTTAATAATTAAGGACAAAGAAATTAAGAGAATTTAAGAGTTAATTAAGAGTTAAGATTTAAGAATTAAGATTTTCGTAACGGTTGCGTGACATGAAACATTTCCCATTTTGTTCGTCGGTTTCCGTATAGTTGACGTCAATACCAAAATACACATCCCCCACCATGTTTTGTCCTAAAGTTCATAGTCAGTACTTAGTCAGTACTTCGTCTATACTTAGTCAGTACTTAGTCAGTACTTTATCCGTACTCTTTTTGCTATGATAACGGAAAAATACTATCCTTTTTTGTCTTTTTCGGAATTTTGGGTAGTTTTACATAAAAATGATGAGGTGAAAGTCCTTCGATAGTCCTTCGATAACTCATCGATAGCGTCTTAAAGCATTCCCGAAGCATTCCCGAAGCATTCCCGAAGGAATCCCGAAGGATAATCAAGTAAAAAATAGATGTCCATCACGTTAGTTCGTGACAATTTTTTTGACCTGTACGGTTAGAGTGGGATTATATCATTCAACCATACTTTTGATTTATTTTCGGATGTAACCATCTTTGTTTACGAATGTACCATTAAATATGTTAAACTGTGTCTTAAATGTTGTTTCTGTGTTTTTTTAAGACAATGAAAAGTTATCAAAAATATAAAATAAGACATTTTTGTGTTTATATTACAAGTTCTTTCTACGGAAACCTCATATCTTTGCAATGTTCAAAATATAATAGCTTTTTCTAAGTTCATTTACTTCCTAAAATTGAAAGTTCACTCCTTTACAAAAAACTGAAGTGTCAGTACATTATGTTAAGGAAATAAAATTTGTCGCTTCGTGCAGAAGCGGCAAATTTTGTTTTTTATGATGTTCTTGCCGAAAAATCCTATAATTTGTTTTCGGGCTACCTGAAAAATCCTTAACTTTGCATCTTGTAATTTTTTTATGATATTTTAATCCATAAACAACTATATGAAACGGATCTTTATTATTTTATCTATTACGTTTGCGTGTATGCAGAAAGCTAATGCTCAGGCAGCAGAAATTTTTGCAAGTTATTCAAGTCTTTTTGCTACGTCAAGTGAAACCGTTAATGGCACTAAGATAAGTGTAAGTGATAACAATTATGGATTGTCATTGGGCTATAATAGTCTGAATCCTTGCTTTAATGACAATTGTTATTTTGTTATTGGTGGCAAACTCTCCTATATTTGGGATAAGGAAGAATCTTTTACCGAGAATATTCTCAGATTAAAGGTACCAGCAAGTCTCAAGTGTAAATTGATGGTGGGTAAAGAGAGTGCATTAGAACCTTATGCGGGTCTTAATGCGTCTATGTATATGGTGCACACCGTTTCTGCTGATAATCCTTATGGCTCAGGTTCTTCTTCCGTAGATCTGTTCTCTGAAGGAGAACTCAATCATTTTACTTTTGGAGGTCATGTCGGTTTGGATTTGCGCATAAATAATTTTGTTATTGGTGTGTGCTATGAGAAAGATTTTACGAATTATTCTTCTGATTATAATACAAAGTGGTCATCAATTGATTTCAAAGTTGGCTTACGATTTGAATAATAATAATAACTAAATTAATTTCTTGAAAAATGAAAAAACTATTTTCTGCCCTTGCCCTTGCAATGGCTATGTGTACAAGTGCTTTTGCACAGAGAAATGAAGTTTATCTTCTTTGTGATTTCCCAACTATGTCCTCTTCTTCCTCTAATTCTTCTGTAAAAGTGAATATGGATGTGGATTTTACTTCTTTTGGCTTAGGATACAATCGTATTGTGCCAATTTCTGCAACAAATCCATTGAACTGTATGGTTGGTATGAACTTCCAGTATGGTAAGATGCGTAGTGATGTGGAAATTGCTGGAGTTGTTATGGATGATGCCATATTCACAAGAATGCAGATTCCGGTAAGTCTTATGTATGCTGCAGAACTGGGAACGAATGTTACTCTTGAGCCTTATGCGGGACTTGACGCTACTTATTTCTTTAGTGGAGAAGACAGAATTCTGTATTCTGGTCAAAGTGCTATCGAGAAATGGTTCCCAGATGCTAATAGCTTAACTGTCGGATATCATTTTGGCGCAAACCTTGCAATCAGTAATGTTGTATTAGGATTTGAGTATCAGCATGACTTCACAAATTTTGATAGTACTGTCTCACAAGGTGTGAAAGTGGAGCAGAAGTGGTACTCTTATAATCTCAAGATTGGTTATCGTTTCTAATGTGTCACGAAGTTAAACAAAAAGCTATTCGATGAAAAAGCTATTCATGGTATTATCGTTGGCATTTGCAGGACTTACAAATGCTAATGCTCAAAGCAATGAACTCTACATCAATTATTCACCTGTTACTCTGACTACGAAAGCATCTGTTCCAGGGGCACGAAATGATCTGAGTGTAAGCGGAAAGGGAAACTCTGTTTCAGCAGGATATAACTATCTGTCTAAAAAAGATAATATGGTTTATCTCGTGTTTGGAGGAAAGCTTTCTTATCTTTGGGACGAAGAAAACGGATTAAAAGAAAAATGTGTCAGATGTCAGTTCCCATTGAATCTGAAATTGTCTTTAGAGCTTGCTAATAGTCTGAAAATTGAACCTTATGCAGGTTTTAATGGCTCATACTTTATTTCATACAATATTTCGGGTTATGATTCGTATGGACGCAAACAAAGCATAAGCTTGTTCGATTATGATGGGTACAATCGTTTCGGATTAGGATGGCAGGTTGGTGCTGATATAAATGTTAATGGTTTGATTCTTGGTGTTGGATATGCTAAGGATTTCACTAATTTCGTATCAGTCGGGGATGACGCAAGTTGTAAGTGGTCATCTGTAGATTTCAAGCTTGGTGTGAGATTCTAACGTATATACATGTTATAAGCAAAATAAAGTCGCTTGGAAATGTTTCTAGGCGACTTTATTTTGCTTAAAAGCCAATTTTAATACCGAGAGAAGCGTATGTCTCATCTCCCAAATTTTTTATGTTTTGATTTTTGATTTCTGCAAATCCTGTGACTCTTTTGCTTAAATCATATTCGCATCCAAGACCGAGGTTTGAACCCGCATTCGTGCTTCCCGAATAATTATAGCTATTTCCTCCTCTATGGAATATGGCAAAACCGATGATTGGGTATGCCTTGAAATTTTTTGTGAGGTATAGGTTATAGTGGAAATCAAAATCGATTGACCAGTATTTGCTGTTGCCAGTATGAGGGAAGTAGATAAATGCAGGATTGAAATTGAAATGCTTGTTTACACCGTATGTTAAACCAGCACCAATGCCAAGCTCGTCTCGTGTGTCAACTTTGAGGTTGAATGAATGGCTCTGTGCTGATGCCGTTATGGCTGATGCTGTAAGGATAAGGCAGAGGATAATCTTTTTCATGTGAATGTTAGTTAATGTTTTTGCTTGATAAAAAGTCGCTTGGAGCACGAAGCATCCAAGCGACTTGTTTTAATGCTCTCAACAGTTGATTAGAGACCAATCTTTACACCGAGTGAGAAGTATGTGTCGTCTGCACCATCAACCCACTGGTACTTGAGGTCAACGAAACCTGCGAGGTTGTCAGAGAAATCATACTGGCATCCGCAACCGAGGTTTACACCAAGCTTTGTCTTACCTGTGTTTACACCCTCGTTGCTTACGCTCCAGTGGTAGAGAGCAAGACCTGCGATAGGATAAACCTTGAAGTCCTGAGCAACGTCGAAGTTGTAGTGGAAGTCTGCGTCGATAGCCCAAACTGTAAGGTTGCCTTCTGTGAAGAACCAGTTGAATGCTGGAGCAAAGTCAATCTTGTCGTTTACGCCGAGAGTAACGCCGGCACCAATACCGAAGTCGCCACGGAGGTCGCCCTTGATGTCAAAAGACTTGAGCTGAGCTGATGCTGTGATTGTCATGATTCCGAGAATCATGCTGAGAATAATCTTTTTCATTTCGTTCTAATGTTAGTTTATATCTCCGGTTCTGAGATATTCGATTGGAAATTAGTTAATTCTAAGTTCGTTGGAGAATGAATGAACCGTCATCTTCTCTCAAAGACATTCTTTTCCCCACCTTATCCGCTGCAAATTTATGTATATTTATTCAAATGCAGAGTCTTTTATCCTATTTTTCTTCTATTTACCCCTTGTTTTTTCTAATTTATTGCTCATTTTTTAACTCCCGTATTGTTAGTATGCTTCGTCAGCATTAGGGAAACTGCCGTCCTTTACAGCACGTACATAGTCACCAACACCATCCGTGATGGCTGTGTATAGGTCGGCAAAGTGGCGGAGGAACTTAGGCTTGAAACCACGGTTCATGCCGAGCATGTCCTGTCCTACAAGTACCTGACCGTCACAGCCGTTGCCAGCTCCAATACCTATTGTCGGAATATTGAGTGCTGCTGTCACCTTGTTGGCAAGCTCTGCAGGAATCTTCTCGAGTACTACGGCACAACATCCTGCTTCCTCAAGTAATTTTGCATCGGAGAGGAGCTTGTTTGCCTCTGCCTCTTCCCTGGCACGGAGACCGAAACCGCCGAACTTATATACGCTCTGTGGAGTGAGTCCGAGGTGTCCGCATACAGGAATACCTGCGTTGATGATGCCACGTACAGTGTCGATAATCTCAACGCCACCTTCAAGCTTGAGACAGTCCACGCCAGTTTCCTGCATAAGACGAACTGCGTTGCGTATTCCGTCCTCACGACTTATCTGGTATGTACCGAAAGGCATGTCGCAGATGACGAAGGCACGCTTTGCACCACGAGCCACGCTGCGGGCATGGTAAATCATCTGATCAAGAGTAATAGGGAGGGTAGTATCGTTACCTGCCATCACGTTGCTTGCAGAGTCGCCAATGAGGATTGAGTCCACACCTGCGGCATCGATAATCTGCGCCATTGTATAATCATAAGATGTGAGCATGGCAATCTTCTTGCCTTGTGCTTTCATCTGAGTAAACCTTGTTGAAGTAATCTTTTTCTGATCTTCTACTAAATATCCTGCCATTTTTTGAAAGTTCAAGTTGTAGTATTTTGTTTATTGGACTGCAAAGTTACGAATATAATAATTACGATGTACCAAAAAGGGCAAATAATATCAATTCGACAAGAATGATAAAGTTCTCTTATGAATAACGCTCTTTTTCATGGTAGTTTAAATTCATTTTGATGGTAGTCTAATTTATTCTTCATGGTAGTTAAAATTTATTTTCATGGTAGTCTAATTCTCTTATGATGGTAGTTTTAGAATTTCAAATATGCGATAATTGATTATAATATTGTTGCTTTGACCTCAATCGTCTTTGTTATATAAAAACTCCAGGCAAAAAGTGCCAAAATAAGAAATAATTGTCCTGTTTCTTTGTATGTAATGAAAGAATACGTATATTTGCGCACTATTTTTGAATAACAAATTTTAATTATTAAAGAATAAACTATACTTATGAAGAAATTTTTTCTTGCATCTCTTATGATGCTTGCATTATCTCTGAATGTTAATGCTCAGAAAAACAATGAAGTGTACATGTCATTATCTCCTGTTACATCCAATTTGTCATCAGGTGAGGTTGGTTCACCTTTGAACAAGAAGGAATTTATCGGTCTTACTTTTGGATATAATCATGCTTTTGACCTTGGCGACAACTCCAATTTTAAGTTTATCTTGGGTGCAAAGCTTATGTATTGGGGATATATAGATGAGAACAAGACTATTGATGGTAAGGAGTATGACAATCTTTCAGAGAATTATTTCAGGGTTTCTGTTCCAGTCATATTTAAGTATGTAATCAATGTGAATGAAAATGTCTCTATTGAGCCATTTGCAGGACTTAGCATTGGTGTTAATACTGATGCTTCTTATGATTTAAAGAAAGATTCAAGGACACTTCATGTTGATATGTTTGGCGAGAATGACGGCTTAAAGCGTATGGATTTTGGAGCTCAGGTTGGTGTTGATTTGGGTATCAATCGTTTTGTGCTTGGTTTGTCTTACAATCCTTCTTTTTCAAACTACTACTCAAAGGGTACTCATGATGGCAAGTGGAACGAATTTGATGTCAAGTTTGGTTACCGCTTCTAATCTGTATATATAATGATATGATAAACGCTCATACGGCATCGTCGTATGAGCGTTTTTATGTTATCTAATCGTGTTTTTGGAACGCCTGATACTTGAATAATTAAATAAGAAGTAGAATCACAGAGCAAAAGTGGAACATGTTCGGAAATTTGCTAATCATTATCACTTATTTTTGTCGTAAACAGTAAAAAAGATAGATAAATCGCTTGCGATATAAACGAAAGTTCGTACATTTGCATCGTGAGCGATATATATGAAAGCCGGTAGCGTTCTATTTAAAAATGTGTGGGAGTTACGATTTTGGTGAAATGAATCTAAATTCTCAATTAAAAGAACTCAACTTTCATAAACTCCAGTTGAGCACTTGCGAAACTTGAATTATTGAAAGATGTCCAAAGATAGTAAGATTCTTAATTTTTAAAACAATAATATTATGGCAGATTCAAAAAAAGTTTTCGATTTTCTTGAGAGTGCAGGAACATTTTATCTTGCAACAGTAGAAGGTGACCAGCCTCGTGTACGTCCTTATGGAGCTATGCTCTATTATGAGGATAAGATTTATATCATGGCATTTGGAAAAACAAACACAACACGTCAGATTGCAGCTAATCAAAAGGCTGAGATTTGTGCGTTCAAGGGACAGACACTCCGTATTGAATGTAAGCTTGTTGAGGACAATCGTCCAGAAGTTGGTCGTGCTTTGGTTGAAAGAATGCCAATTTTGAAGCCAGCTCTTGGAGAGAATGGTGAGAATGGAGTCATGTACTATCTTAAGGATGCTAAGGCAGACTTCTTCAAGATGATGGAGTTGGTTGAAACTGTTAATTTCTAATTTAAGGTATTATCATGAAAGAAAAAGTTTTGCAGGCTATGCGTGAGGCGGGTAAGCCAGTCTCTGCAGGCGATGTGACAAAGGCTTTGGGTACTGACCGTAAGGAGGTTGACAAGGCGTTTGCAGAATTGAAGAAGGAGGGTGCTATTGTTTCACCTGTCCGTTGTAAATGGGCACCTGCTCAGTAAGATTCTCGTGAAATACAATTTCAGACGATATATTTTATTGGGACGGTTTGGATATGCCATAAACGACTATAATTCATAATGCCAAACCGTCCTGATTTCTATGAATTATTAAGGCAAGTTCTATTAGAAAGTTGTTTGTATAATCTTTGGATAAAAGCAGATTTGTAGGACTTGCTTAAAAGCACAAACAAAAAAAGATTGGATAAGTTACTATCATACATCGTAAGACTGATAGTTTGGTTTTCAGGATACGTTAAGCTCCTTTCTGTTTTCGGACTTGGTAGTTATGATGAATGGAGCAAAGGAAAAAAGATAAAGGTATTGCTTGTAGGATATAACGGAGCAAGAAATACGGGAGCAGATGCACGTGTTGTCGAACTCGTCAGACAGATGGATGAGTCACTCGGCAAGGAAGATATAGAAATGACAGTTATGACACTTGATGATGATAATGTCAATGGGTATTTCCCTGATTATGTTCATCGTCTGTCTTTTACGACTATGTTTTTCTTTTCTCTTCTGCGTGCATGTTCTACACATCATGTAGCAGTATTGTGTGAAGGCTCTACGCTTACTACTACGTTTGCCGAGGCTCTATCTGTGTTCTATTGCCAGGCAGCTGGTATCATGCGCAGTCAGGGAAAGCCATGTATAGCTTATGGCTCGGAAGTGGGACTCCTTGATGGATGGCTTGCCAAGTTGAGCCATGACATGTGTAAAGATGTTTATTTCATCACACGTACAGATACGTCCATGAAGAACTTGGAGGCAATAGGATTAAATGGACATGTAGGTACAGATACGGCATGGCCTTTCATGACTTCGGAAGGAAAGGAATGGGCATATCAACAGTTGATGGATGATGGATGGGACGGAAACAAGCCTTTGCTTGGAGTGGCAGTCATCAATCCTTTCTGGTGGCCAGTCCGTCCGTCTATATCAAAATGGGTTAAGGCTGTTGTGACTGGTAACCATAGTATGCAATATGACAAGATGTATTTCTTTAGCGATAGTGCAGAACGCAGAGAGAAATTCATGCGTTATTTGTCAGAGATTGCAAGTGCCGTCAATAGTTATCAGCATGAGCATGACGCTTTTGTCGTTATTCTCGGTATGGAAAAACTTGACGAGGAGGCATGCCGATGCTTCGAAAAACTCGTTGAAGGACCTCATGGAGTGTACCATTCAAGAAATCATGATGTGTTCCAGATGACAGGACTGTTACGTCATCTTTCCATGTTGGTAACATCAAGGTATCATGCTGCCGTGCTTAGCATGAAGCAAGCCGTTCCGATAGTGGCAATATCGATGGATGGACGACTTGATGGAGTCATTCGGGAAACAGAACTTGCAGACCACTATCTTCATCATGTGGATGATGACGATTTGGGCGAGCGCATCTCTACTTCTCTCCGAAAGGCTGATGCACACAGACAGGAGATAATAGAAATCATCAAGAGACATCAGGTGATTAATGAGAACAGAGTAAATCAAATGAGTCAATTCTTTAAATCATGGCTGAAGGAACATTTTTCATAACAGGGTCAACAGGATTGTTGGGAACGGAGATTGTACATCGCCTTCTATCAACTACAGACTGTACTATTCGTGTGTTAGTACGTGCAGCTTCGACTGCAGATGCAACATACAGATTGCAGTCGCTCTGGTGGGAAGATAAAGTTCTTTCTGCCGAAATAGGAAAGCGTGTTTTACCTGTTACTGGCGACATTACTCATGACCGTCTTGGCATGAGCGACGCTGATTATTCGTGTGTACTCGCAGACACAAGCTATATTATCCATAACGCTGCAGAGGTAGGCATCCAGAAATCGATGGATGAACTTCGCACGATGAATATTGAGGGTACGAGGAACATGATATTGATGGCAGATAAAATGCCACAGTTAAAGAGATTCGTATATATATCAACTGCCTATGTGGCTGGCAGGTCACGTGGAAGAATTATGGAGAATGCTCCTTTGCCTTCCCGTTTCAATAGTCATTATGAACAGAGTAAGGCTGAGGCTGAGCGAATGGTGAGGGAAACCACTTTGCCTATAACAATATGCAGACCTGGTATGATTGTCGGTAATAGTCAGACTGGTAGAACTATTAACTTCAATACTATCTACTATGTACTCAAGCAGATGTTGCAAGGCAAGATGAAGTTCTTGCCTGTCAGTAGAAGTCAGACAGTTAATGTTGCACCAGTTGACTATGTGGCAAGGCTTGTTGTAGAACTTTCCATGAATAAGCAGGCTGTTGGACGTACATTCCACTTGACAGCACCTTATGACAAGTTGCCTACGGTAGGCGAACTTGTGAGCGAGGTAAGAAAGTGGGCAAAAGAGAATCTTCAGATTGACGTACCTGACCCAGTATGCGTTCCTGTTCCGCTGATGCGTACAATAGGTAGAGGACGTAATGCTGGTAAGGGAGAAAAGCGTCGCAACATATTGTCTAACCTTGTTGCCTTGATGCCGTATTTCCTCGATGACCATCAGTTTGATAGGACTAATACGGACGAGCTGACAGGTAGTTATGACCTTGACTGGCGAGAGTATTTACCTGTATTGCTGTCTTTTGCTTGTCGTCATAACTTTATGCGTCTGACAGACAAGACAATTTTTGAGCAGGCTATGGTTCGCAGGGCAAGTCGTCATTATCCTGTTTCGTATTATAATATTTCCGCTCAAGGTATAGAGGAGATTAGCGGAAGGAAAATGAATGCCCTTGTCAACAGGTTTGTGGGGCAGTTGAGGGCTCTTGGAGTACAAACTGGCAATACTGTTGCTCTCTCTGGAATAAATTGCACAGAAAATGCTGCTATAGATAATGCCATTGGACTTGTTGGAGCTGTAAGTGTACCAATCTACTACACCACACCAGCCGAGGAGATAGCCTTGCTTTTGCAGAAGAGTGGGGCACGATGGTTTTTCGTAGGCGACGAACGTATCAAAAGTAATTTGTGGCTTGTGCCTAAAGATGTTCAAATCATATATTTTGGACCTTTGGCAACAGGTAAGTTTGACATAATAGTAGAAAAGTCTTCTGTTCAGACAACTACACATGTTTCTCCTTTTAATCTGGCAACAATCCGCTATACTTCGGGTACAACAGGTGAACCAAAGGGTGTGATGTTCAGTTTTCATCAATTGAAATGGATGGGTGAAGTCCTCACAAATCTGTTGTCATGGCGTGGACGAAATAGTGAGATGCGTTATTTGTCATTCTTGCCAATGAGTCATGTGGTGGAGGGTATCTTGGCTGCCTATGCTCCATATTGTATGCTGTGCAAGTCCAAGATATATTATCTTAATGATTTCCAGATGCTGACTAAAGCCTTGCCAAAGGTGCGTCCTACGGTATTCTTTTCAGTTCCTCGTTTCTATGAGAAACTATGGGAACAGATAGAACATAATCCGTTAGGTGCAAAATATCTCTCGATGAAGGAGGGTAGTGCAAAGAAAAGGATTGGTTGTATATTGCGTTATGTGGTGTTGCGTAAGGCTGGTCTTGACAAGTGTGGACAGTTACTTGTCGGTTCTGCCCCTATAAGTGAGGAATTATTGTTGCGTTTCCGTGCTTTGGGAATCGAAATTCATAATGCTTATGGACAGACAGAAGCACCATTGATAACACTTAATCGTATTGGTGATAATGTCATATCAAGTATTGGTACTCCTCTGCCTGATACAACCGTAAAGGTAAATCCTGATGGTGAACTGATAGTACGTGGCCCTCAGGTTGCTATGGGATATTATAAGATGGAGGATGATACTTTCAAGGATGGCGAATTGCGTACTGGAGACCTTGGACATATTGACGAGAATGGACATGTGTATATCGGAGGTCGTAAGAAGGATATGCTTATCACATCGTATGGAAAGAATATCAATTGTACCAAGATAGAACAGCGTCTGACCGACATCTCTTGTGTAGATCAGGCAGTCCTTGTGGGTGAACAACGTCCTTACTGTACAGCTCTGTTGTGGACTGTCGGTAAGACAGATCAGCTTCAGCAGGAAATAGAGCGGATGAACGATACATTGTCGCATCCTGAGCAGGTGAGACGATGGCGTATAATAGATGTGCCATTGAGTATCAAAAATGGAGAGTTGACGCCAAATCTGAAGGTAAAGCGTAACGTAGTACTGGAACATTACAAACAGGTCATAGATGAGATGTATGCTGATTAAGACATCATTATTTCGTCGTATAGAAATACAGTTGCTGATGAATCTTACGGCACGTGCCATAGGAAAACCATCCATGCGTTTGTGGCGACTATCAAATGATGAGGCTCTGCGTATTTATGCCTTATATACACGTTCAAATTTACAGAACGGAGTAGATAGTGCGATGCTGCAACGGATGAATGGCGAGGCTTTCAAAATGGGACGTATGCTGCGACGAGTATTACTGTTGAGAAACCAGAATGATGTTGAACAGTTTATCATAGGTCTATATCTTAATATTGGTATTGAACTTGAAGGACATATACCAGGTAATATGTGCTTCAGACGTTGTTTTTTTAGTAAATATTACACACCCGCCATTTGTCTTGCTGCATCGGCGTTGGATGATGGTATAATGCGTGGATTGTCTGGTAGGAGCGGCAAACTGTCTTTCCAGAAACGTATTACAGAAGGGTGTGAAAATTGTCTGGCAGTATATAGATAAAACGAAAATGAAAAAAGCAATCATAATAGGAAGTGGTGCTGGTGGTGCCACGGCTGCAAAGATGTTGTCAAGTCACTTTGACGTGACAGTATTGGAACAAGGTAAGGCTTTCAAACCATTTTCTTTTCCCTTGGAACAGTTGGCTAAGTTCCGTAAGACTGGATTGTATTTTGATGAACGTCTTATACAACTCCTTCTCCCTAATATGCGTATAGACAGGAATCCAGAGATGGTTATGGTCTATGGACGCGGATTGGGAGGTACTACGACATTGGCTACTGGTAATGCCGTTCGTGCAGATGAAGGACTGAAAAAGATTGGCATCAATCTTGATGCAGAATTTGATGAGCTGTTTCAGGAACTTCCTATAACCACAGATCACCAGAGTCGTTGGTTACCTATTACGAAACGAACTTTTGAGGTGATGAAGGATATGGGACTTGATCCTCAGCCTATGCCTAAACTGTTGCGCCCACAACAATGTCGTATGTGTGGACATTGCTCTATTGGATGTCCTACACGTGCTAAGTGGGATACACGTGAACTTCTTGATGGCATCAAAGTCATTACAGGTTGTAAGGTGACGCATATAGACATAGATGACCGAAGGGCAAGACGTGTTCATGTGACACGTGGGTCGAGACATGAGACGTACGAAGCAGATGTCATCATAGTTGCTGCTGGAGGTTATGGTACTCCTGACATTCTTCGCAACTCTGGTATCGATTGTCAGCCTCATCTCTTTGTCGATCCAGTGCTCTGTGTAGCTGCTCCTATGGCAAATGTTCATCAGGACCGTCAGTTGTTAATGCCATTTGTCAGCATAAGGGACAAATATATCATTTCTCCTTATATGGACTGGCTAAGTTTCTTCTTCAATAAGCAATGGTATAAACCAATGGATGGTATGGTGAGTCTTATGATTAAGCTTGCAGATGTGGAACAGGGAGACGTACATGATAACAGGATGCAGAAGACTCTTACAGTCACAGACCATGAATATCTAAAACGTGGTGTGGATGACTGTCGTGAGGTTCTCATGCGATTGGGTGCAAATGAAAAGGATATATTCCTCGGAACACTTAATGCAGGTCACCCTGGTGGTATGCTTCCGCTCACAGCTGCTGAGGCAGACTCTCTCCATTCTCCATTGTTGCCAGACAACATGTATGTGGCAGATGCGTCTATACTACCTCAGTCACTTGGTCTTCCACCAATACTTACCATCATGGCACTTGCAAAGCGTATAGCAAAAAATATTATTAACCAATAAAATTCTGTTTCGTAAGAAGCTACGCTTAAGTGATAACATACATGAATCAGAATTAACCATTATGACAAAAGCAATAAGATATTATAGTAAATTTGGCCATACTCGAAAGATGGCAGCAGTTGTGGCAGACAAAGTCGGTGTTCCTGCTGAGAGTATTGACCAGCCTATAACAGAATATGTGGATGTGCTCTATTTCGGCTCTGCCGTATATGCCACTGTTGTTGACTGGCGTGTTAAGAAGTTTATAAAGACTCTTACTCCCGATATGGTGGGACGCGTCATCTGTTTCTCCTCTGCTGCAATTATTGAGAGTAACTATCCCAAGGTAAAGGAATTGCTCGAGAAACAGGGCATCAAGGTTGATGAACGACAGTTTACATGCCGTGGCTCTATGGGACCAATACAGGCTGGTCATCCAAATAAGGCAGATTTTGATGCCTTGGCTTCGTTCGTAGAGTCAACATTGGAGTAGCTTTCCATAATGGGGGGATGGCAGGAGACTTAAGGTCTGTGGCAACGTGTAGAAGAGTGATGATGTAATATAATCAAATCATATCTTTGACTCTCTCTGTAAAGTAAAAAACAACAAACAGTTAAAATAAGTACTAACCTAAAAGATGTTTAGTTATGGAGATCAAAACTATTCGTATGTTCGACCATGGTTTTATGAACCAGGCTTTCGCCTTTGGTGGCGAAGAGGGTAAGGAAGCATTTGATGAACAGATTAACTATCGTAGTTCATTACAGAACTTCCTGATTGATATGGGTAACGAGGTGATTCTTGTTGATACAGGATTCCAAAATGGCATGGCTGCACCAGCCAAGACTCTCGGAGCTCCACTTTATATGGGAGAGAAGATAGCTGACTATATGGAGGCTTTCTCTGCTCTTGGATACAAGCCAGAGCAGGTAACAAAGATTCTTGTTACACATAAGCATCCAGATCATACAGCAGCACTTGGCTATTTCCCAAATGCCAAGATTTATATTTCTCCAGAGGATGCCGATGCTCTCAAGTTGGAGGGAGAGAATGTTGTGCGTGTGTCATATAAGGATGGTGCATACCACAATTTCCCTGCTTCGGAGAAAATTGCTGATGGAGTATATTTTATTCAGGCAAAGGGACACACATCTGGCAATAGCATCATCATTGCAGAACTTGATGGACTCTTCTATATGTTTCATGGTGATGTTACATATACTGATGCAGCATTGAAGGCTAACAAGTTAAGCATAGTCTTTGAAGACCTTAAAGCTGCACGTGTTACACTCGACCGCGTACGTGAGTTCATCAAGAACAATCCTACGGTATATCTCTCTACTCATTGTCCAGAAGGATATGAGAATCTGGAGATGAAGCGTGTGATGAAGCTGTAGTGTGAGGCCGATGGGTTTTTCTTTGTGACAATAATCTGACAAGCATTCCATTAATTATAACAAAAAGAACGCTCATATGATTCTTCAATCGTATGAGCGTTTTTTATGTCCTTTTTTTATTTGAAAATCAACTGTGAGAAGTTGAAGAGAACATATACTTATAATTCAAGTCTCTATTGTAAAAAGAGTAGCTATCGTCTCCTCCATGATGGAAGGTGTGTATCTTGGTTTACTAAAGCTTGTAGTTCACTTTGATTACGAGCACACGGAGTTTTTGGCTTGCCTCTTGTGTCTTAACCTTTGCTACGTGCCAGTCGCAAGGAAACATGATGTTGAATGTTCCGGGGATTGAGTTGAACTGTTCCAGACGGTTGGCGTCAAACTTGTAGTCCTTGCGGTCTTTGTCTGCGTTGTAAGGATTAGCTGTTGAAGTATCGTGGTCAAGACGTGCAAAGCCTTCAGTGCCATGCACGACATACATGAAGTCTATCTTCTGGTGATGACTCTCAGAGCCTTTACCTGCCTTCAGGTCGGCTTGACTGCACCAGTTTTCGCTGTCCTCCACGCTTACCGTGAGGTTTGTACCCTCAATAGGTATCCTGCCAGCAGGAACGGTGAGCAGGTCATTTTCTTGCAGCCATCGGAAGAGAGCCTTCCATTCCTCTGGGTTACGGTGGTACTGTATGTAGAACTCCACGAGGTTCACGCTTGGGGCAGGTACAGCCTTGGTGAATCCGTTCTTCCATTCACCTTTCTTTACCCACTTTGCTGCCAGTTTCTGAATGTCCTTCGGATATTCATTTGTGTATGTCTGTGCATTTATGGCAATCGATGCCATAGCTAATGCTATTGATAGGATAAGTTTGTTCATGTTGTTTGTTGTCTTTTGATTTGTTCTTTAATCAGTCGAAGATGTTCCTGCTGAGCCATACTCGTGCCATCAGATATAAGGATTTACGTGATTATCGTTGGAGTTCACATCAATTCCCATATCCTTTTTGATGTAATATGAGAAATAGTATAGAACGTCAATTGAGTTCAGAGCTTCTTCTTCTGGTATTTCGTGCCCTATGTCGTAAACAGTCCAAGTGTCATGCTCTTTGCGCATCATCAACTGAACCCTTTGTTCCTTTCCACCGTTTGTTACATTTACATCAACATATCCGTCAGTCTTGCTTCCGACAAATGAATATGTGATGTTCCACTTTACGTTTTCGGCATGGTCGGACATAAGCCAGAGGTACTTGATTTTGTTAAGATTTTCTATATGATTGTCACCAGCGGCGTGAGTTCGTACCTTTGCAAGAAACTCCTTGAAGTCCTTGCTGAGGTATTTGTCGATTGAAGCATCGCTGTAGAGGGCATCCTTGCTATGTGTGTAGATGTTCTTTACGGCAGACCTCATCTCGTCATCAACAATTTTGTAGTCAAAATATTCTTTGATAAGTTCGGCTTTACTCTTTTCGATGTATATGTCTTCATGGAAAATCGTTTCTTCGGGATACAAGGAAGATACGACTGTCAGTTTACCTCCTTTATATTTGGTCTTGAGAGTTAATCTGTCAATGTTTCCTGGAGTAACATCCCATAATTGATAACCAGCCTTGCGGGCATCTTCAAATGATGTATAATCCACGCTTATTGGAACATTACAGAATTTGTTTACGTCTGGCTTTACAGAGAAGTTTAACTCAAAATCCTCTTTGTCAGTATAGGTGATATCTTCCATCTTGCAGACGGTATAACCCCAAGAATGTCCGCTTTCGCCCATTTCCTCAAACTGCATGTATGGGGCAAAGAAATATCCTTTTACTTCTTTCTGTGAACGGATGAGCATAATGACAGCGTCTTTCCTTGCATCAAAATGTTGGTCCCCCCAAAAGTAATTGTCATAAAGGAAGTAGGTCGTGTCACATTTTTCTGTGACATCTGTCTCCTGTGCCAGGGAGTCTGTCTGTTCATTTGATGACGGATTGTTCTTGTTGCTGTTACAAGAAAACATCAACATGATTGTTGACATGAAAAGAGTTGATAAGGTTTTTGTTTTCATCGTTTTTTTAGTTATGTGTATTAGTTTTGAGACTGTTTTGTCTTTCAATCGTGTGCAAAGTTAAAGAAAAATATTTACATTTGCATAATAATCAAAAATAATCGACAATATGAAGAAGGTAATCGTTTCACTGGCATTGGTCGTGGCATCCATGGCTGCCAATGCACAGACATATACTAATGAGTATCCTAAGGATATACAGAAGCTGGCACAGAAGTGGGTGAATAAAGGGGAGTGGCGTAATGGCTTTACCAAGGCTGTCCCTGCTCCTACGGTTAATCTTGTGGAGTTCTATATCCAGTATCATCGTAATCCTGAGGAGTGGAAGGCTCTCTTCAACTGGTTGCAGACGCACGACCTCCTTGCCGTTCCTGCTGGTAGGATTCCTATTGAGGGAACAGACCTCGTGGTGAGTGTGGAGGATAGCGAGAACTGGTGCAGTCAGGATGACCTGAAGGCAGGAAAGGGTACGGAGAGTCATCGCAAGAAGATTGACTTCATGTATGTCGTTCGTGGTACTGAAGGCTTTGCCCGTCTTGACCATGAGACATCCGTTGCCAATCCTTTCAATACGGACAAGGACCGTTGTGACTATAAGTTTGATGCCGACAGACTTGAACAGTTCGCGTCCATCCCTGGCACATTCAACATAATGTTCCCATGCGACTGGCACGTGGCAAAGATTAAGACAAAGGAGGCAAGTCAGAAACTCCGTGTGCTGGTTATTAAGGTAAACTACAAGCTTTAACTTGTAGTGTTGTATCGCACCCAAGGTGCGGACGAAGAAAAAACAAAGAAAAACAGATAAAAACATAAGAAAACATTATCTTTTTAGTTTGTATCATTCATCGAAATCAAACCAAAAGAATGTTTATGTTTTTATCTGTTTTTCTTTGTTTTTACCTGTTTTTTTTCGTCCGCACCTTGGGCGCGATTTCTTTTTGGAAAATTTTTCTCCAAAAAATGTTAATTGGTTGCACATATATGTGTTTTTTGCTTAACTTTGTGCACAAATGAGAACAAAATCATCTTTTGTTACCAGAAATATAACTTTTTACCAACATATATAAATCGTATTATGAATAAGTTAAATTTAAAGCATCTTTTTATTTTGCTTTTCCTGATTGTTGCATCATTCTGTAATGCAAAGGACAAGACTCTTGTGTGGAGCAATCCTACGAGTGCATGTAATTATGGTTACTTTACTGTTACACGTGTCGAGTTCCGCCCGGACGAGACTGTACTTGACATCCATTACAAAGGGTATTCTTCTTCTATTCTTTTTGTCCCGGAGACTTATCTGTTGGCTGATGGCAAACGCTATGCTGTCACTAAGGCAGAAGGATTGACTCTGGGTGAGTGGCTTAAACTTGACGATATCTATGAAAAGGATTTCGTTTTTCATTTCGAGCCATTGCCTTCTGACACCAAATGTTTTGAACTTCATGAGGGCGATGGAGAAAGGGCTTTCGTGATAAGGGGTATATCCACATTTGAGTGGATGGCTAATAAGGTTGCCAATCAACTGTTACCGTCTGCATGGAGAAATGAGCAGACAGGCGACTTTGAAATAGCATTTTCTGATAATTATGTCGTTTATGATTGTAAATTCTGGCAATATAAGAATAGAGACGATAAGAAGGGTCGTTTTGTCGTGACAAACGGAAAGGATGAAATGACTCTCAACGTCGGAAAGAACAAGGCAGGCAAACGTCAGATTTCCATCAACGGGGCTAAGCCAGATTCATATAGTTGTATAGCGACTAAGTATCTTCCAGATTATCCTGTAAAGGATGAAAATCCTCACTTCAATAATAATGGCTTCCGACCTGATAGCGTTACAATCGTTGGCTGTATAGACGGAGTGTCTGATAATAGTCGAACTGTTGATTTGTATTTCGCAGATATCCTAAGGGTGTTTGATTATCCAAGTGTAAAGGTACGTGTTGATTCATTAGGACGTTTTCGTTATTCTTTCTTGTTGAAAGATGGATTAATAACGATGTGTATCGATTCTCATAGTTTTATCGTTGAGCCAGGTGAAACGTATCTGTATTATGAGAATCCGGAATTGGGTCAGCATCTTATGATGGGAAAGAATGCACGCTTCCAGAATGAGATGCAGCTTTATGGTTTATCAAGTTTTGGGTATCGTGAAATAAACGAACGTAAAGACTCTACTCTTGAACAGATGAAGGATAGGATTGAAGCTGTAAAGGTTTTGTATGATGAAAAAAGGAGAGAGTGTGACAGCTTGTTTGCTGCTCATCCTTATCTGTCTATGCGTTTCCGTAGATATTTATCAAACAGTGCTTTGTTCAGTTGTGGAACGGTTCTTAAAAATTGTCTGGACGATGGATGTATTGCTGATGCGGAAAAGTTTATGCTTAGATATTTGACGGACAATATATTGAGCAAAAGACAAGATGATATGTATGTTGATACACAGATGTATTTTGTCCGTCAGTTATTAGGAGAAGCAATGTTCGAATTATATTGCCCTCAAAGCTTCATTATAGAGAGTTGTGATGAGAAGGAAGCCGCTAATGAGTTTCTTATGAAGACCGCCCTGATTCCTATAAAGACTACTGCAGATTCTTTGTGTACAGATTCTGTCTTAAGGTCTATGTTTGTGTCTGCCAGTTTGTATCTGATGCTTGAGGAAAATATGGAGCCTCTGACAGATTTTGCCTTGCAGCTTCTCAATGATTATGTGACGATTCCCGTATTTAAGGAAAAGGTTGTTGCATTGAATGAGGAGGTGAAGCGAAAATACAACGCAGGTGAAAGGGAAATAAATGAGTCAAAGGTATATGTAAAGCCAGAGGAATTAGAAGGAATAACCGATGGCAAAGCATTGCTTGAAAAGATTGTTGAGCCATTCAAGGGAAAGATTGTGATGCTTGACTTATGGGGTACTTGGTGTGGTCCTTGTAAGGATGCCATCAGGGAGTCTCACACAATAAAGGAACAGCTCAAGGACTACGATATGGTGTATATCTACCTTGCTAATAATAGTCCTGAGAAACAATGGAAGAAATTCATTAATACGTGTGGCGTTATTGGTGAGAATTGCGTACATTACAATCTACCTGTTAGACAACAGAATGCAATAGAACGTTATCTTCAAATCAGAAGTTTCCCGACATACAGGTTGTTTGACAAAGACGGAAATCTCGTTGAGGATGACGTTGATGGCCGAGAACTGGAAAGCATTCTGCCTGTGATAAAGAGGATAAACAAGTAGTATGCTATTCTGATACGTGGGTATCGCACCCAAGGTGCGGACGAAGAAAAAACAAAGAAAAACAGATAAAAACATAAACATTCTTTTGGTTTGATTTCGATGAATGATACAAACTAAAAAGATAATGTTTTCTTATGTTTTTATCTGTTTTTCTTTGTTTTTTCTTCGTCCGCGCGTTTCGTGCGAAATGCTTAGTCGAAGAAGTTCCAACTGAGACCAAAGCGGAGGGTAGTCGGATTCATTGGGTAACCAGGTGCCCAGAAGTAGCGACCATCGCTCTGGTTGGCGTGATAGTAGTGGAGGTAGAAGCGTGTGCGCTTCAGGGCGAAGTTGGCATATACGCTCACGAGAGGGTAGTTGCCTATCTTAACTTTGTTGCTTTCGCGTTGCGTAGTGAACATACCGATGACTGGTGAATAGTCGGGTGCATAATACTCTGTGAAGTATTTGAGGTCAGCACCCATCTGAGTGTGGAGCACCTTGGCTATGCGGAAGTCAATGTAGATATTGTGGTATGTTGACAACTTAGGAAGTGGGAGGACTGTCTCGTTTGACGTTGTCTGATATGTTATCTCGTTGTCAAAATGCAGGATGCCGAGACGGAAATTCTGCTCAAGTGTTGCACGCATGACTTGTATGCTGCCTGAGTGCTGGAGTGACACAATATTGTTGGTTGCTGTGTCTGTGGCACTCATCCATCCTCCGTTGTTGGCAAAGTAGGTGTAGTTGGTGATGTTCTCAAGACTTACGCTGAGGCGTGTCTTTGTGGTAGGGAGGGAGAGTGCTCCTTCTATTCTCTGTCGGTATTCCTTGTCGAGACTCTTGTCCCACCATGCATGTTTGCCGTGATAGTGAGCATAGTAGTAGCTTGGAGTGATGCGCTTGATATATGCGTTTACTGCCAGTTGTGCCGTGTCACCGAACAGCGGCAGGTTCATCTCGCCATGACAGTTGATGTCAAATGCTCCGAGTTCTTCTCCGTATATTCCGAACTCTGCATTAGCGTTGAAACGTAGGTATTTGTTCTGTTCGCTGAACAGTTGTCCTCCTACGAATATGTTGTTCTGAGTGTCTATACGTCTGTCGTAGCCAGAGATACGTCCTCCGGGAATGGTGTCCATGATAATGAAGCGGCGGTACTCGTGACCGATGTATGCACTTAGACCGAATACAGACCACTTGTTGAAGCCCTCGCAAAGTGTTATGCCCACATGGTTGCGTATGCTTGTGTACTTTGTCCAGTCGTTTGTACTGTCACCAGGCAGGTAAGTGTATGAGTGATAGCCCGGAGTCTCATTATAAGACTTGTAGTAACGGCGCATACCCATAAGTTTGAGCGTATGGAATAGCTTCGTTACTGGCACGAATGTCTCTATGCGGTTGCTGTCAACCATTTCTTCCTTGTAGAATCCGAGGTGGTAGTTCTGGTTGAAGAAGAGTACGTCATGTTCCTGTCTTGCCCATGTGTTGTCAAGATATACGGGTATGTCGTTTGAGGCATACTTGTATGCTTGTGCTTCGGGATTGGTTATGTCATGTTCGTCTATGATACCTCCATTTTCGCCCATCTTCATGAAGTTGTGCTGATAGTAGAAGTGGAAGTTGTATCTCTCACTTCGGTAGCTTGACCATACGCTTGCATTCATGAATGATGTGCTCTGGTTAGAGTAGAATCCCTGACCGTACATGTAGTCGAAGATGCCGCCAAGGTTGAAGTGTTTGCCTGCGTTGTTGGTGTAGATAACCTTGACATGGTCGTCACCCGTCTGCTTTGAGCCGCAGTTGGTGTAGGTGGCGTTCATGTATGGCGACTTCGTGTCGTAGTGTAGGAAACGGTCAGTCGTCACGAAGAACTGGTCAAATGGCTCCGTGAACATGAACTGTGGTGTGATGCCACGTTCTGAGAAGATACGTGAGTGACGAGGCGAACCGAGGTTGGACAAACTGTTGAAGTGACCTGTGCGTCCTTCTGACAGATTGTCGTTGTAGAACATGTTCATGAGTGTATCGACATTCACGTGACGCATATTGCCGTATGTCTCGTCTATTACCCAAGCCTTGATGTCGTTAGGTACAATCTTCGGCTTTTTCTTGCTTGTGGTGTCATTCTGGAGAGCCATGTCCGTGTCCATGTTCGACTCCAGTTCTGTAACAGAGCGTTGTGCCCACACGGATGGTGTGAGCACAACGCACATAAATGTAGATAATATGTATTGTCTGATTCGCATCTGTATGTTAGAACATGAATCGGAGAACGAACTCCACAATCTTCAGTATCAATGCGCCGAATCCAATGCAGAAGAAGAGAATGCGTTGGTCCGGAAGTATGAAGTAAATCAACACAGCGACCACAAATAGAATCATGAATACCATGTTTATGGTCTTGCGTATCTTCATGATTTTATCTGCTGTGAGTCCTTTGTTATTTGGACGGTGCCATCTGCTTTGCTTCTTGCTGTCTGCAAGTGCCTCTGCAATGAGCTTGTCCATCTCTTCTTGTGTTGTTGCCATCTGTTATTTTTTTGCTTTTGATTTTGCTACGTAGTCAATTTCCTTCAAGAGGTTCTTGAAAAGCTTTATTGTCTCCACACGATACTTTGCAGCATTCTTGAGGAATCTACCCCTGCCCGAAACGATTGCCTTGTTTGACACGAATTCTTCTGCTGTGAGTTTTGCCCTGTCTGTCTCTGCATCGAGAACATAGTAGATATTTGATATTACCACATCGATATGACCGTCAGTAACTGTGATGTCGAGAGTATAGAAGAACTCTGCCCAATTCATTACAAAGGTCTTTTTTGTGACAATAATCTCTTCTGCACCCTGACATTTGATTTTTCCTTCTTTTCTGTCGGCTTGTTTTACGGCAGAGTACATGATGTTCTTGAAGAAATTGTTTTCTGGCCATTCGCTTCGCTGAGCCTCTCTCTCAAATCGCTTTTCGCACCAGTAGCCGAGTAATGAGTACAATTCGTTCTTGCTTATTCCTGGAATGTCGGTAGAGTAGCGGAGAACCACCTTTCCGTTTTCTTCAGGAAGGTTTTGGCTTATAAGGCTTTCCTTAAGTGCTTTCTGTCTTTCGACTTTACTCATTGGCTCGTTGAAGAGCTCTTCAACTTGTGCATTGGCACAAAGTGGCATGAGCAATGCGCAGAATGAAATGATAAGTTTGTTCATATTAGAGTTATGTTAGTCTTTAATTTGTCGCAAAGATACCACAATATTTGATAAAAGTATCCTGTTTGGGTACGAAAACTCAACTTTTTAAGATAGTTTATGAAATGAAATGTTTATTTTTGCAGAAAATAACTCAAAATATCAATAAATCAACGAAAATGAAAAAAACAATTATGTCAAAGACTCTGTTCCTCGCGGCAGCTCTTGCTTCCACGTCGGTAGTCGTCATGGGACTGACTGACAATAGGCGTAAGGCTTCTGTGTCGGGTGAGGGCTTTGAGTTTGAGGATGACGAGGATGTTACCGATGTGACGGTACAGTATCTTGTCAACCCTTCCTTTGAGAATGATGACATTGCAACGCTTGCCAAGGACAATACTCGTGGTGCATATACTGCTACGAGTCTGGTCGGCTGGACTCTATCGGGTAGCTATGGCGTGAGTGACATCATGACTTCTGCAGCAACAGCTACGGATAACAACTTTGGTGCTCCGGGCAAGCCTTCAAGTGGTACTCAGATGTATTATATCCGTAATGCTTGGAGCGCATCTACTGCTACGCTGCTTCAGGATGTAAAGTTGCCTGCTGGCAACTACAAGATTACTCTTGATAATAAGTGCATTACGGCATCAAACCATGCTGCCTACCTCGTGGCAGGTGACAATAGTGTGGCTCTTACGTTCAAGGAATCTATGCCTTCAGCATGGGAGAAAACTACGCTCTTCTTTACTGTCACTAAGGAGTCAACCTTAAGTCTCGGTCTTAGGGTCAATTTTGGTAGTGGTTCGGGTGGTAGCGTCCTCGTGGATAACTTCCGTCTCTATCGTCTTTCTGGTGAGGTTGTGGAAACAAAAGAGCCAACAGAAACAAATGTGACATCATTTACCGAGGGAGTAATCAACAATACATTCGTGCCAGAGGCTGACATGAAGCGTGACCTCCTCCAGATGCTTGCTGACTTCTCTACTTACATGGTCAACGACTTCCAGGAATGTTCTGCACCAAACAGCAAGAACGAGAAGTGCGGTTGTTTCAAGGGTGAGAATACTATGGCTAACGACGAGAGGGGAGTGCGCCCTAATGCTGACCTCTCCATGGTGTGTGCCTTCCTCGTCAAGTATGCACAGCCACAGGGCATAAAGCTCCCACAGGGCGTTACATACGAGAAGCTTGAGGATATGGCTATGAAGTCACTCGTCTTTGCTTATTCTACTCATAAGGCAAACAAGCTCAAGGTCTGCGCAGGCAATAACTACTGGGGCTCTACATCTACAAGCGATGCTGTGTGGGAGTCAAGCCTCTGGGCTATGTCTGTGGCTTACTCAGCATACTTCCAGTGGGATAAGCTCACAGCCGACCAGAAGGGCTACATTGAGAAGCTCCTCAAGGCTGAGTGTAACTATGAACTCTATCGTGGCATCCCTACAGGCTATGCTGGAGATACTAAGGCTGAGGAGAACGGATGGGAGGCAGACGTGCTTGCTGCCACACTCGGACTCTTCCCTGATGATGCTCTCGCAAGCAAGTGGTTCGAGCGTATGCGCGAGATGGCTGTCAACTCATACTCACATCCAAGTGATGTTGACAACAACACCGTCATCGACAAGTGGTATGACAACAAGACTGTGGCTGACCTCTATCGTGGACAGAACCTCTACGATGACTATTCGCTCCAGAACCATAATCTTTTCCACACATCTTACCAGAATGTGGTACAGCAGGAACTTGGTGAGGCTGCTCTTGCACTCAAGATGTTCCAGTTGGGCATCAAGGGTGAGGAGAAGTGGAAGAGCAATGCCCTCATGCACCACAATCAGGAGGTACAGGATAGCGTTCTCAACTGGCTTGCTCTTGCCGACGGTGAACTTGCCATGCCTAATGGTAACGACTGGTCACTCTTCCTCTATGACCAGATTACATCATACTCTACTCAGGCTTGTTTCCTTCGTGATGCCAATGCCCTCATGCTTGAGAATCTTGCATACAAGTATATCAAGGCTCGTCAGAAGACAACGGCTGACGGCTCTTGGCTTCTCCGTGCCGACGTAGGCGCACGTCGTATGGGTGTTGAGGCTCACCGTGTCATGATGACCTATCTCATGCACGACGTACTCTCTACAGCCGACATCACTCCTACGTCATGGGCAGACTTCAACAGCAAGCATGCCGAGGCTCGCATGATACCATGTCAGAACATCGTGCGTGCGGCTTCCGACTATCGTTTCTCTTGTTTCTCATGGTCTAATGGACTCAAGAGCTACACAGGTTACTTTGCAGCCAACTCTGCTGACAAGAACAAGATTGTCGTTCCTTATCGTGCAAACAATACAGGTAATATCATCGGATGGTACGACGTGAGCGGAAAGGCAAGCAACGCCTCTCCTGTTGTGGCTGGTATCTACCAGTTGAAGGGCAATGGATATGTGATGAATGGTGAACTCAACTGTAACGATGGTACACTCGACAATCGTTTTGCCATCTATTCTACACCTAAGAATGCCATCATCTACCTCGACTATGTGACAGCCAATGCTGCTGCTACAATATCAGCAGAGAAGGGCGGTCTCCTCGCTATCTCTACCGACGAGTTGATGAAGACCAAGCGTACCCTCTATTTCGATGCCAAGGCTGGTGTCAATAACCAGGGCACTGTTGAAAGCGATAATGAGGTGGCTTACAAGCAGTATGACGGTGCTTCATTTGCAAGCATACAGAGTGACTGGGTCAACGTGGACAACGAACTTGGCGTGGTTGGCAAGAACAATAAGAAGATTGCTTTTGGCGACCGTGGCTCAAACAACTCTATCTACACATCCAAGCTCTATCCGATGTTCAGCAACAGCAGTCGTACGGTCAAGAAGGATGACGTGGTGGATGCTCGTAACCTCGTTTACTACAGCCTTGTTAATGCCGTGCAGACAAAGGAGTATGCCAAGGCACTCGTGCCTCTCCGTTCATCACTCCCTGCTGGATGGAATGGAGTTATCGCTCCTGATGCAGAAACAGCATTCTTCATCGTGAGCAACTTCAAGGGCGAGAACAAGGCAACACTCACAGACGTGTCATACAACAACCTTGCACCTGTATTCTACCAGAACACAGTCATCAAGGACAGCAAGTCAAGTGTAACCTTCGACCTCCAGCAGAACCACTCATGCGCACAGGAACTTAGTGTACTCGTGTCAGGTACTGGCGTTGAGGCTCAGCTTGAGGACGACTCTACTGCATACGTCACAGCTACGGCAAATGCCGACATTAAGGTGTATATCCGCAATCGTTCTGCATCAGTCAATATCAAGAAAGGTAAGACCGTTAAGGTGTTCATCCGCAATGGTGAGGTATGCGCTGAGAGCGTGACCATGCCCACTATCGAGAAGAAGGATTACACGGACTTCATAGTCAATCCATCATTTGACGGCAACAGCACATACGGATGGACTGGAGGGCCTGTTGTCGATTTCGGCTGTGCAGAGAAGTGGAACACAAACTTCAATATCTACCAGACTGTCACAGGACTCCGTGCAGGTCGCTACATGCTTACTTGCCAGGGATTCTATCGTGCTGGAAGCATAGATGCTGCCGTTGCTGCTCATGGCTCAAGTACGGAGAAGCTTAATGCCGTATTCTATGCCAACGATGCATCTGTTCCTCTCGTGAGCATCCTCTCCGATGCTGGCAAGGCGGGCGCAAACGGTGTCATGGCAGGTTCATACGGATATATCCCTAACACGATGGAGCAGACCAGTGTATATTTCCGCAAGGGATTGTACAAGAACTCTCTCGAGTGCGTCGTTGGCGAGGATGGAAAACTTACCTTCGGAGTAAAGAAGACGACACAGATTGGCAACGACTGGTCAATCTTTGACAACTTCTCTCTCACATACCTTGGCGAGAACATACCCGATGCCATCGAGGCATTGAATAAGGATGCCGTTCATAACACTATCTACAACCTTCAGGGTTGCCGTCTCTCCGACATCACGTCCTCTGGCATCTATGTCATCAATGGCAGGAAGGTAAGGGTAAGCTTTTAAGTTTCTCTACTTCCGCAAGTACTAATTGAAGGGTTGTTAGGTTTATAGGTCTTAGGTTATCAGATTTGATACTCGTCGCAGAGAACATCAAAACCTGAAAGCGTAGCGACCCGATAACCTTAAACCTAATGACCTTAACAAGTTGAGCACTTGCGAAACTTAAATTAAGTTCTTGCGAAAATGAAAATTCATATGTAACGAATTAAGCCATTCGGTCACTTGTTCCGAATGGCTTAATTGTTTCGTGGAGATATTATCGTCGTGTTGACCTTGCTTGTGAGGTTTGCCTTGAGACGGGCAATGTCATTTGCCCTTCCCGTAAACTCCTTGTTCGTAGCCACACGTCCATATACAAAAGGAATATCCATATTCTTACAATTTTTTTTATTGTCTGCAAATGTAACAACTTTATTTGAAATAATCTTATTTGAAATAGTTTTATTTCAAAATTTACTAATAGAATTATTAGTTTATTGAGGATTGTCAATCATTGCAGTGCGTCCCAACTTCAAGATGCTCGCCACACTCGCAAGTGACTTCTCTTTAGAGAAATACACACGGGGCGTATATGAGGAACTTCACATGGCCCTACGCATGAACATGAACGTAAGACCATAGGAGGGTGCTGTGTACAGTATACAGTTATAC
>JAFYAT010000124.1 GCA_017540585.1 Bacteroidaceae bacterium | reverse complement strand
GGGCGAGACATCCACCACAAGTTGTAGCCATAGAAGAAGAACCGTTAGACTCGAGCACGTCTGAAACGACGCGTACTGTGTAAGGATAATCCTCTGGAATCTGTCCCTTGAGACCACGCCAAGCGAGGTGACCGTGACCAATCTCACGACGGCCTACGCCGCGCTGAGCCTTAGCCTCACCTGTTGAGAATGGAGGGAAGTTATAGTGGAGGAGGAAACGCATGTTGTAACGCTCGAGAGCACCATCAACAAGCTTTTCATCAAGTTTAGTACCAAGTGTACAAGTACAGAGAGCCTGTGTCTCACCACGAGTGAAGATTGCAGAGCCGTGAGGTCCTGGAAGTGGAGAAGCCTCACACCAGATAGGACGGATGTCTGTAGTCTTACGACCATCGAGACGGATACCCTCATCGAGGATACAACGGCGCATAGCGTCCTTCTCAACATCGTGATAGTAACGGTCGATGAGAGTATATTTCTCTTCAAGCTCATCCTCAGAGAGGTCTGTGTGAGCTGCTGCATAAGCCTCCTTGTAGTCTTCACGAATCTTTTCGAAAGCCTCTGCACGAGCGTGCTTCTCAAGTCCCTGCTTTGTTACATCGTATGCTGGCTGGTAGCACTTAGCTGAGATATCTGCCTTGAGTTCGTCATCGTTTACCTCGTGACAGTACTCACGCTTAACGTCTGTACCGAGTTCCTTCATGAGTTCCTTCTGGATGCGGCACTGTGGCTTGATAGCCTCGTGTGCAGCCTTGAGAGCCTCAAGGAGATCCTGCTCAGATACTTCCTTCATTTCACCCTCAACCATCATGATGTTCTCCTCTGTTGCACCGACCATGAGGTCCATGTCAGCAGACTTGAGCTGTTCAAATGTTGGGTTGATAACGAATTCGCCATTGATACGAGCAACACGTACCTCAGAAATAGGTCCCTCAAATGGGATATCAGATGCTGCAAGAGCTGCAGAAGCAGCGAAACCTGCAAGTGCATCTGGCATATCTACGCCATCGGCTGAGAAAAGAATAACATTTACGTAAACTTCTGCGTGATAATTTGATGGGAAGAGTGGACGAAGCGCACGGTCAACGAGACGGCACGTGAGGATTTCCTCATCTGAAGCCTTACCTTCACGCTTAGTAAAACCACCTGGGAAGCGGCCAGCTGCCGCATACTTTTCACGGTATTCTACCTGAAGAGGCATAAAGTCTGTACCTGGAACTGCGTCTTTTGCTGCACAAACAGTGGCGAGGAGCATTGTATTGCCCATACGGAGCATCACAGATCCATCCGCTTGTTTGGCCAATTTTCCTGTCTCAATGCTGATTTCACGTCCATCAGGCAAAGAGACTGTCTTTGTAATTACATTCATCTTTCGTATTGTATATAAAACATCTAAAAATACTGCGTTAACCGCAAAAATCGTGCAAATATAAACATTTCGAATTAAAAAATTATTACTTTTGCACAAAAATACAAAATACTTATGAAGAAAACCATATTTTTTGTTGCTGCATGTACAATTTTGACTGCTTGCGACAACACCCCACAGTTCAAAGTGAACGGTTGCATTGAAGATGCACAGGACTCAATCCTCTATCTTGAAGCCAACACTCTTAACGGTATCCAAAAGGTAGATTCTGTACGCCTTGGTGCCGATGGCAAGTTCTCATTCTCTGCCGATGCACCTTTATACATATATGAAGGTGACTCTCTTGCTGGCAAGCAGACAAAGTTCTGTCCTGAGTTCTACTCTCTCCGTATTGCCAACAAGATTATCAACTTCTCCGTTGACTCTACAGAGACAATAACATTCAACGCAAAGTATGCAACCATGTCATCTGACTACTCCGTAGAAGGTTCTGAGAGCAGCCAGAAGATTAAGGAAATCAACATGCTCCTACAGAAGGTACAGAAACAGGTAGTTGACATAGAAAGCAACCGCGACCTCCTCCCTGGCGACATGATTGACAGCGTGCGCAATATCATCAAGGCATACAAGGAGGACATCAAGCAGAAGTACATCTTCGTGGCTCCTGCACAGGCTTATGCCTATTATGCAGTATGCCAGAGTTTCACAGACCTTCAGGGCACATTCCAGTTGTTCAATCCACTTACTGACCGTACAGACATCCGTTGCTACGCTACAGTAGCCACAAGCTGGGACTACAACTACCCTGACGCTCCACGCACACAGCAGATATGCAACATGTCAATCAAGGGTATGGAGAACACAGCCACTCCAAAGGAGAAAATCGTTGAGGTGGACAACTCAAAGATTTCGGAAACAGGCATCATCAACGTGTCACTTCCTGACATCAACAGCAACATCAAGAGCATAAGCGACCTCAAGGGCAAGGTTGTGATGCTTGACTTCACCCTCTACGGAGCAAAGGAATCAGCAGAGCGCACACGTATCCTTCGTGACATCTACAACAAGTATCACGACCAAGGTTTCGAGATTTATCAGATAAGTCTTGATGACGACATCCATTTCTGGAAGTCATCCGTGGAATATCTCCCTTGGATTTGCGTACACGAGACCAATGGTACAGCCACAAGGACTTACGGAGTGTCTGACCTTCCTACATACTTCATCATCGACCGCAACAACGAGATTGTCGGACGTAGCGGACTTATGGAAGGAACACTTGAGGAGCAAATCAAGAAACAGCTGTAAAGAATTCATAATTCATAATTCAAAATTCATAATTAACAATAAAGCCGCTTAAGCCAATTAACATAAAGAAAAGCCGTTCGGAAGTTGAAGTCCGAGCGGCTTTTTATATTAGAATTGTACGTCCTTGAATAATTATGAATTTTGAATTATGAATTTTGAATTCTACTACACGAATTCCTCACCGAATTCCAGCTGTGCATCGTTCACGAACTTACGTATGGACTTCTGGTCATCCTTCTTGCATATAACAAGAACGTTGCCATCTTCCACAACCATATAGTCCTCCAAGCCCTGAAGCACGGCAATGTGTCCGCTTGGCAACTTGACCACGCAATCCTTACAGTCGTAAAGAAGAGACTTGGAATCGATGACGACATTACCACTTTCGTCCTGCTGACTCTGGTCATGTACAGCATCCCAGTTACCAATATCAGCCCATCCGAAGTGACATTGCAACACATCCACATTGTCAGACTTCTCCAACACACCCTGTTCAAGGTTCATGTTTGGCACCTTAGAATATATATCCACGACCTCGCCATCTGTGATGCCATGTGACTGATAATGCTTCACAATCTCACGAATGAAGGTCACGAACTCCTCGTTCTTGTCATGAATGGCATGAAGGAATGTTGACGCCCCCCATACGAAGAGACCTGTGTTCCAAAGGAACTCGCCACTCTCGTAGAACATATCGGCAAAGTTCTGCTCCGGCTTCTCCGTAAAGCTTCGCACATTATATATATCTTCGTCCACCTGATCAGCCATCTGTATGTAACCGAACTCCGTCTCAGGATGCGTAGGTTTGGCGCCAAGCGTAAGCAGACGGGCATTATCCGAAGCATACTCAAGTCCATGAAGTATATCATGCTGGAACTTATCATCGTCATTTATCATCTGATCGGCAGGACTGACAACCATAACAGCATCTTTGTCTCTGCGATATGTTTCAAGAGCAGCCCATGTGACAGACGTCACCGTATTACGGCGCATTGGTTCAAGCAACAGATTATGCTCCGCCAGTTCAGGAAGTTGTTCACGTACCAAATCCTTGAAGTTGGAGTTAGCAACGACAATTATATTATCCTTATCTATTATTCTCAGAAAACGTCGATAGGTCGCTTGTAACATTGTCTCCCCCGTATTCATTATGTCAAGAAACTGCTTTGGTTTCTTCTCTCGACTGGCAGGCCACAAACGCATTCCTATTCCGCCAGCGAGTATCACACAGTAAAAGTTCTTATTCATATATCAAACCCGTATTAGTATATTGCAAATATAAACATCTTTTTTAACATAGCATATATATTTGCATTTATTTTTCCACCATTTCACCATTTTATCGGTTATACTTTTCCGATTGCTTTTTTGTTATTCTTTCAAGTATCTCCAATGTACTTCCATCCGTACTTACACCTGCACGTTGAGCTCGTTTGACGACATCGGCATGATTTATTCGGTCAAGGATCTCCAACGTACTTCCCTCCGTACTTACACCTGCACGTTGAGCTCGTTTGACAACATCAGCATGATTTATACGGTCAAGGATTTCCAACGTACTTCCCTCCGTACTTACGCCTGCACGTTGAGCACGTTTGACGACATCAGCATGATTTTTACGTTCAAGGTTCTCCAACGTACTTTCTTCCGTGCTTACACCTGCACGTTGAGCACGTTTGACGACATCAGCATGATTTTTACGTTCAAGGTTCTCCAACGTACTTTCTTCCGTACGTGCAAAATCATTTTTGGTAGAACTGCCAAATCTATCAGATATATCCTCACCACATGATTCATCAGAAAGAGTCTCATCATCCGTCAAAGGCTCTATTCCAGAATCATCTATATCTATTACATTATCTTCCTTGCCATTCAGACTTTTCCCCCCGCTTTTGTAAGAAGTTGCAGACTCATTTTTCTTCGCATCAGTAGTTTCTACTACATCTTCTTCAAAAGGTTGTTCTGGAATTTCATCATGTGTGCTTTTAACCAAGCAAAACGCAAGTACAAGAAACAGAATCGGGAAGAGAAGAACAATAGACAATGCAATAAAAACACCTCGTTTGTTGCTACCAACTTGTCTTTGAGAAGACCTATGAGAGACATACTCATAGCCACGTAATCCGCCATTTGTTGAACCATAAGCATCTGGGGAATCATATCCTTTTTCCGTCTTTATATCCGTAGAATACGAATAAGACCTAACATAGCCATCTTCATTTGTTTGCGAATATTTAGGGTATATTTGTTCATCTCTTATTCCATGACGCTTTTTATGGCAGTCTTCACACAACACGACTAATTCCTCCGGCTTATACGACCACGGATTTACATCACGATAGACAAGATGATGCACTTGCAATTTATTCCTCTCATTCAAAAATTTCCTTCCACAATCCTCACAAGTAAAGTTTCTTTCTTTAATCAACGAAAAAGAGTACCCTTTCCAATAATCAGATTGTAACAATTTGGCATATTCCTCTTTTGTCATCACTCTATACGTATATTTTCTTTATTTCTGCACACTCATTCCTTTTCCCACTCTTCCCAATTTGTCTCAGAGATATAACGCACAATGTGTTCACGTAATTCCACAAGGCTATTTGTAACAACATCCCACACCACTAAGTCGTCAATTTGAAAGTATTCATGCACAATATAGTTTCGCATACCCTTAACCTCCTTCCAAGGAACTTCGGGATGTACATTCTGAAAGTCGGATGTGAGCATATTAGCAGCCTCACCAATAATCTCTATGTTTTTTACGACCGCATAGTACATCATATCATCTGCCACAAGGTCATCGTATGTCTTGCCCGATGTATAACGAGCAACACGGTCAATGGCAGCAAGGATATGCTCCAGTCGTTCACGGTCTCTAAGCGGTTCTCTCATATACCAATCGTCTGTCTCGTTCAACACTCTTGCGGGCAAAAGAAGCTAAAGAACGCTCCGTCACCAAATCCACATTACGTCCCAGCAGTTCCTTCAAATCCTCGTACATTCCGAAGAATTCCAAACCCACAGGTTGTGAATGGTCAAGGACTACAAGAATATCGACATCGCTATTGGCAGTCTCCTCGCCACGAGCGAAAGAGCCAAACAGCCATGCCTTCGTAACTGGTTTTGTCTTAAAATACTCAGCTAATGTTTTTTGCATCATGCTAACATCCATAAGCCTTTAGTTTTTATAATTCTGCGACAAAGATAAACATTCTTTTTCCATATTACCCTCTAAAATCCAAAAGTTTTTGCAACAACAGAACAAACTCCCTATTTTCACTCCCATACCTCCTCTATTTTGCATACAATAGAGCATTAAATAAATTAGCCGTTCGGATGCTTGTTCCGAACGGCTAATCCCTTTCCTACGGTCAGCGAGACCGCGTTGCTTAGTTGTTTTATTGCCCAGTAGTGCAGTTTTATCCTACTCGTCCTTCGTAGGCGAGTAGCGTTACCTATCACACTAAGTACAAGGCAACTGCAGAAGGTTAATTATTACAGTAGAAAGTGGCTGAAGCAGCGTTGTAGTTCGTTGTTGCCGCACTGGTGACGGTTACAGTAGCACCGCTGCAAGAAATGAGTTTGCTATCTCTACTCAAATACAAAGTGTTTCCGCTGATGCTCACATTTAGATTAGCATAATTGCTTCCACCCTTGCTCCACGACAGCGAACCACCGTGGTGTGAAATAGAGGCAGAAGCACTTGATTTACTACCAGCTGGGCCCCATCCAGTTGAACTGTTAGGCGAGAGTGTAACATATCCGTTAGCCTTGTTGATAGTGAATTCGCCCAACGAAGTTTCGCTGACACCGCCTGTATAACCTGATGCAGGCTCCACCTTGTACTTCACCTCATAAACACCAGCATTAGTTCCTGTAGGAGCTGTAGTACTCCAGCTGCTCCAACTGCCATAAGAGCCGCCGATAGTCTTATAGCGGTAGCTGTAGGAGAGTGTACCGTTCTCAGCAGAGCCAGTCGTTGCAAGAAGGTTCTGTGCATTTGTGTTGTATGTACTGCTACCTGTACGG
>JAFYAT010000009.1 GCA_017540585.1 Bacteroidaceae bacterium | reverse complement strand
TAATGATTGTATTGATTAATGATGTAGGTTCAGCGCATAAAATAAATGAGTGTAGTGACTCCTACTCGATTGTTTTTAGGCGGTGAAGATGCGCAGTAGGCGGTGCAAGGATTGTAAAAATAATTATGCACACCTACTTATCATATATGTTTTGCAGTAAAGTCAGAATAAATAAAGAGATAAAAGACGATAGTAAGAAGTGGGAAAAGTAGGACAAAACTAAACTGTCATTATCTGTATTCAACAAATGTTTCCGAGAATCGACTTAGTCTTAATTTTTGACTGTAATTTTTGCCTTAGAAGTCAGGTTTGGATGTGCAATGAATATGAGATAGATGTAACTCCTATAGGATTCAATGGACACAAACCTACGGAGACAAAGAGCATCGCTGAAGTTGCTCTGGAGAGTGAAATGCAGAAACATCACATGTCAGAGAAGAAACAATTGGAGTATTTGCAAGCGGTAAGGGCACTCGTCTCAGAAGCTGTGCGTGTGACTTATTCTATGCCAAAGAGTCTAAGACCTGCCACAAAGAATGGCAAGCCTGTCTGTCGTAGATGTGCAATGCCTTAACTTTTAGACTTTAATATGTGTCATGAAGTGTCAAATTGTTTATGCTTTTTCCGTAATATTTGAGAGTCACTTTTAATTTTTAACTTTTAACTTTTAACTCCGATGGCGGGTTTCTGCTGTGATTTATTAGCGAAAAGTGGGTGTTTTCTTTATTTTTGTCATAAAATTGGCAAAAAAAAAAGATAAAGTGTTCTCTATTTAAAATATTTGCGTACATTTGCAACGTTATTGAAAGTTTAGCGTTGTGGTTAGAAACTTTAACTGGGGCGCAAGAATTACTTCAGACATAAACAGACAAAAGACATAATACACATGACAATTATTACAAACATACTACTCGTCGTCGTCAGACTACTCGTCATCGTCAAGAACAATGCTTGTCGTAAGAATGGGTGCGCGTGTATGTAGTCATGATGTGAAACATATGTGAACCTTTCTTACGAACAGTGAGAGAGGTTTTTTATTGTCCAAAATAAACTGAGTAACTTCACCCTTCACTTATAGGATGAAAGGCTGGAGAGAAAATCTGATAACAAAAAATAAGTCAAGATATGAAACATCCATTACGCAGCGCTGTCTGCACAGAAGGTCGCCGTATGGCTGGAGCTCGTGCTCTGTGGGTAGCCAACGGTATGAAGAGAGAGCAGTTCGGTAAACCGATTATTGCCATTGTTAATTCATTCACACAGTTTGTACCTGGTCACACTCATCTCCATGAGATTGGTCAGATTGTTAAGGCTGAGATTGAGAAACTCGGATGCTATGCAGCGGAGTTCAACACTATCGCCGTGGATGACGGTATTGCAATGGGACACGACGGTATGCTCTATTCACTTCCTTCACGCGACATCATCGCTGACTCTGTGGAGTACATGGTCAATGCCCACAAGGCTGATGCCATGGTGTGCATCTCTAACTGTGACAAGGTCACTCCGGGAATGCTCATGGCTGCTATGCGTCTCAATATCCCTGCTGTCTTCGTGTCTGGAGGTCCAATGGAGTCACATAAACTCAATGGTGAGAATGCTGACCTTATCACAGCCATGATTAAGGGTGGTGACCCAACTGTTAGCGATGAGGAACTTGCAAAGGTGGAAAGCATGGCTTGTCCTGGTTGCGGTGCCTGCTCAGGTATGTTCACTGCAAACTCCATGAATTCGCTCACTGAGGCTCTTGGTCTCAGTCTCCCTGGCAATGGTTCTATTCTTGCAACTCACGTCAACCGTATTCAGCTCTTCAAGGATGCTGCTAAGATTATCGTCAAGAATGCACTTGCATACTACGAGGACGGCGACGAGAGTGTTCTCCCACGTTCGATAGCAACACGTCAGGCATTCCTCAATGCCATGACACTCGATATTGCAATGGGTGCATCAACTAACACAGTCCTTCACCTCCTTGCCGTGGCACAGGAGGCAGAGGTTGACTTCAAGATGTCGGACATTGATGCTCTCAGTCGCAAGGTACCATTCCTCTGCAAGCTTGCTCCAAACTGGCAGAAGTATTCAATTCAGGAGGAGAACCGTGCAGGTGGTATTCTCGGTATCCTTGGCGAACTTGCAAAGGGCAATCTTCTTGACCTTACAGCAAAGCGTGTGAACGGTGCAACTCTCGGTGAGGATATAAAGAAATACAGCATCACTGGTGACACTATCGACCCAGAGGCTGACCGCATCTACCACTCTGCTCCAGCAGGCAAGTTCTCTAACGTGATGGGTTCACAGAACACACGTTGGGAGTCACTTGATACAGACCGTGAGAACGGATGTATTCGTGACATTGAGCATGCCTACACTAAGGATGGTGGCTTGGCAGTCCTCTTCGGTAACATAGCACAGGACGGTTGTGTAGTTAAGACTGCAGGTGTAGCTCCAGAGCTCTGGCACTTTGAAGGTCCAGCCGTGGTATTCGATTCACAGGAAGATGCTTGTGAAGGAATCCTTGGTGGCAAGGTGAAGAAAGGCGACTGCGTGGTCATCACACACGAAGGCCCTAAGGGTGGTCCTGGTATGCAGGAGATGCTCTACCCAACATCATACATTAAGTCAATGCACATGGGTAAGGAATGTGCCCTCATCACTGACGGTCGTTTCTCTGGTGGTACATCAGGACTCTCTATTGGTCACATCTCACCTGAGGCAGCTTCAGGTGGTAACATCGGCAAGATTAAGGATGGCGACATCATCGTCATCGATATCCCAAGCCGTTCAATCAACGTGAAACTCTCAGATGAGGAACTTGCAGCACGTCCACAGCAGCCTCTCAAGCGCAACCGTGTCGTTTCAAAGGCTCTCCGTGCCTACGCCCAGTCCGTCGCAAGTGCCGACAAGGGTGGAGTGAGAATAATTGAGTAAAGGATGGCCCCCCGTCCCCCAAAGGGGGCGGCCTCCGGATAGCGGGCAAACAATAATATAACAAATAATAATATTCCTCTAAATGTAATGTGCATGTCAGCCGGATGGCATGCCCCCTTCGGGGGTTAGGGGGCTTGAGGTCTATGGTTAAAATTTCAGGTGCAGAGGCTATGATGCGTTCATTGGAGCATGCCGGGGTAAATGTACTCTTCGGCTATCCGGGTGGTGCAATCATGCCTACATTCGATGCACTTTATGATCATAAAGAGACGCTTCATCATATCCTCGTTCGTCATGAGCAGGCTGCAGTACATGCTGCACAGGGATATGCTCGAGTAAGCGGAAAGACAGGATGCTGTATCGTTACTTCAGGTCCTGGCGCAATGAATACAATTACTGGTATTGCAGACGCAATGGTCGATTCCACTCCTCTCGTGGTAATCTGCGGACAGGTAGGAGCTGGTATGCTTGGTACTGATGCCTTTCAGGAGGTGGATGTCATAGGTGTTACGCAACCTATCACGAAGTGGAACTTCCAGATTCGTCGTGCTGAAGATATCGCATGGGCAGTTGCACGTGCTTTCTATATTGCCAACAGCGGTCGCCCGGGCCCTGTCGTTCTTGATTTTACAAAGAATGCACAGACGGCAATGATTGACTTCGAGCCACAGGTTGTTGACTTTATCCGTAGCTACAATCCTGCTCCTCAGCCTGCAGAAGGCACAATAGAGAAGGCTGCAGACATGATTAACAAGAGCGTTAAACCATTCATGCTTGTCGGTCAAGGCGTAGAACTCGCTGGTGCACGTGAGGAACTTCTTGCACTCTGCGAGAAGGCACAGATACCTTTCGGAACAACATTTCTCGGTCTCTCTGCTGCTCCTACGGATCATCCGCTCAATATGGGACGACTCGGTATGCATGGTAATCTCGCTCCAAACGTGATGACCAATCAGTGTGACCTCCTCATTGCTGTCGGTATGCGTTTTGACGACCGTGTCACAGGTAATCTCAAGACATACGCCAAGCAGGCAAAGATTATCCACTTTGAGATTGACCCATCAGAGATAAACAAGAACGTGAAGGTTAATCTATCCGTTCTTGGCAACTGTAAGCAGACACTTGCAGAGGTAAACAAGTTCGTTGAGCCAGCCACACGCCCATCATGGATTGAAGGCTTCAAGCCATACGCTGACAAGGAATACTCTAAGGTTATCAATCCTGCACTCAATCCGACAGAAGGACCACTCCTCATGGGTGAGGTAGTACGCAAGGTTAGCGAGGCTGCAAATAACGAAGCAATCCTTGTGACAGACGTAGGTCAGAACCAGATGTTTGCTTGCCGTTACTTCAAGTTCACAAAGCCACGTTCCGTTGTCACTTCTGGTGGATGCGGTACTATGGGCTTCGGTATTCCTGCTGCCATAGGTGCAGCCTTCGGGGCACCAGACCGTACGGTATGTATGTTTGCAGGCGACGGCGGTTTCCAGATGACTATTCAGGAACTTGGAACAATCATGGAACAGCAGTGTCCTGTCAAGATGATAATGCTCAACAACAACTTCCTTGGCAATGTTCGTCAGTGGCAGTATATGTTCTTCAACAAGCGTTATTCGTTCACTCCTATGATGAATCCTGACTACGAGAAGATTGCCGCAGCATACGGCATTCCTTGCAGGACAGTCGTTGACCGTAAGGACCTCGATGCTGCTGTACGTGAAATGCTTGATACAGACGGACCATTCTTGCTCCAGTGTGCTATCAAGGAAGAAGAGAACGTATTGCCAATGACTCCTCCTGGAGGAAATGTTGACGAAATGTTGTTGGAGATAAAGTAAGGGCTGATATGGAAAAGGAAAAGAAATATGGTGCCGCAGAATGCGGTGATTGCAATACTTGTGCTAAGTGTGAGGACACGCTTGAACAGGCAAGCGAGATGCAAGGCTTCAATGAGGCTGTACGTGAGGCAGCTGCTATTGACCGCAACTCGTTTGAGAAGAATCTTGCCCGTGAGCGTAAGGCAACACTCGCACACGATACACAGAAGGGTTCACAGCATGAGACATTCACACGTAATGCCGTTGCTCGTCCTTCGATAGCAGGACATGAGGGTGCGCTCCTCGACCACGACGGTCTCACTCTCTACACTCTCATTATATATTCTGAGAACTATGCAGGTATTCTTAACCAGATTACTGCTGTGTTTACTCGTCGTCAGGTGAACATCGAGTCACTCAATGTATGTTCATCAAGCACTCCGGGTGTACATAAATATACCATCACTTGCTATTGTAAGCAGGAGATGGCAGAGATGCTCACTAAGCAGATTGAGAAGAAGATTGATGTGCTTCAGGCAAATTGTTTCGTGGATGACGAGATATTCATCCTTGAGACTTCGCTCCTTAAGCTCTCCACTCCTTCCGTTCTTGCCGACCAGGAGATATCTCGCATCGTACGTCGCTTTGACGCTCGCATCGTTGAGGTTAACCCTACATATACTATTGTAGAGAAGACTGGTATCACGGCAGACGTCATCGAACTCTTCAATCAGCTTGACAGCCTCGGCTGTGTACTCCAGTTCGTCCGTTCAGGCCGTATCGCTATTACGAAGTCCTGCATCGAGCGTCTTGACCAGTACATCGCTCAGAGAGAAGAAGACAGGGAGAACGCGTAATGAATGAGGAATGTGGAATTAGGAATGTGGAATGAGTAATTAGGAATGAGTAATTAGTAATTAGTAATGGATTGTCCTTCGCTCACTTTATAAGAGCTGTCTTTGGCTCTAAAATATTGTTAATTCTGAATTGTGCATTTTGAATTGCTCTGAGTCCTCTGAGAACTCTGTGTTTAGAAAAAACAATTTTGAATTCTTAATTCACTTCTGACATTCCCTCTGGCTTTATGATAACAAATCGTAAAGCGTTTGTAAATAAAAACAAATAAATTGTAAGATTTTTATTGTGGATTGGTAATAAATTATTACCTTTGCAGTCAAAATCGCAAAAATAAGAATTTTATTAACTCAAAATAAATAAAGAAACATGGCAAAAATGAATTTTGGTGGCGTTATCGAAGAGGTAATGACACGTGAGGAGTTCCCACTTGACAAGGCTCGTGAAATCCTCAAGGATGAACTTATCGCAGTAATCGGTTATGGTGTTCAGGGTCCTGGACAGGCTTGTAACCTTCGTGACAACGGCTTCAACGTAATCGTTGGTCAGCGTCAGGGTAAGACATTCGAGAAGGCTATCGCTGACGGATGGAAGCCAGGCGAGACTCTCTTCTCTATCGAGGAGGCTGCAGAGAAGGCTTCTATCGTAATGTGTCTTCTTTCAGATGCTGCCGTAATGTCAGTATGGCCAACACTCAAGAAGTATCTTACTCCAGGTAAGGCTCTCTACTTCTCACACGGATTCGCAATCACATGGAGCGACCGCACAGGTTGCGTTCCTGCTAAGGATATTGACGTAATCATGGTTGCACCTAAGGGTTCAGGTACATCTCTCCGTACTATGTTCCTCGAGGGTCGTGGTCTTAACTCTTCATACGCAGTATATCAGGATGCTACAGGTAAGGCACTTGACCGTACACTTGCTCTCGGTATCGGTATTGGTTCTGGTTACCTCTTCGAGACTACATTCCAGCGTGAGGCAACATCTGACCTCACAGGTGAGCGTGGTTCACTCATGGGTGCTATCCAGGGTCTTCTCCTTGCACAGTATGAGGTTCTCCGTGAGAACGGTCACACACCATCTGAGGCATTCAACGAGACAGTTGAGGAGCTTACTCAGTCACTCATGCCACTCTTCGCTCAGAAGGGTATGGACTGGATGTATGCTAACTGCTCTACAACTGCACAGCGTGGTGCCCTCGACTGGATGGGTCCTTTCCACGATGCCATCAAGCCTGTTGTTGAGAAGCTCTACGCATCTGTTAAGTCAGGTAACGAGGCACAGATTTCTATCGATGCAAACTCTAAGCCAGACTACCGTGTAGGTCTTGAGAAGGAACTTGCTGCTCTCCACAACTCAGAGATGTGGCGTACAGCTGAGGTTGTTCGTCAGCTCCGTCCAGAGAACAACTAATGTTGATTTAGAATCTATCTAAAGAGGAAACGCATTTCAGTTCTTTCCCTACGTGGAAAGGATAGTTAATGCGAAAATAAAGGATTATATATGTTTGAGGTGTGTCAGTTATTACTGGCACACCTTTTCTGTTTTCATGTCGTATCCAAATGATTGAGTATAATATGTATGATAGGCAAGGATTGTCCTACTTTTTGCCTTTTGTTATCGTTTGCTTGTTTCTTCATCTCCACAAAAAATGTCATGCAACTACGATGACACGAATCTGTTTTTTTCTTAAACTAAGAATTTTTATTGGATCAATTATTGGTAATTATTGGTAATTATTGTCCTTAAATCTGCCAAAGGCTGAAACATACCAACTAAAAAATAATAATCAATATGTTCTTTGAGTCATGCACACGTTGTGTGCTTGAGTAAAACAATAATTACCAATAATTACCAATCTTATTCCAATAATTCTCTTTTTTGGACACGAATTATCGCCAATCAGTCATAAATTGTCAAAAAAAAATTAAGGTTCTATAAAAAAGAGTGTGGGTGATGATTTTTCTCTACCACGAACCTTTAGCTCGGCGTAGCCAATTACACGAATGAACACGAACTTTCAAATCCTCTTGTTTCATTACACTAAGACAACATGTG
>JAFYAT010000123.1 GCA_017540585.1 Bacteroidaceae bacterium | reverse complement strand
GCGAACAGTAATAAATGCAAATATGGGGCTTACTGAAAAAGGAAAGTCACTCAACTCCTGGGTTTCAAGGGGTAGAGTGACTTTGTATGATGTTTAGCGGACAGTAATATAAAAAAAACGCATTATCGACTCTTTTGACTGTTTCTGCAATAAAATGACCTGCTATCGCTCTTGCTTGAGAATTTCATCCAATTCTTCAACCGTGATCATCTGCACACCATGGTCACTTCCGGATTTTTCCCTTACAAGCCATCCGATGCTTGGCTTCAAACCATAGGTGTCGAGATTCTCTTCTGCTCCAGCAAAGCCGGCACATAACTCCATTTTGGTTACCACGCCATCACAGTCGTACATGAAATCTACCGGTAAAAAGTCCCTGACCACAAGGCTTTTCAAGTCGGCTTTAGACTTCGTCCTTCCTTTTTCATCGTATGGGAACAGAGTAAGAAGCCAACCATCATATCTATGGTTCTTGAATATATGGCGACTTCCACATCCACCCACATCATAGAACGTATGTTTCTTAACCATGTTACGCCAGAACTTTGGATTAGGTTTACCCTTAGACGCAGCAACAAATTCCTCCAACACAGGGTACAAGTCTTTTGTCCACCATCCAAGGTCGTACTGTTCAAGTTTGCGTGCCTTGTCAAGTACCTTCTTCCAGTCATCAGGCGTTCCCTTTAGCGTAATATACGGGAAGCCACAGCCAGTATACCTTCCCCAATACTCGAAATACTCCTTCATAGAGTACATCAACGTTATCTGCGAAGCAATACGGCTGTCAACCGTTGTCGTTGTAAAGTCCGCACACACGATATCTGTCACCTTACCCTTCGTATTCTCTTTCATCATCGACACGAACGTATCGAATATTTTCACCCAATCCACTTCAGGATTAGGCGTCACTCCATCATCAAGGTACAAAGGCTTTGGCAATTCAACAATAAGTTTCATCTTGTCCTTGTGAGATACGAACTTGTCACGGAGTGCCTCAGCATTATTGACAACATGGCGTGCAAAACCCTGAGATATGCAAAGCCATATATCATCAGGCGACAGCTCCAGCGGACGATGCTCCTGATAAGCCTTTATAACGATGTTGATAAAGGATAAATTAAAGACCTTCATCGTATCAATACTTGACTTTAACACTTTATCGTATTGTCCTTTATATTTATAATACTGGTCAGTTAAACTATCCTTCAGATGATACGTAGGCTTGGGCAATCCCTTATCTACAACAAACGTGATAGAACTGTCGGAGCGATTGATAACAACGTCCGTCTTCTTTTTGCGTGCCGAAAGATTTAATGTCACCAGCACGACGAGCAATGTGATAATTATTCTTTTCATATTCCTTTTGTTTTTTGCTGCACAAAAGTATGGGATATTGTTAGAATAAGCACCCAAAAGGAGTTGACAAAAATTTCACATTTTCATCGCTATCTGCAGGAATTGTTCACAGATATTTCACATTACCCTCATAACCTTCTGAAATATTCTGTCTTACAACATAAACATATTTCCAAGTCCGTTCACATAGCACAAAGGGCACAAAGCCTCCCTATTTCACATTATGTTACACAAGCAACAGGGATGTAACATGACACGAAACAAGATTACTTCATGAAATATTTGGCTATGTCACGCCAAAGGCCTATTTTTGCACCAAACAAAAAAGATGATGCAATGAAGAATCTTGAAAGCAAATTTTCAGAGCAGGTGATTTCCAAAGCAAAGAAGCAGGACGACATCTATAGCAAGACCATTCTTGACATAGAATCAAAGACTACGTCTGACATCATTTCCACAGCAAAGAAAGCCAAAGGAGCAAACGACATTGTTGCCCTTGCTGGTGCTTTCTCTGCATGCAAGGTTGACGACTGGAAACTTGAAAAGGAACATTACCTGAAATCATCAATATAATATGAAAGTCTTTCTTGACACGAATATTATCATGGAATACACACCAATCCTACGGTAAGTATATGTCAAGTATTTCGTATGCAGGTTCATCCAGAATGAAATGATATGCATAGTCACGCCAAGAACGTGAAGAATACGATATATGTTACCATTTTAATCTGTAAACTTATGAACGAAGATATCAGCATAACAAAACCAACAGAAGAAGAACTGAACGACTGTTGGACAGACAAGTTCGGAGTAAAATACAGCAAGGACAAGAAACGTCTGCTTGATTGCAGCGAAGACCTGCCCTCCCACTACTCCATTCCCGAAGGAACAGAGGTAATATGCGACAGGGCTTTCTGGCTTTATACAGATGACCTATCATCTGTCACCATACCGGAATCTGTCAGGCATATCGGTATCAATCCCTTCAATGGATGCGAGTCATTAACCAATATAGACTGCCGTTCAAAGCACTTTGTCTTCCGTGATGATGCCCTCTATACGGCAGACATGACAAGAATAATATCCTATATTGGCAAGAAGGACACATTCACCATCCCAGACACAGTAACGCACATAGGAGACGAGACTTTCGAGGACAGTACATTTCAGTCCATCATTATTCCTGCATCTGTTACACACATCGGAGATGATGCATTCTCATATTGCGAATCTTTGCAGGAGATAGACATCCCTGACTCCGTAACATACATTGGTGAAGGAGTTTTTAGTGGATGTTCATCTCTCACATCAATACATATTCCAGACTCTGTAACACATATAGGAGACAGCGCATTCTCCAACTGCGAATCGCTTGAACACATCAATATTCCAAACTCCGTAACGAGCATTGGAAAAAATCCGTTTGTAAGTTGCTATGAATTGAACAGCATCGACTGCAATACAAGACACTTCGTGTTCCGTGACCACGGTCTCTACACTGCAGACATGACACATCTCATCGCATTCATTGGCGATGAGGAAGATTTCGTCATTCCCGATTCCGTCACAAGGATTGGCAGCTATACGTTTTATGAATGTGAATTCGACTCCATCATCATGCCTGATTCCGTCATTCGTATTGATGAGTACGCATTTCAATTTTGCAGATGCAAGTCAATACATCTGTCCGAATCCCTCAAAGCAATAGGAAATAACGCTTTCGACTGTCTCCAAGTTGACAGTCCGCTTGTCGTACCAGATTCCGTAACTCACATCAGCAATGAAGCATTCAGAGGATGTATAACAGAAAGCATCATTATCCCAGATTCCGTAACATACATAGGCGAAAGTGCTTTCCACGAATGTGAGACATTACGTTCCATCCATATTCCTAAGTCCCTTACCACCATTGAGGACAGGACTTTCTGCGCATGCTATAGCCTGACGGACGTAGTCATACCAGACTCAGTAACCAGCATAGGCGATGGTGCATTCGCATATTGCCATGCATTAGAATCCGTTCATATCCCGGACTCAGTAACCCACATAGGCGAAGACGCATTTGAGGATTGTGAGTCGCTTCGTTCAATAAACATACCTGAGTCTGTCATCAAGAAAGGATAGATTGCTAAAAACTAATTTAACTGTCATTAATTTAATGGCCATTAAAATAGTCAACATCCTATAGTACAAGGGCGTGTCAGTCATCTGGCACGCCCTTGTACTATATACAAATAAAGAAGGGGCAGAGTATTAAGACGGCATTGACATAGATTCAATAATCGGCATGCGGATGCAAAAATCATAATTATCAGATGTGTCGGAACGGAGAAATGTGTATATTTGCCAGCGACTAATGGTAGTAGTGGGACGTGACTACCATTAGTGACAGCAAATGACTACCATTAGTCAGAATGTGCGACTACCATTAGTCAGAGGCTCCAACTATCGATAGTCCGATTAAGAACTAACAAGAATACTTAATTAAAACTTCTAAGATTATGGGGAAATACAGACTAATAGAGCGGAAAGCAAATCCGTTAGACAAACAGGACAAGACAATCAAGTTCTATGCAAAGCCAGTGTATGAGCGTCCGATGAAGACCAGCCAGTTTGCAAAGAACGCTTCGGTAGGCATGGCAATAACGCCAAAGGAGATGGAGGCTGCCGTTGACCAGTTCAACCAGTATGCCGTGCAGCTCCTGCTGATGGGACGCACGGTGGAGATTCCGGGCATCGGATTCATGCGTATATCATTCAAGTCGGAGGGTGCGGAATCGCCAGACAAGTTCAACGCACGCACGATGATTTCGTCTCCACGCATCATCTTCACTGCCAACAACGAGTTGCGCAAGACTATCCGTGACGGCATGACCTACGAGAACGTGGGCGTAAGAGCTGGCGGCAAGGACTACACGAGCATAGGGGAGTATATGAAGACCCTCTCCCCTGCCCTCCCCCTCTAAGGGGAGGGAGCTTAGGCACAAAAAAAGCACCCCAACTTCACAGTTGAGATGCTCCATTTACAAACTTTAAATGATTATATTTATTGATTTCACGAATTAATTCTAATTGAGTAATAACTCATTCCCTTGCTCTCGGTTCTTGAAGTTTTCCGTTCTAATTCTGCAAGAAACTATAAACCCAAAGCGAATTTAACATTCCCGCAAGAACTAAAAAACTTAAAAACTCACGAACCTACAAACCTTTAGAGTGGCATGTTGCCATGCTTCTTAGGAGGGTTGCTCTGGTTCTTGTTACGAGTCATCTCAAGAGCCTGAATGAGGCGGATACGAGTATCCTTTGGCTCGATAATCTCGTCGATGTAACCAAGCTGTGCAGCAGGAAGTGGATTAGCAAACTTAGCACGGTACTCCTCAATCTTCTGTGCACGCTCCTCTGGAGTAGCCTTACGGTAGAGGATGTTGCAAGCACCCTCAGCACCCATAACGGCAATCTCGGCTGTTGGATATGCAAAGTTGACATCAGCACCGATACACTTGCTGTTCATCACGATGTAAGCACCACCGTAAGCCTTACGAGTGATGAGTGTAATCTTTGGCACTGTAGCCTCGGCAAATGCGTAAACAATCTTTGCACCGTGACGGATGATACCATTGTGCTCCTGCTGTACGCCTGGGAGGAATCCAGGTACGTCCTCAAGTGCAATGAGAGGAATATTGAAACAGTCGCAGAAACGGATGAAACGTGCTGCCTTGTCGCTTGCGTCGATGTCAAGTGCACCTGCAAGGAAGTTTGGCTGGTTAGCAACGAATCCGACTGTACGTCCTGCCATACGACCGAAACCAACTACGATGTTCTTTGCGAACTCTGGCTGCACCTCGAAGAAATACTGCTGGTCGCAGATTGGCTCGATGATGTTACGGATATCGTAAGGCATATTTGGGTTCTCTGGTACCACGTTATCAAGTTCGTGGCACACACGAGTAATCTCGTCAGTAACTGGGTGAACAGGTGCATCCTCCATGTTGTTAGAAGGGATGAAACCGATGAGTTCACGGATAGTCATGAGTGTCTCCTCATCATCCTTGCAGATGAAGTGGCTTACACCGCTCACAGAGTTGTGAGTCATTGCACCACCGAGAGTCTCCTTGTCAACATCCTCGTTTGTCACAGCCTTTACTACATTAGGACCTGTAACGAACATCTGGCTCTGTTCCTTAACCATGAGGATGAAGTCTGTGAGTGCTGGAGAGTAGCATGAACCACCTGCACATGGACCGAGGATTGCGCTAATCTGTGGGATTACACCACTTGCCATCACGTTGCGACGGAAGATGTGTGCAAAACCTGTGAGAGACTCAACACCTTCCTGAATACGTGCACCACCTGAGTCGTTGAGACCGATGATAGGCGCACCATTCTTGAGTGCGAGGTCCTGTACCTTTGCAATCTTCTGTGCATTGGCAGCAGAGAGTGAGCCACCGAGTACAGCAAAGTCGAATGCATATACGAACACAATGCGTCCGTCAATCTTACCATAACCTGAGATGACACCGTCACCCTCAAACTTCTTATTCTCCATACCGAAGTCAGTACAACGATGAACAACGTGCTTGTCCATCTCTACGAATGTACCACTGTCGAGGAGTGTCTCTATTCTTTCTCTTGCTGTAAGTTTATTAGCCATTGTTAACCTCCAATCTAATTAATGTTTGTTCTACGCTTACGCTGTCGCCCTCAGCAACGAGCACATCCTTCACCTTGCAGTCAGCACTCACCTTGTAGTTTGACTGCATCTTCATTGCCTCCATAGTAAGAACTGTGTCGCCAGCCTTGAGTTCATCACCCGGCTTGACATAAACCTTCACAATCTTACAAGGCATTGGAGCTGCGATGACGTCTGCCTGTGCACCATCCTGTGCACCACGCTTGCGCATCTTCATGTATTTTGCCTGTGAGTCAAGCATGTCAATAGTGTAAGTAGAATAGTTGAGGTTCACACGGTAGTGCTTACCCTCAGCATTCTTTATCATCTCGGCATTGTATGAGTTCCCGTCATAGAGAATGGAACAAGTGCCGTTCTGCAGCATTGCCACGTCAACGTCATACACCTTGCCGTCGATGTCTATCTTGACATTGTTACCTTCCTTGTTGAGCAAGGTAACTTCGCATATCTTATTTCCTACTTGTATTTCCATAAATAAAATCTATAATCTATAATCTCAAATTTATGCCTCCGGATATTTGCAAACGATTAGTCCGGTACACACAAATAACAAAATTGAGACTTGAGATTTCCTTGTCCCCGATTGCATCCATCCTTCACACATTCATTATATGTTCCGAATGGCTGCCCCCTTCGGGGGTTAGGGGGCTACACTCTCAATACTCCCTTCTGAAGTCCGAATGCTCTCCAGCGGTTGATGGCAGAACCATCTGTTGGAGGGTTTGGAGTGTTCTCCTCAAGATTCATGAGATAGTCGATGTAAGCAGCAATGATTGCCATTGGCTCACTGTCGTTCTTGAATCCCGGACGTGGACGGAGACGGTCCTGATTACGTTCGATGAAGTATGTATTGTAGTCACCGTTCTTGAAGTCTGGCACGTCGATGATACGACGGAGATAACGGATGTTAGTAGTAAGTCCCGTAATCTTGTACTCGTAGAGCACACGACGCATACGCTCGATAGCATACTCACGTGTAGTTGCCCACACAATAAGCTTACCAATCATTGGGTCATAGTGTACAGGAATCTCATATCCTTCATATACGTATGAGTCGATACGTGTACCTATTCCGTGTGGTTCTGTCAACTGCTTGATGACACCTGGCGAAGGCATGAAGTTGTTCTCTGTATCCTCGGCACAGATACGGCACTCGATAGCGTGGCCTCTCTGCTTTATTTCTTCCTGCTTGCGTGAAAGTGGCAATCCGTCAGCAATACGGATCTGCTCCTTTACGAGGTCCATACCTACCACTTCCTCTGTGATTGGGTGCTCTACCTGAAGACGTGTGTTCATCTCAAGGAAGTAGAAGTTGTGGTGCTTGTCAACGAGGAACTCGATTGTTCCTGCACCTACATAGCCAACTGCCTTGGCAGCAGCAACAGCCTTGCGTCCCATTTCCTCACGAAGTTCCTGATCGATGAATGGAGACGGACTCTCCTCCACAACCTTCTGGTGACGACGCTGAACAGAGCACTCACGGTCATAGAGGTGAATGATGTTGCCATGCTTGTCACCAAGAATCTGGAACTCGATGTGATGTGGTTCTTCAACGAACTTCTCGATATAGACAGTATCATCGCCGAAGCCAGCCATTGCCTCGCTCTTGGCAGCATTGTACATCTCGATTACGTCTTCCTCACGTTCGATAAGACGCATACCCTTACCGCCACCACCTTGTGAAGCCTTGAGCATTACAGGGAAACCAATCTTACGACATACTTCCACAGCCTCCTCACCTGAGTTGAGCTGTTCCTGAGTACCAGGAACAACAGGCACTCCAGCCTCAATCATCTTGATGCGGGCACGAATCTTGTCGCCCATATCTTCCATTGTCTCTGGACGTGGACCGATAAAGATGAATCCTTCCGCCTCGCAACGGCGAGCGAACTCTGCATTCTCACTAAGAAAACCATAACCAGGGTGGATTGCATCGACCTTGTGCTTCTTTGCAGCCTCAATTATATGGTCAATATTCAGGTAACTGTCGCTGCTCGCAACACCACCGATGCACTCTGCCTCATTCGCAAAGAGCACATGACGAGACAAACGGTCAGCAGTACTATAGACGGCAACAGAACGTATGCCCATCTCATAGCAGCTACGCATAACACGTATTGCAATCTCGCCACGATTAGCTACTAAAATCTTTCTAATCATGTTCTATATATGTCAGATTCCGTTGTCCGTAATCCCGCAGACAATTCACTTCTATGGCAAATGGCAGGTCTTCTGACTTAATCCCTTGACGACGCAACCTTCCCAGCTTTTCATGGCCAGTGGCTCCTAAACGAACGCCGCCCTCGAATAAGGACTCACAGCATCGGGTAATGTTGCAGAATTTCACTGCATTCCCATCTTAGCCCCACTCATCGCTCTTTTTTACACGCAGGGGGAACCAAATGCGAGGGCAAAAGTAGCACTTTATACTCAAACAGACAAACATTTCCCTAAAAAACAATCAAAATGTGACCGTATATGTATGTTCTTTCAAAAATAATCCCCATATTTGCATTGCTTAATTTCACAAAAAGCGATGAAAACTATACTAATAACAGGAGGACAACGTTCGGGTAAAAGCGAGGAGGCAGAGCGTCTGGCTCTTACTCTAAGCGACTCACCAATATATCTTGCCACCTCACGGATATGGGACGATGAGTTCCGACATCGTGTTGAACGTCACCAGATGCGACGTGGTCCTCAATGGACTAATATAGAAGAGGAGAAATGGTTGAGTCATCATGACGTGAGCGGCAGGGTCGTACTCATCGACTGCGTAACGCTGTGGGCAACGAATTTCCTCTTTGACTCCCGTGAAGACTTTGAGGACTCATCAAGGAGCGTTGACGATGTTCTCGCACAGATGAAAGAGGAGTTTGACCGCTTCACATCACAGGATGCAACATTCATCTTCGTGACCAACGAGATTGGTCTTGGCGGAGTAAGCGACAACATCATCCAGCGTCGCTTTACCGACCTGCAAGGATGGTTAAACCAATACATAGCCAGCAAGGCTGACGAAGTCTATCTCATGGTAAGCGGAATAAAGGTGAGGATAAAATAGCCCCACCCCTGCCCTCCCGAGGGAGGGTGACGGCAGCGCACCGAAAGCCAAGCGAGCAGCACAAAGGCAAAAGGTGCGGAAAAAGGGCAACATAAACGGCAGTCTCGTGCGCCGTCATTGGTACACTCCAGAACACAACGAACTAACAACTTTACTAAAACCAATTATACTAACATGGACATAATAGAAAACATCTTCTCGTACATTATCGGACTGGGTGCAGCGGTGATGATGCCTATCATCTTCACCATACTCGGCGTATGTATCGGCATCAAGTTCTCAAAGGCACTCAAGAGCGGACTTTACGTTGGAGTCGGCTTCGTAGGACTCGGAGTAATCACAGGACTTCTCACATCAAGTCTTGGACCTGCCCTCAACAAGGTAGTTGAGATTTACGGTCTTGAACTCAACGTATTCGACATGGGATGGCCAGCTGCCGCATCTGTGGCTTACAACACTACGGTAGGCGCATTCATCATTCCTGTATGCCTCGGCATCAACCTTCTGCTCATCCTCATCGGATGCACACGCACGGTCAACATCGACCTTTGGAACTACTGGCACTTCGCATTCATAGGCGCTGTGACATACTTCCTTACTGACGGACTCGGATGGAGCTTCCCAGTTGCATGGGGATTCTTTGCAGCCATCATCTGCTACATCATCACTCTCGTACTTGCAGACCGCACAGCCAAGGCGTTTCAGGAGTTCTACCCAGGCATGGAAGGAATATCCATTCCACAGCCATTCTGTCAAGGCTTCATGCCTTTCGCACTCGTCATCGGCAAGGCACTCGACAAGATTCCTGGTTTTGACAAACTCAACATCGACGCAGAAGGAATGAAGAAGAAGTTCGGTCTCTTCGGCGAACCTCTCTTCCTCGGTGTCATCATCGGTATCGTCATCGGCTGCCTCGCATGCAAGGATGCTCAGGAACTCGTTGAGGGCATTCCTGCAACACTCGGACTCGGTATCAAGATGGGAGCTGTCATGGAACTTATCCCACGTATCACAAGTCTCTTCATCGAAGGTCTCAAGCCAATATCAGAGGCAACACGTGAGCTTATCGCCAAGAAGTTCGGCGACAAGAAGGAGTTCTATATCGGTATGTCACCAGCACTCGTCATCGGACATCCTACTACACTCATCGTGTCACTCCTTCTTATCCCTGTGACACTCGTACTCGCAGTAGGACTCTCCAAGCTCGGCATCAACCAGTTCCTCCCTCTTGCAAGTCTCGCAGGTATGTTCTATGTCTTCGTGATGGTTCTTCCTTACACCAAGGGTAATGTGGTGAAGAGCTTCATCGTGGGCCTCGTAGTGATAGCCATCGGACTTGTGTTCGTCACTCTCATGTCTGGCGACTTCACAAGTGCAGCTATGCAGGTATCAGCAGCACATCCTGACGATGCAGCCGTACGTGTTCCAGAAGGCTTCAGCGCAGGTTCACTTGACTTTGCATCATCTCCTATCGCATTCCTCATATATGGATGTATGAACTATCTCAAGTACATCGGAGCAGGAATACTCACCATCATCGCAGTAGGACTGCTTGTGTGGAATAGGAAGAACTAAAAAGCCCAACAGCCCAGCCCTCCCAAAGGGGAGGGAGCGACACAACAACTGGGGAACATCAATCCTAACATAGAATAAAAAGTATAAAAACAAAAAAATAACAGCCTCATCCAGCTCCTCCCCTCGGGGAGGCTGGGAGGGGGCCAATAATAATCATTATGAAAAAGATTTTCTTACTTGCAGCACTCGTTGCATCTATCACAGCAAATGCACAGGAGGCTGACCGTTTCGTCGGCAACCAGCATGTTCGTTTCCAGACAGCTTGCCATCCAGAAGATGTGAAGCACTATGACACAAAGACTCTCCGTGAGCGTTTCGTCATGGAGAAGGTTATGGAGGCAGACTCAATCCTCCTCACTTACTCTCACTACGACCGCTTCATCTTCGGTGGAGCGATGCCAGTAAACAAGACTCTCAAGCTTGAGAACTTCTTTGAGCTTGGTCTCGATGTTGACAAGACAATCAAGGAGAAGTACTTCATGTACAACCGTGAGCTTGGCGTAGTAAACTGCGGACAGGGTGACGGTGTTGTCATCGTTGACGGTAAGGAGTATGCTCTCTCACCAAAGGAGGCACTCTACATCGGACGTGGACACATCGGTAAGGACAAGGACGTGAACAAGAGCGTTGAGTTTCGTTCAAAGGATGCCAAGAAGCCAGCTAAGTTCTACCTCAACTCAGCAACAGCTCACCAGCACTACAAGACACAGTGGATTACACTCGATGGTCGCAAGGGTTCGCTCAAGGCTGCCGTATGGGGACCAGTAGGAACAGTAGAGGAGGCAAACAACCGTACAGTGTATAAGCTCATCGTCAACGACGTACTTGAGGAAGGACCATGCCAGCTTCAGCTCGGTCTCACACAGCTCAACCCAGGTGCTGTATGGAACACTATGCCACCTCACACTCACGGTCGCCGTATCGAGGCTTACTACTACTTCAACCTTCCTGCAGAGCAGACAATATCTCACGTGATGGGTCAGCCACAGGAAAGCCGTAACGTATGGCTCCACAATGAGCAGGCAATCATGTCACCAGAGTGGTCTATGCACGCTGCAGCAGGTACTTACTACTACACCTTCATCTGGGGTATGGCAGGCGAGAACCTCTACTACAATGACAAGGACAACATTCCTGTGATTGATATTAGGTAAGGAAGCCCCAACCCCACGGACCCTCCCCCAACCCCTCCCTTTCAGGGCGGGGAGTAGATACCATAGGAGCGAGGCATCCTTATAGGCAATCACATTATTACATAGTGCGCCGTCTCTGGCGCACACACAGAAAGCATTGACGCTCCGTCAGCCAAAATCTGACGGAGCGTCAATTATTTTCTGACGGAGCGTGCCACTATTTCACCAGCCCATGTATTGAACGTGTAAATCGAACGAGGTAAGATGTGCAACATCATACGAGGTACGATGTACCATATCGAACGAGGATTGATGTGGTATATCGAACGAGGATTGATATGCCATATCAAATGAGGTACGATGAACAGGGGCAAAATAGCCATTGCGTTCATTCATCACTTGCCCATACCTTTCAAGTATGTGTATTTACCATTCACACACCTTGAGGCTTTGTCCCATTGTCTTGGCAAATGCAAATCACCCGTTGTGTCCATGATAAGAAGATAATACTTTGAACTCGTGTTAACTCTATACATAAAGCCGTTGTCATCCATTCTTTGTTCATGTTCTTTCACGCCACGGAATTGCACATTAAAGTTCTTTGGTGCCTTACCTTCTCGCATCTTGTAGTTCAATGTTCCTATAACATCACGCACCCCAACATCAATAAAATCAATTTCAGAGTCTGTCAATTCAATATTACTATATCCCACATCAGGATGAAGCTTCACATACTCTACCGTAGCGTCCAATATGCGTTTATATATATCATCATATTGTTCCTTTGACTCAAACTCATAAATCACTCCTTCCGTACTTGATGGATATGGTGCACAATTCTCTGGATAACGTATTACAGAATACATTTCATCTGCAACTTCCTGCGTGAGAACTGAATCACAATAATAGCTGACATTGCGATGCTTAATGCCTTTAAGTATTGGCTTTACATGATTCATATAATCCTTGACATCAATATACTTACGCTCTGCAACAACCGAATCGATGGAACAGTAATATACAAGAGAGTCCGTATATATAGGCATAGGACGAAGTTCATTCCATTTAAAATTGCTTATTGACCATATCGCAGAATGATGAAAACGAAGACTTTCTTTTACATTTTTTCTTACACTTGAAGGTGTAACCTCTCCTGAATCCTTCCAGTCATCATCCCTATCCATCACAATGGCATACTCCACATCATCAACGATAGGATTTGCCTCACAGCTGTCAAGAGCTTTACCGTTCATCCTTTTATAAACATCCTGCAACTTACGATGCCACTCTACACGATAAGCATCAACGGCATCCTCTGATAATTCTTCACATACTTGTGTCATTCGCTTACTCAACTCAGACCTCTCCTTAGAGGTGTGCCAATTATCAACAACTCGTCCTTGCCTATCAACCATGACGGCATTATCATCGTTTACATCATAGAGTGAGATAGTTACCGCAATACGAGTTGCTTCACCATCCCCAGCAGTATATATAACTCGACAGCTACCTAATTTCATCGAATCAACATAATGACACAATTCCATTATCTTAGGATTCTGTGCGCTTGCATACTGACCTGCAATCAGCAGCATGAGTGTAAATATAATATTTTTCATAATCATTTCTGTTTTTATGTTTAGTAAAGCTTCGGAGAACAAGCGATTTCCACCTCTTCGCGTATCTTGTCGCCCCTTGCCTTTATATCATTTATTATTCTGTCCATATCTATCTCTGCCATGTAGTCCTGTGGCATCCGTCTGTACTGGCGAGCGTCATGATGTTCTATCACCATTGAATCCACGTTAGCCTCATTGACCGTAGCCACCGTGTCATTAATCTCAGCCTTGGCTATGGCTTTTGGAATGTTATGAACCTTGACACGTTGTACAACTGGCAGTACCACTTGTTGCTCGGCATTGTCTGCCATCTGATGCTTAGGAGAGTCGTACACCACACGTTCAATCTCCTGAACAATATTTGTAGTGTCATTCTCTGCCACCTGTTCCGCCACTTGGTCATGTCCATTCAACATAATACTTATTGTGACGACAACAGCAATGGATGCAGCTATACCGAGACTTCTATATAGCAGAACCTTAGGTTTCAGTTCCACTCTCTTTGGCATCTCAGCCAAAGAGCCGTCTTCCGTGCGAGGAGTATCATCGACCTCCACACACTCGGCATCAAACATGGCAAACATCTCCTTGTACTCGCGCCATTCGTCCTTCACGTCGTGAGTACGGAAATAGTTGGCAAGCATAGCCTCCTCCTCAAGGGAAGACGTACCTTCCATGAAGTGACTGAGCATCACCTCCACCTGTTCCTGTGTGTATTCTATGCGTGTAGTCATCTTTTGTTCCTCCTTTTTAGTTCGTCCAACAATTGGCGTCTTGCTCTTGACAGAAGTGTCGATACCGACGCCTTACTGATTCCGAGTATTGACGCTATCTCGTCAAGCTCACGATTCTCAATCTGGCGCATCCTGAGAATAATGCCCGAGGTACTCGGCAGATTGCTAATACGCTTATCGAGCCATGTCTCCAGTTCCTTATACTCAAGCATGTCTGCCTGACTCTCGTTACTCACGACTTCTATTGTATCGTCAAGTCTGACATCCGATCGCCTTGTTCTTATCCGATCAATGCAACAATGCTTTGCCATGATACCAACATAAGCGACGATACGTGAGCCGCACTCTACAGCCTCATGCATTCCCCAGAGCTTCAACATGACATCCTGCGCCACGTCTTCCGCATCGTCCTGCGAAAAGCCGTAAAGGATAGCAATGCCATGTGCCTTGCTCCTCAGCCTATGTGCTATATGTTCAAACTCTGATTGTTCCATCTTATCTTTCATGGATGATTATTTGCTTCATCCGACTATATAACGAACGAAGTATTCATTCTTAAACAAGAAAAACAAAAAAATTTAACTTTGCTTTTCAAAAAAGAGGAAAGTAAAAAAGCCTCCCACGCAAGGAGGGAAGCTTTAATATACGATATATTAGTCAGTTGAGTCAAGAGATTTGAAGTTCATTTTATGAAATGATACGAGTAATCTCCAACTTATAACTTTTAATTTTTTAACTTTTAACTCTTGCATTGTGAAGAATGCCCACCGAAGGGTCTCATTCTTCACAATGCAAGTTATATTCTTTCCACAACGAGTTTGATGAGGTTGTCGATGGTGTTCTTGTAACCAGTGTTAGCCTCCTTGATAAGGCGGTTGGCAATAACCATGCAGACGGTTGTGGCACGGTGTCCCTGAAGACGTGCAAGACCTGCGAGGGCAGAAGACTCCATCTCGAAGTTGGTGATGCGGTAGCCCTTGTACTCAAATGACTCCACCTTCTCATTCTGGTTAGGGTCTGCAAGTGGCACACGGAGTTCACGTCCCTGTGGACCGAAGAATCCTCCACAAGCAATAGTAACACCCTTCACACAGTCACCATCACCACAGATACGTGCAGTAAGCTCAGGATTAGCATCGATTACATATGGTGCACAGTTGAGCGGATTCCAATGCATGTGTGCCTTGAATGCCTCCTCAAAGGTAAGGTCGCACACCTCGTTACGTCCAGCATAGAAATTGAGAAGACCATCAAAGCCGATACTCTTCTCGGAGAGTACGAACGTACCAACAGGAGTGTAAGGCTGAAGACCGCCACAAGTACCTACACGTACAATCTCAAGCGAAGTGAGTTCATCCTTCTCCTCACGAGTATTGAAGTCGATGTTCACGAGAGCATCAAGCTCATTCATCACGATGTCTATATTGTCACAACCGATACCAGTAGAGACGCAAGACACACGCTTGCCCTTGTATGTACCTGTGATGGTACGGAACTCACGACTCTGGATGTCACATTCGATATTGTCAAAGTGTGAAGCCACGAGAGGCACACGACCTGGGTCGCCTACGAGTATAATCTTATGAGCAATCTGATCTGGACGTACATGAAGATGGAACACAGAGCCATCCTCATTTATGATAAGTTCTGATGGTGCAAAATACTTTTTCATATCGCTTTCTGTTTTTATTTTCAAGTTAAACATCATGTTCATTTTCGCTGACATATTTTTAAGAACGAAAATTTAGAAAATTAAAGAAAATTTGGCATAAAGATTTTTTAGAACCCGTCGCCATGGGCGACTAAATTACCAACTTTTCTCACCGAAGGTAATCTTACCAACCTTTAATCCAACTATTCTCTCTGACCGTAGGGAGGAAATCTTCACATTATTCCTTTCCTGCGCATCGTGCGCCAATTGGAAAAACAAAAGAAAACATAGGAAAACAAAAGAAAACAATTTAATCTTGTCCTCTGAGTTCTCTGTGTCCTCTGTGTTTTTTAAGAAACAATAATTTTCCGTAATTTTCTAAATTTTCGTTTCAAAAGAGTTAGCAATTAACCAAAAGCAAAGGTATATATTTTTTGTGAGAATCATGCAACATTTTGTTCACATTTTATATGTATCGCTCAGGACGACACTCATAAACTATTGAGCCATGCGGCAATTACAAGAGCTATAGGAAACAATTTTCTTGATTTTCGTTTCATAATATAAACCGAAGCCTTATCTTTGCACCTCGAAACAACATAAAACAAATTAAGATATGAACGAATACATCCACAAGGTGACATACTACGAGTGCGACCGCATGGGTATCACTCACCACTCCAACTACATCCGCTTCATGGAAGAAGCACGTGTCGATTTTCTTGACCGCATAGGCTACGGCTACGAGAAGATTGAGGCAGAGGGCATCGTGTCACCTGTCATCGAGGTGAAGTGTCAGTACAAGAAGAGCACCACATTTCAGGACGAGATACGCATAGAGATAAACCTTGGCGAGGTATCTGCCCTGAAGTTCACATTCAACTACATCGGTCGCAAGGGTGACGACATCGTCTTCACAGGCAAGTCCACCCATTGTTTCATGGAGAATGGCCGTCCTGTCAAACTCACAGAACGCTATCCAAAACTCTTTGCCAAGGAGTAAAGATTATCTTGAAACGCAGAGAACACGAAAGGCACAGAGGCTATATTTGTCAAAGACATGAACAATTACCCTCAGCTCTTCGTGTCCTCTGTGTTTATTCTTACACCAGAACTCATCATGAAAAGACGTATCCTGACATCATTGATAGCCATTGCCATACTCATCCCTTTTGGACTCCTTTCACGCCACATCGACTGGCTAACAGAAGAGGTAGGCGATGCTCTATGGGCAATGATGGTGTTCTGCATCTGGCGCATCATACTGGTAAGACGGAACCTAAATACCGTAGCCATCGTAAGCCTTATACATTCATACCTCACAGAGTTCTCGCAACTCATAACATGGCAATGGCTCACGACTTTCCGCACCACCTTCATCGGCCACATGATGCTCGGTCAAGGCTTCCTATGGATTGACTTGGTTGCCCTCACCATCGGCATCGTCTGCATATATCTAGTGTATAAGGCAATAGAGCCAAGCAGCGGTGGGTAACAAGCATAGTACGCACAGAAAAGAACCATACTTATCCACCTTAATCATAATACATACGCACTCTAAACATCATATTTACACAGGAGATGTGCCACATAAGAGTTTGGCACATCTTGACACTCCAAGTTTATCAGAGGGAAATATAGGAATTGCTATTCAACAAATCACATGTTAGTGTCACTAACTATTGACAAAACATTGGACAATAAAAAATATCTGCCGTACCCATTGGACACGGCAGATATAAAAAATAAATGGAATTTTACGAGCCATCACAATCTCAGTAAACCTGAGACTGTTCGTAACGGCAATGGTTATTATTAAGTTTTTAAGTTTATGAAGTTTTTTAGTTCTTGCGGATATGCTTTCCCATGCTAAACAAAACTCACAAACCTAAAAACTTAATATATTTAGAACTTATAGTCGATTCCGATACCGATAACGTGGTTAGTACGTGAGAATGTATCTGTACCAGGGAAACCAGTTCCCATGTAACCACCCTTATCTGCGGTGTACTCCTTAGTGTAATCAGTATAGAGAGTTACGAAGTAACCAGCATTGAGACGAACCTTGTCGTTGATGTTCCATGCACCACCAAGACCTACGCTGTAGCTGTCGCATGCAAATGATGTGTGCTGCTGATAGTCGTCAGAAAGACCGTAGTCAGTACGCTGACCACCACAGCTGATAGTAAACTTCTCGTTGATGTCATACTCAAGACCGAGAAGGTACTCGTTTGTACCACCCTCAAGAGTCTTCTGACGATCACCAGCCATCTTTGCATTCTTATCGTCAAAGAAGTGGTATTCAGCAGTTGCACGGAGACTTGGAGTGAACTCATAACCAACAGCTACAGAAAGGAGCGATGGCATGTCGTAACGAACGTGGTTGCCGTCAAGGTATGGAGCAACGAGGTCAGGACGTTCAGCTACAAGCTGAGCAGGTATTTCCTTTGTGTCATTCTTTGTGTTTATTTTTGTGCGGAACTCATAACGTGCAGCAACAGTAACAGGTCCCTGATGATAGTCAAGGCTCACGATAGGAGCAAATCCCCATCCACGCTGTGTGCAGTCGAGTTTCATGTCTGCAAGAGTCTGACCATTATGTGTTGTGGCTGTCAAGTTTACACGGCTGTAACCATCATAGTAGTTGGCACGAACACCAACAGCAGCTGCGAGGTAATCTGTAAACTTATATGTGAAGTTCACCTGTCCACCATATATATATTGCTTACCCTTAACGTTAGAGTCGATAGTGTACATATTAGGAGTAACAACATTAGTAGCACCATAAGCCTTCAAAGTCTGCTCAAAGATGCTACCCATAACGAGTGAGTTGAACATAGGCACACCTTCCTTATATTCCACGAAGCCACCACTACCTACGATACCAATCATGGCAGATACAGCAATCTTATCCTTTTTGTATGAAGCAAAGAGAGCTGGAACAATTGGAGCAGATGCCTTACCCTCAAACTTCTTATTCTCGAAACCGTTGTATCCATTATATACACCAGGATATGCGAGGAAATTAGGAATATTTGTCTCGATGTCACGATTCTGCCAAGGCTTCTGGAAGTTAAGTGAAAGTTGGAAGCCGTCGTGTCCCCATGCAAGACCGGCAGGATTGCTGTAAGCAGCATCAATATCGAATGATGCACCACGAGCCATCATACGGTCAAAAGCGATGTGATAATTTGTATTTGTCATAAGTCCTCCTGCAAATGCAGAAGACGCAGAAAGCATCATTGCTGATGCCACGATTGAGATTTTGTTCATAAATAGTTTTGTCTTATCTTTGTTTTGTTGGTACAAAGGTAAGATACATTATCCCAATAGTAAGCATAGAGAATGAAAAAACTGACATTTATTCTTAGAATACGACAATTTTGTCCTATCTGATTAAAATAAAATCCTATTCCATCTTGTTTCTATACTCTTGTGGAGTCATACCGACTTTCTTCTTGAACAGACGGACGAAATAGGAAGAATCAGAGTAACCAACTGCCTGTGCTATGTCCTGTACAGTCCTGTCATCGGTAACGAGAAGCAGTTGTGCTTTTTCAATCTTCTTCTGGGTAATAAACTGCAAAGGCGCCATTCCAAGCGTCTGCTTGAACTGACGTATGAGATATGGCTTGGTAAGGCAAGCTATATCCGCAAGTTTCTCCACATTTATCTCTTCCTCAAGGTGTTCGAGTATATATTTCAGCACCTTCTGGAGGCGTGGGTCTTCCGTCCACATCTTAGGCTTGGCATCTACCATGAACTTGGAGAACACGATATATACCATACCTCTCAGCTGTGCTCTCTGATACAAGTGCATACCTCTGTATCGGGATGAGAACATGGAGAATGCCTCATGATTGTCATAACCCTCTGGGTCGGAATGTGCCTGTTGTATTGCCAGTTGTGGGAACGCACGACAGAAATAGCGGAAAAGGAAGAGAGCGTCATCCTCAACAGGCACCTCAACTGGGAAGTCGTACATATCAAACAAATCTGTCTGATGCTTCAACTCCTCAAAGACAAAGAGGTAATACAATCCTGAACCCGGCTCACACACATAGTCATGCTTGACAAATGACGGAACAAGGTAAAGATGTCCCGGAGTGACCTCTATGGTCTTGTCCCGAAGCATAAGTTTGCCATGTCCCTTCTCGACATAGTATATGCGGGCAAATGGTGACTCAAGACCATTTACCGTCCATCTGCGATGTGACTCTACATATCCGAGATTCAGCACCAGAAGGTCAAGTATGTCAAGCTGTGAAGAGTTCAAAGTGTTCTGTAAGTTTGTAAGTTTGTAAGTTTTTGAGTTTGTAAGTTTTTGAGTTATTGAGAGAGGCATAGGAAGCTATAGGATAGAAGAGGTTGCAAGAGGAAATCATTACTAATTACTCATTTCTCATTACTAATTACTCATTACTAATTACTCATTACTAATTTCTAATTACTCACTCCTAATTACTCATTACTCATTAATTAATTACCCCACCTCTGCTACCGCCAAGAGGTAGTTCTTGAGGTTGCCAGCCTTCATGATTTTCTTATATGCTTTCTTGCCAAGCGTTGGCTCCATGTATTCCCAGTAAGTGCGAATCTTACCGAGGAGCTGGTCTTCACTTGGGATTACGGAACGATGATGTTCCAAGAGTTCGTCATGAATACGACGTATGAGCTGGAGACATTTCTGTTCCGTCCACTCCCCTCCTTCAGCATACTCACGGGCAAGACTCGGACGGGCAAGAAGTCCACGGCCTATCATTATGCCTGCAAGCGAAGGATAAGCCGCCTCCATGCGGCGAATGTCATCAAGCGTACACACATCACCATTATAAATGACTGGATGCTGAGACTGCGCAAGTATCGCCTCAAACTGCGCCATATCCACATCGCCCTTGTATTGCTGTGTGGCAACACGTGGATGAACGGCGATATTGACAAGCGGTGTATCGTTGAGGACAGGAAGTATATCCTTCCATTCTTCTGCCGACTCGTTGCCGAGCCTCATCTTTACGGAGAAGCGTACATCGGGAGTAGCCTTGACTATGTCGCAAATCTCACGCACCTTGTCAGGATGCGGAAGTATTCCTGCTCCCCTACCATGACGCGCCTGAAGCGTGAACGGACAACCCATATTGATGTCTATACGGTCGTAACCATCCCTTCGCACGGCATCAAGCACGGTACGGAACTCGTCTCCGCCATTGGCAATTATCTGAGGGATGACATTCACGCCTTCGTTGAACTCAGGACGTATGTCCCTGAGATCCTTTGAGCGCAAACCACCATGCTCCAGACGTATGAACGGTGTGTAATAAGCCTCAACGCCACCCACAAGCCGATTGTGGATACGACGATAGGCATCCTCTGTGAATCCCTGCAAGGGAGCGAAATATAAATTCATAATTCAAAATTCAGAATGCATAATTCAGAATGCGAAACCAAGAATTCAGAATTCAAAACCAATAATGCAAATTCAAAATGCAAAATAACGTCCTTACCGAATGGTAAATTCTGAATTTTACATTTTGAATTATTAATTCTCATTCAGCTTCCCCGAAGTAGTTAGTATCTGCAAGCTTGATAAGATACTGACCATACTGGTTCTTCTTCATAGGCTCTGCCACCTCACGAAGCTTCTCCTTGGTAATCCATCCTTGACGGTATGCGATGCCCTCAAGACACGCAATCTTGAGACCAGTACGCTTCTCAAGTACCTCGATGAATGTACTTGCCTCTGAGAGCGAGTCATGTGTACCTGTGTCAAGCCAAGCGAAGCCACGACCGAGGAGTTGTACCTTGAGCGACTTCTGAGCAAGATATTCCTGATTGACTGTCGTAATCTCAAGTTCACCACGAGGTGAAGGCTTGATAGTCTTTGCAATCTTAACTACAGAGTTAGGATAGAAATAAAGACCGACAACGGCAAAGTTGCTCTTTGGCTTAGCCGGTTTCTCCTCGATAGAGAGACAGTTGCCTTCCTTATCAAATTCTGCCACGCCATAACGCTCCGGGTCGTTCACCCAGTAGCCAAAGACGGTTGCCTTGCCGTTCTTGGCATTCTCCACGCTCTCCTTGAGCATACCAGAGAATCCACGTCCGTGGAAGATATTATCACCAAGCACGAGACACACGTCATCATCGCCGATGAATTTCTCGCCTATGATGAATGCCTGTGCAAGACCATCAGGTGATGGTTGTTCTGCGTATTCAAAGTGTACTCCGTAATCAGAACCATCGCCAAGGAGACGTTTGAATCCCGGGAGGTCGTAAGGAGTTGATATGATGAGGATATCCTTGATACCTGCGAGCATAAGCACGGATATCGGATAATACACCATTGGTTTATCGAAGATAGGAATGAGCTGCTTGCTCACGCCCTTAGTGATTGGGTACAGACGAGTACCGCTGCCACCAGCCAATACGATACCTTTCATTTTTTCTTTTTTTTTGAACTATTCCTTTTTTGTTTTTCAAAATTTACCGACAAAAATACTATTATTTATCCAAATCACAAAAAAATGCACAGAAAAAGTTTCCCAAGGCTGATGTTGGCGCATATTATTCCTCCCACAATAGTCAGTACATCGTCTGTATATTCATACAGGAGTTAATAGTTATCAGTTAAAAGTTAACAGTTGAGTTAAGAAGTTTGAAGTTCTTGTATGCAACATGAGTAATCCCAACTTTTAACTTTTAATTTTTAACTTTTAACTCTTGCATTATGAAGAATGAATAATGCAAGTTAGTCAGTACTTCGCCCCTACACAAAAAAGTTGCAGTAGCCTGTCATCACGACAACCTACTGCATAGTCAACAATAATAATATATTTCGAACTTTCACATAATAATCATTGTCTGTATTTCATACAGAAGTTAAAAATTATAAGTTATAAGTTAACAGTTGAGTTAAGAAGTTTGAAGTTCTTGTATGCAACATGAGTAATCTCCAACTTTTAACTTTTAATTTTTAACTTTTAACTCTGCGTCACGAAGAATGAGTGATGCAGGATTAAGCGTCTGCGTATGCTGTCTCACCATGCTCGTAGATGTCAAGACCTTCGTCTTCGATACGTGCTGGAACTCTGAGACCGTGAATCTTATCGATTGACTTGAAGACTATGAATCCTACGATTACAGCCCATGCGCCTACGACTACCACACCAAGAGCCTGAGCTCCGAGGAATGAGAAGCCACCGCCATAGAACAAGCCAACCATTGTGTCATCAACCTCACCAGTTGCAAAGAGACCTGTAAGGAGAGTACCGAGAACTCCACATACACCATGTACTGAGCTTGCGCCTACCGGGTCGTCAATGTGAAGGACATGGTCGATGAACTCAACTGAGAGTGGCATCACGATACCGGCGATAATACCGATGAGTGCTGCACCACCAACGCTTACGAGGTCACATCCGTCTGTTATTGCAACAAGACCTGCAAGAATACCGTTGAGAGTAAGTGAGAGAGATGGTTTGCCGTAGCGGAACCATGAGAGGATGAGTGTGGCAGCACCAGCTGTACAAGCAGCCATGTTGGTTGTGAGGAATGTGTGTGATATTGCCAAAGAGTTGTCTGAACCGAATGCTGCAAGCTGTGAACCCGGGTTGAATCCGAACCATCCGAACCAGAGGACGAACACGCCAAGTGCTGCAAGTGAGAGTGAGTGACCTGGGATGGCGCGTGACTTGCCGTCCTTACCATACTTGCCACGACGAGGACCAAGTACGATTGCACCTACGAGAGCGAGCCAACCACCAACGGAGTGAACAACTGTAGAACCTGCGAAGTCATGGAAGCCACAACCGAAAAAGTCGTGCATGAATGTACCCTCGCCAAGGTCGTTGAGCCAACCGCCTCCCCATGACCAGTGTGCCTCGATAGGATAGATGACGAGTGAGATAAGGAGTGAATATACAAGATACATTGAGAACTTTGTTCGCTCTGCCATAGCTCCTGAAACGATTGTGGCAGCTGTTGCACAGAATACTGTCTGGAAGATGAGGTAGCCCTCAACAGGAATACCGCCTATGCCGTCAACATCAAAGAAGGAGAGGTCACCAAAACTTGGCATTCCAGCAAATGCGCCTGCACCGAACATGACGCCAAAGCCGACAAGCCAGAAACAAACAGAGCCAAGCATGAAGTCACAGAAGTTCTTCATAAGGATGTTTGCCGTATTCTTTGAACGAGTAAAACCTGCTTCACAAAGAGCGAAACCTGGCTGCATAAAGAACACGAGCATAGCAGCAAGGAGAACCCATACTGTATTGAGTGAAACCTCTGCCGTAGTAGCCACTTCGGCTGCAGTTGGAGCCGCATCAGCAGCCTTACAGACAAGAGGGGAGATAAGCATCGCAGCAACGAGCGACAGCTTCATATAATCAATCTTTTTCATAATTATCCGTTTTTGTGTTTGTTGTGTTAATGTGTCTCAAGCCATGCGCAGCTTGAATAGAGGACGAAATAAATGCTGAAGACAAAATCTTAATTCTTCATTCTTCATTCTACATTCTTCTTTCTACATTCATTTCGCCTGTTCAGCATTATAGAGGGCAATATCGCCACGCTCACCCGTACGGATTCTGATTGAATCCTCCACAGGGATAACGAAGATACGTCCATCGCCAATCTCACCTGTCTGAGCAGCCGAAATGACCGCCTGAACCGTCTTCTCCACATTAATATCACGAACGACTATGCTAATGAGTATTCGCTCGATGAATGATGTGTCATACTTGACGCCACGGTAGATTCTCTCCTGACGCATCTTACCAACGCCACGGACATCATAATAGCTGAACCACTCGATGTCTGCCTCTAACAAAGCCTCCTTGACATCCTCAAACTTTGTCTTACGTATTATCGCTTCAATCTTTTTCATAACTTATTGAATATAAACAGTGCGAGGGTATGAGGCGATGAGGTCATAAATAAACTGCCCCATACCCTACAAATCTAACTTCTAAATCTAACTCTTAAAATCAAAGCCCAAGAGTGAATCCTGCCACGAAATAGAGTTTCTCTGTACTTGGATTTGCTGAAAGGCCAGCAAATACCGGCAACTTGAATGATGGAGTCACTACAAGTTCCTTTGTAGCCTTAACGCCAACGTTTGTAACGGCAAAACCACCTGCATCCGCGTATGATGTTGTTGCATAAGGAACTGCACCAAGAGTAGCTGTCCAGTCAATACCACCAAGCTTGAAAGGAGCGGCAAGCTCAAAGTAAGAAGAATAAGCACGCTCACCATCCTTATTCACGCCATCAGCTCCAGCAAAGTTTGTAAACCAATTGACTGATAGACAACCGAAGTCATAACCAACGTTAGCTTCAAACACATGACCTGTTGAATGAGCTGCATATTCGAAATACTTACCCGGAGTTGACTCTGTACCAATTGCACAATAATAATCTGTAACACCAACCGTCAATCCTCCAATTGAGTAAGAGAGTGTGAGGTCAAGCTCCTTCATTTCATTCTGCGAATCAATTCCGTAAGAACCCCAAGCCGTAAGGCTCAATCCCTTGTAACCGATTCCGAGTGTTGGCTGAACTGCTGCGCCACCCATATCCTGACCACGCCAGATATAACTGCTCACAACGTCTGCGCTAACTGTTGCCTCTACACCATCCTGTGCCATCATTGCATCTGGTGCTGCAAAAGCAGCAAGTGCCAAGATGCTCATCGTTACTTTCTTCATACTACTAAATTATTTATGTTTGTGTTAAAAAAATAAATTTTATGTTTGTGTTATTTTTGTTTGTGTTAAAATACTTATGTGACATCTGTGCTTGCGTTGTGGCTTTTTCTTAGTTTTCCACTCTGTAAGTGTCACGTCTTACTTTTGTTTATTATATCTATATTTCTTTTTGTGTTTGTGTCATTTTGTTATTGACACTGCAAATATAGTGTCTTTTTGACACGCGCACAAAAGTTTTTCCAACTTTTTGCAATAAAAACTTCTTTTTTTGCTTAACTTTTTCATTAAACAACAGCATATATGTAAATGCGCACACTTTTGGAGGGTTTATAAGGCATAAAAGAACCCTTTGAAGTTATCATATAGTAAGGATGCAATATTTATATCCTTACACTATGATAAGTATTTTGCATTTTACGCTTACTTTTTGACATCTCAAGATTGAGCAAATAATTACGAAGGGTTAACGAACCATTAACGAAGGATTAAGGAAAGATGAGACAATTACAAAATGTCAACGCACAACAACTATAGTATAAAGGAGGCATAACGAACACAAAATAGGGAGAAGGCAAACGATTTGTCAAAACAAAAGAAGGAGAAAACGGGTTACATATCAAGGAATTTTCCTATCTTTGCATTTGAGTACGTAAAAAAAAGCGTATTACTATGGCAAAAGGAAAGATTATAGTTGCAGGCATAGGTCCCGGAAGCAAGGAAGACATAACGCCAGCCGTACTTGAGGCAGTAAGCCAATGTGACGTGGTGGTAGGCTACAAGTTCTACTTCCGCTTCATTGAGCATGCCGTAAGGGCAGACGCAAAGCTCGTGGACAGCGGTATGAAACAGGAGAGGCAACGCGCAGAGGAGGCATTCAACTATGCCATGGAGGGCAAGGATGTGTGCGTCATTTCGAGTGGCGACGCTGGCATCTATGGTATGACACCTCTCATATATGAGATGGCAAAGGAAAAGGGCGAGGACATCGAGATAGTTGTCCTCCCAGGCATCAGCGCATTTCAGAAGGCGGCTTCCCTGCTCGGTGCACCAATAGGTCATGACCTTTGTCTCATATCCATGTCCGACCTCATGACGCCGTGGGCAGTCATAGAGAAACGCATCAAGGCGGCAGCCATTGGCGACTTCGTGACAGCCATCTACAACCCTAAGAGCCATGGACGCTACTGGCAACTGTACCGTCTCGTGGAACTGTTTCTCAAGGAACGTGACGGCAACACACCCGTCGGATATGTCAAGAATGCTGGACGCGAGGGACAGGAAGTACACCTCACCACCCTTGCTGAGTTCGACCCAGAGGACGTGGACATGTTTACGGTAATCATCATCGGCAACAGCCAGTCGTTCACGGACAACGGAGTGTTTATCACACCTCGCGGCTACTACCGTGAGGAGTCGTCCGAAGGCAAGAACGTGGGACAGAACATAATGATAAAATCTTTCCAGACAATACGCAAGGAACTCAAGAATCCAAATATTCCCACATGGAAGCTATGGCCAATGCTTCACGCCATCCACACCACAGCCGACTTCGACATGGAGAATCTCGTGTGGATGGATGAGGAGGCAACAAGGAGGCTTTACGACAAGGTGAAGGACGGAACGCTAAAGACCATCGTGACAGATGTGACGATGGCAGCAAGCGGAATACGCAAGGGCGCACTCGAACGTCTCGGCATAGAGGTTGTCAGTTACATAAACGACCCACGTGGTGCAGAGATGGCTAAGGAGCAAGGCATAACACGTGCCCAGGCAGGTATGCGCCTTGCAGCCGAGGAGCACCCTGATGCCCTGTACGTATTCGGCAACGCCCCTACAGCTCTCCTTGAGTTATGCGAACTCATCCGCAAGAATAAGTGTCATCCAGCAGGAATAATCGGAGCGCCAGTAGGTTTCGTACACGTGGAGGAGAGCAAGCATGCAGCCAAGCCTTTCAAGGACATCCCGAAGATACTCATCGAGGGACGCAAAGGTGGCAGCAACCTTGCCGCTACACTTGTGAACAGCATCCTCACCTACGATGATGCGGAACAGCTGAAACCAGGACGAGACGTTTAGAAAGAATCCGTAACAAAAGAATTAAATCTTAATTTCCAGATCTTAATTCTTAACTTTTAATTCTTAATTCAATAAGGATGAAACGATGCACAGTCATAGGAATAAGTGATGCGAGGGAGCAATGGTTTGAGCCACGTACCCTTGACATCATAAAGAAAGGGAAAGTGTTCAGCGGAGGCAAGCGCCACCACGAGATAATGCACGGTTTCCTTCCTGAGGATGCCGTGTGGATTGACATTACCGTACCCTTGTCTGACGTGTTCGAGCAATACAAGGAGTATGACGACATCGTCATATTCGCATCTGGCGACCCACTCTTCTATGGCTTTGCCTCAACAATACAGAGGGAAGTACCCGAATGTGAGATTACGGTCATCCCATATTTCAACTCCCTGCAGATGTTGGCACATCGAATGTGCCTGCCTTATCAGGACATGCACGTCGTTTCGCTCACAGGTCGTCCATGGGACAAGTTTGACGAGGCACTTATCAATGGCGAAAGCCTCATCGGATGCCTTACCGACAAGAACAAGACACCTGAAGCAATATGGCAGAGGATGCTGGAGTACGGCTACGACAACTACGACATGACCGTGGGCGAGTGCTTAGGTAATGAGGAAAATGAAAGGGTAACTGGCCCCCTAACCAACAGCCCCCTAACCCCCGAAGGGGGCAGCCATCCGGATAACGGGGCATGCATATCAATTGATAATAAAAACATATCAAACGATAATAAAACTTTATCAAACGATAACAAAGATTACAACAGCGTCCACCTAACCCGAACGGCCGCCCCCTTCGGGGGTCGGGGGGTATTTCTGTCACCCAACTGCATCATCCTTCGCAAGACAAACGACAAGCCACGTCACTTCGGTATTCCTGAGAGCGAATTTGAGTTGCTTGACGGACGTGCAAAGATGATAACCAAAGCACCAATACGACTTGTGACACTCTCAGCACTCAACATCATGAATGCACGCACATTCTGGGACATAGGTTTCTGCACAGGAAGCGTGAGCATAGAGGCAAAGCTGCTATGTCCAAGCCTCCACATTGAGAGTTTCGAGATACGCCCTGAGTGTGAGGAGATAATCAACAAGAACATGAGACGGTTCGGAGCTCCTGGCATCAACATCCACATAGGCGACTTCCTTAGCACGGACATCTCAGAACTACCATCGCCAGATGCCGTATTCATAGG
>JAFYAT010000122.1 GCA_017540585.1 Bacteroidaceae bacterium | reverse complement strand
GCCTGAGTTTGTGCGTGACGAGATTGCAAGGGGACGTGCCGTGTTGCCAGCCAATATCAATCACCCAGAGAGTGAGCCAATGATTATTGGTCGTAACTTCCTTGTGAAGATAAACACCAACATTGGTCATTCTGCCACAACGTCAAGCATTGATGAGGAGGTGGAGAAGGCTGTGTGGAGTTGCAAGTGGGGCGGCGACACCCTTATGGACTTATCCACTGGTGACAATATCCATGAGACACGTGAATGGATTGTGCGCAACTGTCCCGTACCTGTTGGTACCGTACCTATATACCAAGCACTTGAGAAGGTGAACGGAAGGGTTGAGGACTTGACGTGGGAGGTGTATAAGGACACCCTCATTGAGCAATGTGAGCAAGGTGTCGATTACTTCACCATACATGCCGGTATTCGTCGCCACAACGTACACCTTGCCGACAGCCGTCTCTGCGGAATAGTGAGCCGTGGTGGCAGTATCATGAGCAAGTGGTGTCTCATTAAGAATCAGGAGTCTTTCCTGTACGAGCACTTTGATGAGATATGCGACATCGTGGCTCAGTATGACGTTGCACTCTCACTCGGTGACGGACTGCGCCCTGGTTGCACTGCCGACGCAAACGACGCTGCACAGTTCGCTGAGCTTGACACGATGGGTGAACTGGTCACACGTGCGTGGTATAAGAACGTACAGGCTTTCATCGAAGGTCCTGGTCATGTGCCTATGCACAAGATTCGTGAAAACATGGAGCGTCAGCTGTCGCACTGCCACGAAGCACCTTTCTATACCCTCGGTCCGATAGTCACCGACATTGCTCCTGGTTATGACCACATCACAAGTGCTATTGGTGGTGCACAGATAGCATGGTTGGGAACCGCAATGCTCTGCTACGTCACACCGAAAGAGCACCTCGCTCTTCCTGACCGTGAGGATGTACGAGTGGGCGTTGTGACTTACAAGATAGCAGCGCATGCAGCCGACCTTGCCAAGGGTCATCCTGGTGCACAGGTCCGTGACAACGCACTAAGTAAGGCCCGCTTCGAGTTCAGATGGAGAGACCAGTTCCACCTCAGTCTCGACCCTGAGCGTGCGCTACAGTACTTCGAGGCTGCGGGCCATACCGACGGCGAGTACTGCACAATGTGCGGACCGGACTTTTGTGCGGCTAAACTGACACATGACCTCCGTAAACTATAGCAACGCCATGCAACTGACCAAGGAACAGAAAAGACGTTACAACCGTCACATCATCCTGCAGGGCATGGGCGAGGAAGGACAGGAGAGACTGCTCGGCTCACGAGTTCTAATCGTGGGCATGGGCGGACTGGGCTCACCAGCGGCTCTCTACCTTGCAGCGGCTGGCGTGGGTACTATCGGCATGGTGGACGGTGACTGTGTGAGCATAACCAACCTCCAGCGACAGGTCATCCACTCCACAACTGACATCGGACAACCCAAGACACTGAGTGCCGAAAGGAAGATACGTGAACTGAACCCCGACGTCACAGTTGAGAGGCACGACTGCTTCCTCAGTGAGGACAATGCTCTCGACATTATCCGTCAGTACGACTTCATACTGGACGGCACTGACAACTTCTCCGCCAAGTACCTCATCAATGATGCTTGCATCATGCTCGACAAGCCGTTCTGCATGGGAGGCATCAACCGCTATTCGGGACAGGTGATGTCACACGTCAGCGGAACGGCATGCTACCGGTGTATGTTTCCCGAACCACCTGCATACGCTGACGTGGAGACGTGCTCCAGCGTGGGCGTGCTCGGTAGCATAGCGGGAATGCTCGGCACTGTACAGGCAACTGAGTGCATTAAGTACCTGGCCCGCACGGGCAGTTTGCTCACCGATGCCATGCTCACTTTCGATGCACTCACGATGCAGTGGCAGAGGATTGACTTCGGCAGGGACAGAGGCTGTGCCATGTGCGGTGACAGTCCGTCCATCAGGCAGTTGAAGGAGTACGCATTCAAGCCTTGCAGCGTGAAAGGAGGACAAAGTAATGAGTAATTAGCAATGAGTAATGAGTAATAGCCATCCGGTACATGACGCTGATGTGGTGCTTAGTATTACTAATTACTAATTTCTCATTACTAATTATAGCCATCCGGTACATGCCACGAATGTGGTGCTTAGTATTACTAATTACTAATTTCTCATTACTAATTATAGCCATCCGGTACATGACGCTGATGCGGTGATTAGTATTACTAATTACTAATTTCTCATTACTAATTAAATAAAGTAACAACGAGACATACAATGTTTTCAGAAGAACTTAACAACATATCATGGGACGAGACGACGGCACGCATTGCAGCTATGACTGACAACGACGTGCGACGAGCTCTCGCAAAGAGTCACTGCAATGTGGACGACCTCATGGCACTACTCTCCCCTGCAGCCGTGCCATACCTTGAGACCATGGCAAGACTATCAAGACGCTACACCGAAGAACGATTCGGCAAGACGATATCCATGTTCATACCGCTTTACATCACAAATTCATGCACCAACTCCTGTGTGTACTGCGGCTTTCACAGAGAGAACCCGATGGCGCGCACCATCCTAACTGCAGAGCAGATCGAGGATGAGTACAGAGCCATCAAGCAGCTCGCTCCATTCGAGAACATACTCCTGGTTACCGGCGAGAACCCGGCCAAGGCAGGAGTGCCCTACCTTGCAACTGCAATCGACATCGCCAAGAAGTACTTCTCCAACATCAAGATAGAGGTGATGCCACTCGCCGCCAACGAGTACAGCGAGCTGACACGACACGGACTCAATGGTGTAATCTGTTTTCAGGAGACCTACAACCGTGCTAACTACAACCTGTATCATCCACGGGGAATGAAGTCACGCTTCGACTGGCGATGCGACGCCTTCGACCGAATGGGTCAGGCGGGTGTCCACTCCATAGGCATGGGAGTGCTAATTGGTCTGGAGAAGGAATGGCGCACGGATGTGGTCATGATGGCACATCATCTGCGTTACCTCCAGAAGCACTACTGGAGAACGAAGTACAGTATCAACTTCCCACGAATGAGACCTGCACAGAACGAGGGTTTCCACCCTAACTGCTACATGACTGACAGTGAACTGGCGCAGGCAACATTCGCTATGCGCATCTTCGACCACGACGTGGATATATCCTACTCTACACGAGAACCCGCTTTCATCCGCGACAACATGTGCACACTGGGTGTAACTACCATGTCGGCTGGTTCACGAGTGAATCCCGGAGGCTATCACACCTATCCACAGGCACTCGAACAGTTCACCGTGAGCGATGAGCGCAGTCCGGAGGTGATTGACCGCCGACTTAGGGAGCTGGGACGTGAACCAGTGTGGAAGGACTGGGATGCCGCCTTCGATGCTGTATATAAGTTAGCGTGAAAGGAGAATGACGTGTAACTAAACATGAAACATGAATTGCACGAGCCTTCGCTTGTGTAATTCGTGCTTCATCAACCAATCGTGATGTTAACAGCAAGAATACTACACAATTAAGAGTAAAGAATGACGATAGTAATAACCCTGCCACACTTCCACGATGGAGAGGCACAGCGCATAGCGGAACTGCTGAACAGCGGTAAAGCGGACTTGATACACATACGCAAGCCCGAAGCGACACGTGAAGAAACTGAACGGCTGATACGCGAGATACCACATGAGCTGCACAGTCGTCTCGTGCTGCACGACCACTATACTATTGCACAGCAATACGGTCTCTATGGAGTACACCTCAACAGTCGCAACACGCAACCGCCGCAAGGATGGACTGGAAGCGTGAGCCGCAGTTGCCACACACTCGATGAGGTGGAGCACTGGAAAGAGCTGTGCAACTACGTTAGTCTGTCACCCATCTACGACTCGATATCGAAGCAGGGCTACCGTTCAGCCTTCACCATCGAACAACTGAGAGACGCACACCGACGCGGCATCATAGACGAAAGGGTGTATGCTCTCGGAGGAATAACATTCAACAACTTACACGAGGTACTATCCATTGGTTTTGGAGGTGCCATGATATTAGGCGACGCATGGAAGAATCACGAATAAGCACAGTCCTCACCATTGCAGGGTCAGACCCCTCTGCAGGTGCAGGCATACAGCAGGACCTGAAGACCATAACTTCACTCGGCTGCTACGGCACGACAGTCATCACAGCACTCACGGTGCAGAACACCAAGGGGGTACAGGCAGTCATGCCAGTTCCCAAGGACATCGTGCGCCAACAGCTCGATGCAATCTTCAGCGACATACGCATAGATGCCATCAAGATAGGACAGATACCCGACCGCAACGTGGCGCAAGCCATTGTCGAAGCGCTGAAGACATACGCCAGTCAACTGCCCGTCATCTATGACCCCGTTATGATTTCGACATCAGGCCACCGACTCATGGCTGAGGATGCAGTGGAATACATAACAACCCACCTGTTTCCTCTGTGCACACTCATAACTCCCAACATCCCTGAGGCGCACTATCTCGACACCCTCCTCCACACTAACCTATCATCACTCGCCAACTATCAATCTGTCCACGCAACACAGGAATCCAAACTCGAAACCGTTCACGGAGCATCCGCTCCATGCAGACAAGAGGAATGTGACACAACAGACTCAGCCACCACTCTCCCATGCACAACAGCCTTCCTCGTCAAGGGCGGTCACAGCGACTCGCCACTGATGACCGACATCCTCTACGACGGCAAGACCGTCCGAACATTCACTTCACCACGCATCGACACACATAATCTCCACGGCACAGGCTGCACTCTCTCCTCAGCCATCGCCTCGTTCATGGCAACTGGTAAAGACATGGGCGAAGCAGTTGCTCTCGCAAAGGAATACATGACGCTCGCCATCAAGGGAGGAAAGACAATCAGTATTGGTCATGGCAACGGTCCGCTATACGTAAAGACACACATCAACGATTGAAATGTGGAGCGAGAATAAGTTGACCGAAACAAAAATCCACACCTATATATATAATAGGTGTAATACTATATATATAATAGGTGTGATACTATATATATAATAGGTGTAATACTATATATATAATAGGTGTAATACTATATATATAATAGGTGTAATACTATATATATAATAGGTGTGATGCTATATATATAATAGGTGTATTGCAATATATTTAAAAGGTGTAATGCTATATACATAATAGGTGTGTGGCTATATATATAATAGGTGTAAAATAAAACATGAATCACAAACCTAACTAAGGCAAAAATCACGCCAAACGAAGGATGATTTCGCCCATTAACTATTGGTAAAAATGTAAGATAATTGAACGGCGATTGTGCGCTTCGCAAAATGCGACCAGATTACATAATTATTATCCACTTTTATGGCTCATTTTATGCCGCTTTAACGCATAGTTATCTACCGCTTCGATGAATAGTTATACACCGCTGCGGTAGATAACTATGCGTTAAAGCGGTAGATAACTATGCGTTAAAGCGCCGAAAAACTGCAAAAAAAGGCGAAAATTAACATTCTTCAATATTACCACACAATTTGACAAGTATCAACGACTCAGTTATCACCTCAAAAGGTGCATAATAAAGTAACCATTCCACACCTGACTAACGTGTCAAACGTGGAATGGTTACAAAACGAATCACCACTCAATGAGCAGAGTTTTCAATATATAATGAAAAGAAATCGAGCGAAAAATTATCGCTGCAAAGCACCGATATCTACATTGCCATACACTCGTTCACTGCCATACATGTCCTTAGGCAACGAAAGGAGAAAAGCAGATGATGCTTTGCCACAAGCAGATGAAAGACTGTCAAGATGATAATCGAAAACGAAGTCGTGAGTGTCCACACACTTGAAATGCTTACGGCGGTTTAACTCCGAAGTGACATCATCCACAATACAATCAACGAAGTACTGCTCGGCACCCTTGGTGTCGGTCGTAACTAAACAGTTGCGGAACAACAGGTCGAACAGCGCCTCATCCTTAGTTAACTCATTATTGCCGTCAAAGCGGCTGGCAAATATCTCGTCAGTAGCAAAGCCAGTGACTATCGAGTTATCCATTCGGAACGAGAGAGCATGATAGTCAAGTCCCTTCACGTTGGAAACACGAAGGGCATTGCCTTCGCTCGTGGCTCCGAGTGCATAGAACTGCGCAATGGTGCAGTGTACGAAATCGTACACGCCTCCAGTGACATTGACACAATCCATGCGGGCGTTGCTGATGATGCTGTTGCGCACATTGACCTTGCAGTCCTCAGCAAAGAGACCATAGCCGCACACGTTGGTGATGATACTGTTCTCCAGCAGGAGCTTGTCAGCATCCACACCTGAACTGTCACACACCACTCCATAGTTGCCGCCGTGGATGTCAGCGTAACGTATGGTGTTGCCTACACTATTGGCGAACAAGCGGATACCTCCCCACTGGGCGTCGATGCGGTCATAAGGCAAGTAGTGGAATATTCGGTCCGTGCGGTCGCCTCGCAGCACAGCCATGTTGCCCTCAGTACCATTGATATTCAGTTGTCCATAGACAAGCAGACTTGCTCCCGAGTGGAACATCAGCGTTGCGCCAGCTTCAATATTGAGCGTTCCGCCGTTGCGCACCACGAGACTATCATATATAAGGTATGGCTTTCCGCTACTGAACGTCATCACCTCACCATGCTGGCACTCGGGTGCACGCATAATTATTGCGTCCTGACCGTATGCCTCAAGTATGAGCTTCTGCACAGTTCCCGACTCGAGGGTAAACAGCACGGAGTCGCGCATGAGCACACTGTCATCCACTCGCGTCTCCCGTAGCGTAACCTCAACGAGCATCATTATGCTGTCTTCCTTGAGCACCTCAAGGTCGGTCACCTCAGGACCTGTACGTCCATCCACATTGATACGGAAACTGCTCGCCTCACCAGTTGCGAGACGAGCACACTTGATACGGAGTCCCTCCTTGTTGTTATTGAATATCCAGACACGCTTGGTACTGGAAGGTACAGTGGTGATGACCGTATCGAACGACACGGTGTCAGCACTGAACGAAAGCAGAAGACGACTGTCAGTACTGAATGTTTCCAGGTCTTCGCATGCAAACACGAGTACTGACACTGCAACGAATAGTATATATCTTAGTAACTTGTTCATGAGTTGATGTTTTGTGCAAAGATACACTATTTGTGCAATACACGCAAACTTTCAGGTAAGTTTATGACATAGTTACACTTTCGCACGTCGTCAGTTAAAAAACAAAGCTTCCGCCAACTATGACGGAAGCCTTGTTACAACTATAAAATATGTAACAGTTCAACTCTATTTGAGCTTGACGCTCAGGTGTTGCAATGACGAGTCATCACTTGAGTTGCCGACCATCACGTCGTACTCACCGGCAACGACACGCATTGAGTTGGTAGCCTCATCCCAAGTTTCGAACTGAGTGCCAGACAGTGGAAGACTGACCTTCACGCTCCTACCGGCAGGAACGCTCACACGCTTGAAGGCACGTAGGGTCTTAACCGGACCATCAACATCATCCAACCTGCGGATGTAAACCTGAACCACCTCATCAGCGTCACGGTCACTAACGTTCTTCACATCAACTGTCACGTTGCCTTTCTTGTACTTAGGCTTTCCGAACTCAATCTGCGAATAACTGAGACCAAAGCCGAATGGGAACAGAGGCTTGTCCGTCATGTAACGGTAAGTGCGTCCCTTCATCCTGTAGTCAAGGAAGTCGGGAAGCTGTTCCACGTTCTTGTAGAACGTAACTGGCAACTTGCCCGAAGGGTTCGCATCACCGAAGAGGATGTCAGCGAGAGCATCACCGCCCTTCTCACCAGCGTACCACGCCTGGACAATTGCATCCGCATTGTGTGTCTCGGGCACAAGTCCCACGGCACTACCTGAACAGTTGACATACACTAACTTATCAGTCGCTTTACGGAGCAGTGCAATCATGTCTCGCTGCACAGCTGGAAGCTCGATGCTGGTTCGGTCACCGCCCTTGAAGCCTGAGTAGTCAACCTTCATCTCTTCACCTTCGAGACGAGGCGATATTCCACCGACAAACACAACGGCATCCGCCTGCCTGGCGGCTGCCAGGAGAACGTCGTCCGGGTAGTACAGAGTGTGGCCGAGGTCGAAGTTCAGAACTGCAGCCCCCTTGTTCTGTGCGTAGAAAAGCTCAAGCCTGTACTGCTTACCAGCCTTCACGGTGAAGGCTACAGACCGCTCGCGTATGGAGTCCTCATTCGCTCCGCTCCAGTCGTTGATAAGAGTGTCATTGTCAATTACAAGTCGAAGTCGGTCAGTATATTTCACCCACATGCTTATCTGTTCAGTCTTGTTTGAAGACAGAGTTGCATCGTACTTGACCGAGAAGTTCTCTATGTTAACGCCTGACCCAAAGGCAGTGGCACCACCATTATCGAAGTTCAGCTTCTGCTGATAGTAGTCCATGCACACGGCATTACCTTCAAATCGTTGGTTGTTGTAGTAATGAGAACCAAGACCGACGTACTGGCCGTCGAAGCAGCGCAAGTTATTGAACCAGCTGTCAGTAATACGCCTTTCAAGCAGTCCGCAACCAGCCATGTACGTCACGTTAGCGCACTTCTTCTCAATGCCCTGCAGGATGGTGGTCGTGGACTTAGGGAAGCCGTTGTAGTTTCCCCACAGCATGACGGAGTCTGCGGCATTAGGACCCACAACGAGAATGTGCATATCCTTGCTTAAAGGCAACACTTTGTCATTGTTCTGGAGTAGTACGATGCCTTCCTTCGCAAGACGATACGACAGGTCACGATGCTCCTCACTTGCAATCACATCAGGAGTTATGCTTCGCCACGACACTTCACTGTCATCATCAAAGTCACCAAGTTCAAAGCGACCCTTCAGCAAACGCTTCAGGCTCACATCAACCTGTTCCTCAGTAGTCTTACCAGCAGCTATTGCCTCCTTCAACGAGCTGTACGAATTACCACACTCAACGTCCGTACCGGCGATAAGAGCCTTAGCTATTCCGTCGGCACGCGTAGGCGACACGTTGTGGCGGTTCTTCTCCCAGAAGTCGTTAAGTGCCCAACAGTCACTCGTTACGATACCATTAAAGCCCCACTCATCACGAAGAATATGCTGCAGGTAGCGTGTGCTGCCACAGCAAGGCTCGCCGTCCATTCGCTGATAAGCGCACATCACCTCACGGACGTTGCCCTCCTTAACTAAAGACTTGAACGCCGGCAAGTAAGTCTCCCAAAGGTCACGCTCCGGGAGCATCTCTATATTGAAAGTGTGGCGGTTCCACTCCGGTCCGCTATGCACCGCGAAGTGCTTAGCGCACGCAAAGAGCTTACGATACTTACTGTCCGCTGGTCCTTGTAGTCCTCTCACGACAGCAAGTCCCATTATCGACGTGAGATAAGGGTCTTCACCGTAAGTCTCCTGTCCACGACCCCAACGAGGGTCACGGAATATGTTGATGTTAGGAGTCCAAAAGGACAAGCCCTCGTATATCTTACACCTCCCGGCTTTACGTGCAATGTTGTTCTTGGCCCTCGCCTCGTCACTCACCGCATCGTAAGCCCGTTGCAGAAGCGCATCGTCAAAGGTACTCGCCATCGCCATCGTAATTGGCAGGACAGTCGCCGTACCGTTACGCCCGACTCCGTGCAAAGCTTCATTCCACCAGTTGAACTGCGGAATGCCAAGTCGAGGAATAGCTGGAGAGCCATGCTCCATTAGCTTAACCTTCTCATCAAGTGTTAGTAGCGAACAAAGATTATCAGCCCTTTCCTCTGGAGTGAGCTGTGAATTCTGAAATGGATATTGTTGAGCTGAGACTCCAAGCGAGCCAAAGATAGTCAACAGGATTGTCAGGTGTTTCTTCATTATTCTGATTAAAATAAAATGTTAATGATGCAAAGATAGGACAAATGAACAAGAATGCAAAACGTCACCGAAAAAATCATAATAAATATGGATTGCATAACTCAACTATTATTACTTACTTTGCACCCGGTTTTCTTGAATGTACCTTAGTACACAAGAAAAGCCTCATTAAAGTACACTACATTTCAATTAGAATAAACATTATAAATTAGAATAAACATTATAAATTAGAATAAACATTATAAATTAGAATAAACAATATAATATGAACTATATAGGTATAATAATTGCAGTAACAACATTCTTTGTAATCGGATTGTTCCATCCAATCGTAATCAAAGGAGAGTATTATTTCGGCACAAAGTGCTGGTGGTGGTTTCTCATATTAGGAATAGCATTCATCGTTGCTTCCCTGTTTGTAGATGATGTAATCATTAGTCCCGTCCTCGGTGTCATTGGTTGTTCATGTCTCTGGAGCATCCTTGAGATATTCGAGCAGAAGAAACGCGTACAGAAAGGATGGTTCCCTATGAATCCAAAGAGGAAACAGGAATACTAAAAGAAACTCATAAATAAAGCACAGAAGCCATAGATGTATATAGGCAGACCAAAAGATGCCATTATATTTCATCTATGGCTTCTGTGCTCTTTTGTTTATACTAAACACTTTTTAACCTATCGAACTAATATTTTCAATCATTTTAACATGAAAGTGTAAAAAAATGTTACACTTTTTGATTATTTTTAGCAAAATTCAATCAAAAAACAATAAATCTATTGCATGGTAAACACGAATTATGTACTTTTGCAAGCAAATCCACAGGGCAATTTCTATTATGACAATCCCAAGTGTATTCTTGAATGTTTTTATGAATAGATGACCACGCCCTCTCAATAAGTAACATGAGTGAAATACTATTATGGTAGGAAAAATGTTCAACTCATTTACATATCTAAATAAACAAAACAAATTATAAATAATCATAATTAACTATTTTAGTTTTAATAAGATGAAACAAAGACTTTTATTGTTTGCTGTTTCGATGCTCATGACGGCAGTCACAGCATTGGCACAGAACAAGATCACAGGTTCAGTCATCTATGCCGGCGACAACGAGCCTGTGGTTGGTGCCCACGTTATGATTCAGGGCACTAAGGAAGGTACTGCAACAGACATCGATGGTAAGTTCACTATCACCGTGCCTGCTGGCAAGAAACTTCACATCAGTTTCGTAGGCTTGAAGCCTGTAGTTGTAACTCCAAAGAACGGCATGCAGGTCCGTATGGAAGACGACAAGATTCTTGACGGAGTTGTTGTTACCGGTATGAACAAGATGGACAAGCGTCTCTTTACCGGTGCTGCAACAAAGGTTAATGCAGAAGACATCATGCTCGGTGGCGTCAGCGACGTATCACGTTCACTCGAAGGACGTGTTGCCGGTGTCAGCGTACAGAACGTAAGTGGTACTTTCGGAACTGCTCCTAAGATTCGTGTACGTGGTGCTACATCTATCTACGGTAGTTCAAAGCCACTTTGGGTTGTAGATGGTGTTATTCAGGAAGACATCACAGAGGTAAGTGCAGACGACCTTTCATCTGGTGATGCAGAGACACTTATCTCTTCTGCCATCGCAGGACTCAACGCAGACGATATCGAATCATTCCAGATTCTTAAGGATGGTAGTGCAACTTCTATCTATGGTGCACGTGCCATGTCAGGTGTGATTGTCATCACAACAAAGAAAGGTAAGTCTGGTTCAAGTTCTATCAACTATACAGGTGAATTCACTATGCGTCTCAAGCCAAGCTACAATCAGTTCAACATCATGAACTCACAGGAACAGATGGGCTTCTACAAGGAACTTGAGGCGGCAGGACATATCTCACTTGCTAAGACATATCGTGCCTCAACAAGTGGTGTATATGGTAAAATGTACCACCTCATCAACACATACGACCCAGCAACAGGCAAGTTTGCTCTTGCCAACACTCCAGAGGCAATGAACGAATACTTGCGCGCAGCTGAGATGCGTAACACAGACTGGTTTGACGAACTATTCTCAAACAGCATCCAGCACAACCACTCTATCAGTTTCTCAACTGGTACAGACAAAGCACAATACTACGCATCTCTCAGTTTGATGGATGATCCAGGATGGTCTGAGCAAAGTAAGGTACGTCGTTACACAGCCAACTTCAATGCTCTTTATAACATCAGCAAAAAGGTGTCATTAAACTTCATTGTTAATGGTTCACACCGTGAACAGCGTGCTCCTGGAACAAACTCGCAGCATGTAGATGCCGTAACAGGTGAGGTTTCACGTTCTTTCGACATAAACCCATACTCTTACGCCATCAACACATCACGTGCAGCAGATCCAAACGAGTTCTATACACGTAACTATGCGCCATTCAACATTCACCACGAATTGGCAAACAACTACATAGACTTCAACATTCTCGACCTCAAGTTGCAGGCAGAGTTGAAGTACAAGCCAATTTCAAAGGTTGAACTCTCAGTACTTGGTTCTTACAGATACTCTAACACAAATCAGGTTAACAACATCACAGAAAACTCCAACTTGGCTATGTCATACCGTGCAATGGATGATGCAACCATGCGTGATGCTAACCCATGGCTTTATAAAAACCCATCCACACCAAATGAATATGCTGTAACAGTACTCCCAGAAGGAGGTTTCTACCACAAATTCAACTATGGTATAAAGAATTACAGTGTGCGCGCAACAGCGGCATATAATGACGTATTCAATGAAGACCATATAGTAAATGTATTTGCCGGTACAGAAATTACTGACGCCAATCGCCGTAAAGAAGACTTCAACGGAGTTGGTTTCTTATATGACATGGGATACATTGACAACTATGACTATTTGTTCTTCAAACAAGCAAAAGAAGAAAACAGTGCTTACTATTCAATTACAAATGCATACGAACGTACTGCGGCATTCTTCGGAACAGCCACATACTCATACAAGGCACGTTACACAATCAATGGCACAGTACGCTACGAAGGTAACAACCGCCTCGGCCGTTCCCGCACAGCTCGTTGGTTGCCAACATGGAACATTTCCGGAGCATGGAATGCTCATGAGGAATCATGGTTTGAGGACATCTTCAAGAACACTCTTACACATGGAACGCTCAAGCTTTCATACTCACTTACAGGAGACAGACCTCCTGTAACAAATGCTATTGAGGTTCTCATGACAGACAAACCTTGGCGTCCAGATTCAAAAGACTCCGAGATTGGTATCGAATTAAAAGAAATTCGAAACCCAGATCTTACATACGAGAAGAAACATGAGTTCAACGTAGGTCTTGACCTCGGCTTCCTCAACAACCGCATCAATGTTCAGGCAGACTTCTTTACTCGTAGCAACTTTGACCTTATAGGAGAAATCAACACAGATGGTACTTTGGGAAGAATTATGCCACGCAAGAACATTGCAGAAATGAAGTCTAGCGGTCAGGAACTTTCTATCTCAACAAAGAACATTGTTAATTCCGAATTCAAGTGGAATACAGACTTCATCTTCACTCACGTAAAGACAGAAGTAACAAAGCTTCAGACGAATACACGTGTCATCGATCTTGTTTCTGGTAATGGATTCACGATGGAGGGCTATCCAAGCCGTTCTTTGTTCTCTATCGATTTCAGAGGTCTTAACGAGGATGGTATGCCAACATTTATTAGTTCAAACGGTGAACTTACAGTTGCAGATATTGATCTACAAGACAGAAATAAAAAATACCTCATCTACGAAGGTCCAACAGACCCAACAATCACAGGTTCTCTTGGAAACACTTTCACATACAAGAGATTCCGTCTTAACGTATTTGCTACATATTCGTTCGGAAACGTAGTACGTCTTGACCCTTCATTCCATAGTTCATACGACGATATGGACGCAACACCAAAGGAATTCAAGAACCGTTGGACTGTTGCAGGTGATGAAACAAAGACAGACATTCCTGCCATTGCAGACCTCAGACAGAACCAGAACGAAGTGTACCTCAACAAGGCATTCAATGCCTACAACTTCTGTTCTGCACGTACAGCAAAGGGAGATTTCATCCGTATGAAGGAAATTTCACTCAGCTATGATTTCCCTAACAATATGGTTGCCCCACTTGGTTTGAGCAAGATGAGTCTTAAGCTTCAGGCAACAAACCTCTTCCTTATCTATGCAGATAAGAAGCTCAACGGTCAGGATCCAGAGTTCTTCAACACTGGTGGTGTAGCAATCCCAATGCCACGCCAGTTCACAATGACATTGAAACTCGGTATCTAATGACTAACATATAACTTATAAAGGAATATAATATGAATAATATATTATCAAAATTTAAGGCTTTATCATTCATGATGCTTGCTTTTGCATTTGCATCATGTAATGACTTCCTTGATGAGAATCCAGATGATAGAGTTGTCATTGATGAAGTTGAAAAAATACAAAAGCTTCTGGTTTATGCTTATCCAGAAACATCAATATCATTCCTCACAGAATACAGCTCTGACAATGTAACGGACAACGGTAGAGCACATACTGCACAAAACAGTCAAGACGAAGTCTATCGTTTTGAGCAAGATATTGAAGAAAGCAATGATGATCCAAAAAACGTTTGGGAAACTCATTACAACGCTGTCGCAACAGCCAACAAAGCACTTGATGCAATAGCAGAACTTGGTGAAAATGAAAAGACTCTTCCTCTCAAGGCAGAAGCTCTTCTCTGTCGTGCATACGCAATCTTCTCATTGACCAACTGTTTCTGTATGGCGTATGACAGTCTTACAGCCAATCAATATCTTGGAATTCCTTATCCAAAGGTTTCCTATGTAAGTGTAAACTCTCGTGGAACACTTGCAGAAACATACGCTAACATTGATGCTGATATTGAGGCGGCACTTCCACTTATCGATGACAGCTATCTTAAAGTTGCGGCGGCATACCACTTTAATCGTCGTGCAGCATACGCATTTGCAGCACGATTCAATCTGTTCTACCAAAGATATAAGAAAGCAAGACAGTATGCTTGTGAAGCCCTCGGTTCAAACTCTTTGGACTATATGCGTACAAGTCTTTCTACATACGGAGAACTTGGAATGGATGGTATTCAAAATGCGTATGTAAACAGCAGCGAACCTGCAAACTTCCTTCTTGTAGCAAAATATTCTATAATGGGAAGAACTTGCTATGCTTCTAATTACGAACGATACAATCATAACCAGCAGATTTGTCAATATGAAACATATTGGGCACACATGCCATGGAATGCGACTAATGCTTCAAATAATAACACTCTGTATGAATCAAAGATGATCTGGGGTAATGAATATCTTGATTTTACACCATTTGTCCTAGAGTTCTTCGAGACAACAAGTCAGATAAACCGTACAGGCTTCACTCATATTGTTGAAACAGCATTTACTGGAGATGAGACTGCACTCGTTAGAGCAGAAGCTAACATTCTTATTGGAACAAAAGGCAGTCTTGATTCTGCAATGGTTGACATAAACAATTTCGTCCTTGCACATTGTGCAGAAAAAGATGGCGAAATGAAACGTCCAACATTGGATATAGAAGGACTTAAAGAGTTCTGGGATAAAATTGAAACTTGCAAATGGGAGTTGAACAAAAAGAGTGGTAAAATTGAAATGACAGCTCAAACGCCAAAGAAACTTATCAGCAAGCGTTTCAAACTCAATGACAACCAGATGGCATTGCTTTACACTGTACTCCAAATGCGCCGTATCGAGACAGTTTGGAAAGGAATGCGTTTCCAGGATCTTAAGCGTTGGGGAATTGAATTTATCCATCCAATTGACCGAGAGCAAACAATCGTATTCAAGGACAATGACCTCCGTGGTGCAATTCAATTGCCACAGGATGTCATTGATGCAGGTCTTGAAAAGAACCCTCGTTAATGACTTTACAAAGAATACAATATGAAGAATTTATATAAATACATATTACTTGCAGGAGTTTTGTTCACAACATTCTCTTGTAACAAGGACGAATTAGACTCTGAGAGTATATTCGACACAACAAGTCCTGAACGTAATGAATTTGACAAGTGGATATATGATAGTCTTACTGTACCATATAATATTTCGCTTGATTACTATTATAAAGACAAGGAAACTGACCTTGACGAGAATGTTATTCCTGCGAAGGTTTCACAGTCTGTTGCACTTGCTAAACTCATGAAGCATGTATGGATTGATGCTTACACTGCTGCTGCAGGAAAAGATTTCCTTAAAGAAAACTGTTTTCGTCACTTCTATTTCGTAGGTTCTGGCGAATACACCAGTCAGGGAAACATCAAACTTGGACAGGCAGAAGGTGGTATCAAGGTTACACTCTTCCGTGTTAACGAGTTTGACATCGACAACATCTATGTTAACAACGAAGACTTTTATCGTTCACACGCAAAAGTTCCACTTGACATGAATTTCTGGTACTTCCATACGATGCACCATGAGTTCTGCCACATTCTCACACAACAGAAAGAATATTCTGCCGACTTCCAGAGAGTTTCTGTCGGAAAATATAGTGGTCCAGACTGGAACAATGTTACAGACGAAAAGGCTGCTGCCAGAGGTTTCGTAACAGGATACGCTACAAAAGAATATAATGAGGACTTCGCTGAAACATACGCTGTATATGTCACATCTTCAGATGAAACATGGAATCAGATTCTTGAAAAGGCGACAAAACAACTCGTTGATACAAACGGAAATCCTGTATATGCCGTAGATAAAAAAAATAAGCCTATTATAGAAACTGACGAAAATGGGAAACCCATATATGAAACAGATGAATACGGAGACCTTGTTCCAGAAAAAGATGCAAATGGAAACATTATCTATGCAACAGATAGTAAAGGCAATGCAAAATACTTGACTGATGCAGAAGGTAAAAAGATTCCAGTTTATAATGAGCAGTTAAAGAATGGTGTGTATTATACTGAGACAGAAGAAGGTATCAAGGCATATTACATAATGAACAATGCTTATCATTTCGTAGAAGAAAGTAGCACTGCATTTACACCTGCTGTTGAAACTCTTGATGGCGAGGTTATCTACAACGCAAATGGTGAAACTATTCAGAAATACTATCGTTTGCCAGTATTTAAGTACAAGTACGTTCAGATGACAGACGAAACAGCCAAGAATACGATTCTTAGAAAACTTGACTTGATTAGAACATATCTTGACAAGAAATGGGGAATTGACATTGATAAACTTCGCAATGAGATTCAGAAGAGAACCACTAAAGAATCATTAAAATCCATTAATCTCAAATCAATAAAGGATTAATAATATGAAAAAGATATTAAATATACTGTTACTTGCACTTGTGGTTGGAATGGCTTCATGTGCAAGCGATGTTGACGACATATTCGACAAGTCATCTGCCCAAAGAGCCAAGCAAACTCTCAAGGAAGACATGGAGATATTGGCATCTGCAAAAAACGGATGGAATCTTGTCATGAAAGCAGATCCTGAAGATGAAATTGGTTTCGGAGCATACAATCTCTTCATCAAGTTCAACGAGGATGGTTCTGTAGATGTAAGCAGCGAATTGGGAGAATCAGACAAAATTGTCAACTCACATTCCCATTTCAGATGTGATCAAAGTCAGGGTATAATTCTTTCATTTGACGAATACAATGAATTTATCCATTTCTTCTCTGACCCCGCAAATCCAATGGGATTAGGTCAAAAAGGACAAGGACTAAAAGGAGACATCGAGTTCAGCATCCTTAAGGCCACAAAGGAAGAAGTAATTCTTAAGGGAAAGAAGTCTGGCATCAAACTAAGAATGACGCCAGTTGCAGAAGACAGAACTTGGCAGCAAGAAATAGACTCAATCAAGAGCGTTTACCATAACATGGGTAGATATACCAGCTATGAACTTAAATTACCAAACAAAGAGGAATCTATTATTCTCTTACGAGAATACAGAACTCTCTATTACGAAAACGAGAATGGAGAAACAGAAAGAATCCCATACGTAATTACAAAGGAGGGTATTGAGTTCTTGGAAAATGCAAACATTGCAGGTTACAATATTTCTGGCTTTGAATTTCAAAATGGAGCGACATCATTCTATGCAAAAGGTAATAAAGAAATCAAATTAACAGCAAGGGTTCTTCCAATAGTCACAATATTTGAAAATGGAAACTGGTTTTTTGCTGTTAGTGGAATGTCTGCTACTGTAGCAAACACTTTCAAAACCAGTGCTTATTATCTTAATACTTATTTTGATTTTTTGAATGTTGTTTATTCATACCTGAATTACAACAGTAAAGACAAATGCTTTGTAAACACCATGAACTGTGGAGGATATTTAGGAAAGATTCAATTCAACTATAATGCCATAGATGGCGAAAACGTTGAATTCGGATATTCTGGTGTGGACGAAAAAGGAAAGCCTACACATAGCGTAGATGCAAATGGAGCAGTTTTTTACAATTATGGATTCACCCTTTTTGCACAGATTCTTAATGATACATTCACATTAGTACCTGATGATATTGTTGATCCACAAACCATCACATTTGTTAGCAAAGAAGATCCAAGCATCTACTTCACAGTTTATAAGAAAACGATAACAGACCCATTAAACAATTAGTATTTCAAAGATTTCATTATTTAACAACGTGGAATCATACTTAATAAAAAGAACCGGCAGACAAATTCTGTCGGTTCTTTTATTATACCAGGACATATCATCCTATAACAATAATGTATGTGACAGATTTTCAAAAACTCGTAAACAAAAAAAGACTCAGCATTCTGCTGAGTCTTACGTAGTAGCGAATAAGGGAATCGAACCCTTCTTTGATGCGTGAGAGGCATCTGTCCTAGCCGATAGACGAATTCGCCATCTGACTACTCAACTCTGGTTTGGAAGCTTCCAAAGGAGAGCACCCTCATTTCAAGTCATTGAGAGTTTGTTAGGTTGTAGCGAATAAGGGAATCGAACCCTTCTTTGATGCGTGAGAGGCATCTGTCCTAGCCGATAGACGAATTCGCCATGAGGTGCGGAAGGAGGGGGATTCGAACCCCCGGTACGGTAACCCGTACGTCAGTTTAGCAAACTGGTGGTTTCAGCCACTCACCCATCCTTCCAGGACCTTTAAATTAGCTGAATTTGCTATGATTCGGTTGACTCTGAAGAGCCGTTCCTTTCAAAAGCGATGCAAAGGTAGGGACTTTTTTCTTACCGTGCAAGCGTTTTGAAAAAAAAATTGTATCTTTGCATCAAAATTATTGTAAAAATGAGCGAAAATAGCAACAAATACGACAAAAAGGGCTTCAGAATGGTAGAAATACCGCACTTTTCGGATTCCAGAGGGTCACTTTCCTTTGCCGAATGGAAGCATCTTCCGTTTGAGCCAAAGCGTATCTTCTGGATATACGATGTGGGTGAGGGTAAGACACGCGGTGGTCACGCTCACTCCGAATGTGCCGAAGTGGTATTTGCCATCAACGGCAGTTTCGATATGTTTGTCGATAATGGCAAAGAGTCGGGTATCTTCCACATTGACGACCCAAGCCGAGGTATATATATAGGTAAAGGTGTATGGTGCGAGCTACGCAATTTCACTCCTGGTACGGTTTGCGTTGTGGTGGCAAGTGTTCCTTACATGAAGGACGGATACATCAACGACTACAACGAATTCAAGAAAAAGAGCACGTTATAATCAAGTATGGATTGCATAAAATACACTCCCGAGCATGCCACGGAATGGAATGAGTTCATACGTTCGTCCAAGAATGGCACATTCCTCCTCGACCGAAACTATATGGATTACCATAGTGACAGGTTCGAGGATTGCTCAGTCATGTTCATTGAGAAGGAGAGAATCTTTGCCGTATTCCCCGCAAATATCGACAGGGGCAAAGGCATTGTCTATTCACATCAAGGTCTCACATACGGAGGACTCATCATGGGACGGGAGATAAACACCGCTCGTGTGCTCGAAGCATTTTCCACACTCACGAATTACTATAAGGAGGAATACGGTGCCAAGGGAATAATCATCAAACCGACACCTTATATTTATAGCAACTATCCATCGGAGGAACAGGATTACGCCCTATTCCGCATGAACGCCAAGCTAATCAGCAGAGGCATCTCGTCCGCAATCGTTCTAAACGACCGCATCCCACTTGAGCGGTCACGACGAAATGCGCTGAAGAAAGGTGCAAGGTACGAAATGAGAGTCGAACACGACTCGGAAGAGTACGAGGCTTTCTGGGCAATACTCAATCAGGTTCTCACCACACGCCATGACGTGACACCTGTTCATACTCCTGCCGAGCTGAAGCTTCTTCACGACCGATTTCCTGACAACATCCACCTCACGATAATAAGAAACGAGGAAGGGAGAATAATAGCAGGAGTGTATTACTACATCTGCGGACAAGTAATACACACGCAATACATGAGTGCAAGCGACGAAGCACGCCACTGCGGTGCACTCGAATTATTGATAGAGTCAATAATAAGTCGTCATTCCAACGATTGCAAGTACCTCGACTTCGGCATCTCCACTGAAAACGGTGGACGACTCCTGAACGAAGGGCTTATCTACCAGAAGGAAGGATTCGGAGGACGTGGAGTGTGCTATGATGCGTGGGAGTTGGCCACGCAAAGTTAACAGTTTACAGTTAAAAATTAAAAGTTGAGTTAAGGAGTTAGAAGTTATGAGAGTTGCTTAAATCAGCAAAATTAAAACACAGAGAACTCAGAGGGCTCAGAGATGAAAATTCTTCATCCTCCAAATACTCTCCAAGAGCAACCATCCGCCATAGCTTCTCACTTCTTTACTTCTAATAAGATATATGAACACAAGACAACAGAAAATGGAGGCGTTCGGCCGTCTGCTTGACGTGATGGACGAACTCCGAGAGAAATGTCCTTGGGACAGAAAACAGACAAATGAGTCGCTGAGACCTAACACAATAGAAGAGACATTCGAACTGTGCGATGCTCTCCTCAAGAACGACCAGCTCAACATATGCAAGGAACTGGGCGACGTACTCCTCCACATAGTATTCTACTCCAAGATTGGTGAGGAGAAAGGTGAGTTCGACATCGCAGACGTGTGCAACAAGTTGTGCGACAAACTTATCTTCCGACACCCTCACGTCTATGGCGAGGCAAAAGCAAACAGTGTGGGCGAGGTACTACAGACATGGGAGCAGATAAAACTGAAGGAGAAGGATGGCAACAAGACTGTGCTCAGCGGTGTGCCTGATGCCCTTCCTTCGCTCGTCAAGGCGTATCGCATACAGGACAAGGCTCGCAACGTTGGCTTCGATTGGGAGGAACGTCGTGACGTGTGGGCTAAGGTGAAGGAGGAAATCGGCGAGTTCGAGGTAGAAGTGGAGGAACTATACAACCGCGCCGAGACGGACGAGCAGAAGGCTTTTGCCAAGGACAAGGCAACACGTGAATTTGGCGACATCATGTTCAGCCTTATCAATGCTGCTCGTCTCTACAAGATAAATCCAGACAACGCCCTCGAGCACACCAACCAGAAGTTCATCCACCGTTTCAACTACGTGGAAGCTAAACTGAAGGAACAAGGCAAGTCTTTCCAGGACACCACACTTGAGGAGATGGATAAGTTGTGGGAAGAAGCGAAGAAAGCATGACCTTCCCCCCACCCCTTCCTTTCAGGACGGGGAGAAGATACTCTGTTCGTCGATAGGTTTGGAGAACGAAACAAATCCTGTTTTTCATAAACATAGAAAGCAGAGATAAAGAGTAAACTTGATTTTTTACTTTTCACTTTTAACTTTTCACTTAAAAATATAAATATCAATTTATTTTTTACATTATGGGAAAGATACAGTCAATGCTTCCAAAACTTATTGTGGAGGCGATGAAGGAGAAGAACACGTTCAAGAAGAACGCTTACACAAATCTGAAGACAGCATTCCTCAACTACACAACTTCTAAGGAGGGAGTAAAGGAATGTACAGTTGATGACAAAGGCACACGCATCATCCCTGATGCAAAGGAGCTTGCCATCGTCAAGAAGATGCACACCGAACTCGTGGAGAACGGCAAGCAGTACAACATGAACGACTACCTCGAGGAGGCCAAGTACTACGAGCCATTCATTCCTCAGAGTGCGTCACAGCAGGACGTGGCAGCAGCCATCGAGCGTTACATCGCAGAGAACGGAGCTTACGACCAGAAGCAGATGGGTCTCGTCATCAAGTATGTCAAGTCACAGTTCGAGAACGTTGACGGTGCTATGGTGGCAAACGAGGTAAAGGCAAGAATCAAGTAAAAAGCCCCACCCTACCCCTCCCTACTGGGAGGGAACTGAGTTACTCCATCGCTCAGAGTCATCCTTGGCTCTGATTCAACAACGAATAAAGCCGTTCGGACGCTTTGTCCGAACGGCTTAATTATTATCACCATTCATAATCCTCTTCATAACTATCAAATTCGATAGGTTCTTTCCATCCTATTTGAACGAAAAGATTGCGAATCTCTTGTTGAAGAGCAGGAGGAATAACTCGTGCACCTCTTTTATACTCAAAATAATAGGTACGGCAATAACGGGAAATGATACTATTACGCACAAATGGTTCAACCTTGGTAGGCATATCACTATTAAATATATGCTTCATTCCACGTGCCATCTTCACCTTCTTGGAACAACGATACTGTGGACACTCTTCTGTACCCACACCCTTGTAATGCGGATTGACACAATTATAGATACTTTTTGTGTCAGGCATGAATTGCCCAATCTTCCAACGCAAGCAATGTTCCTTCTTTGGGCATTGCTCCGAATAACATACGGGATAGCCTTTCGTGGCTTGCTCCGTAAAAATCGCTCTATCTTCCATAGCAATACTAAATTTAATCTTCGCCTTTTGACAGATTGCTCTTATCTAAGCAAAAGCGAAACGTAAAACAAAAATATTCTCTACAAAAGTAGAGATATTTATTCAAATAAGCAAGAAATCGGGACACTCTTTTCAGTACGTCCCGAACGCACTGCCAGTACGTAGTGAACGTACTGCGAGTACGTCACGATAGAACTATGAGTACGTCGGCGACGTACTGGAGTGAGTCACATAGTTCCATCTTTAACAGACGAAAGCCGCTCGGACGCTTTGTCAGAACGGCTTCGTATTACTCTGTTATGGTACTAAGTAGGTGTGCATAATTATTTTTACAATCCTTGCACCGCCTACTTATATACAAACTTCTATTTTCAATTATTGAATATTTTGTGGTAATTCCGCACTATTCATTTCCATCATCTGCCCAGTTTGAACAGATGTCCTTTTGAGCTGTCCAACATTGAAATTCCACGTCAGATTTAATTTAAGACGACAAAGATTTGATTCGTCTTTTCGTATCAGTTTATAGTTGCTTCCCTTGATTGTAAGTTCAGAATGACCGCGTATTATATTGCCACACATAATATTAAGATTCAAGTTTTTATTAAATTTATAATAACAACTTAAATCAACATAATATTCAGCACCATATTTATAGTTCACCAATTCTGCCTTTGGTTGAAAACTGAATTCTAAATTAGCTCCAAATTTTTTACTAATCCTAAAATTATTCGCAGAAAATAAACCACCAATAAAACAATTTGCGACATTACCACTAAAGTTTTCACGATAATAAAACAAATTTATTGTATTATTTGAGTGCCACCATCTTGTTACATCAAAAGTCAAATAAGTATAAAAATTATAGCGCATATTATCGCCTACATTCTCTGGTTTTGTGTAAAAGACATCCGCATTTTCTTCTTTATGGGTTACTGCTTGAATAATATGTCTTCCAGACCTGAGCTGAAATAAGAAAGTCAAATAATCATTTGCTGTATATTTCAACTCAAGTCGATTGAAAATTTCCATTTTTAAGTTTTGGTTACCTATACCATAGAAGTTTTGTGAGCTATAAGTCGCCATAGGATTATAGTATCCTATATGAGGCAAAGAATAATAATGCTTAAAAGACAATAAAAGATATTTATTATCTTTAACATTCCAATTCAAAAGTCCATTATAAAAAAATCCATTTCTTCCTTTGGCCTTATAATTATTTGAAGATGACAACAAATCGTTATAATGCAAAGAACAATTAAGATAAGAGAATGACACTCTTGCATATAGCCGATCTGACAAAGATGTCTCCAACTCTGCCCACGATTCAGAATTAAGTTCCTGTGTATTATAATCACGTTGAACGATTTGTCGAAGTATAGGATTTTGTAATCCTTGTTCATAGTTACAATCTTTATTGTAACCTAAATATGAAGATAAATTAATAGTAGCATTCTTAGTTATACCAAAACTATATTTAGGGAATAATGATATGCCATAATAATGCCTTCTAAAGTCTTCTGATTCACTACCATAATAAACATATTCTTTTGTATTTTCGCTATGCGAATAAGAATAGTTTACTTTTAATGTAAACACATGTTCTTTTCCATTATGCAAGAAACCATTCTTATAAATTGTTCCCAAATTATATCCGATTGGATCTTTTTTGTTGTGTATTGACAAGGTGTGATTATCAGTCACACTTACGTCCTCTTTATCTGATTTTCCAAAACCCACACCGCCATACACATTTATATACGTATCTTTGTTAAAATTATGGGTAAAACCTATGTTGTCTGTTATACTACCATAACATTTATTATTCATATACATTTTTGTAACAGAGACAGAATCCTCATATATATCCCTGCGCGTATTTACAGTATGATAATCACCATAGACATAATAATTAAAATTATTGTAGAGAGTATTCTTACCTTTTTGATACAACGTAAAATTAGAGATGGAAGCATCCACATATCCATCTTTATCCTCTTGATTTCTAACATTAACACTTGTCGTGAAACCTTCCGATTTTTTCAGGATGATTTTAACTATTCCACCTTTAACATTTCCATAAGAAGCATCAGGTAAACCTATCACTTCTACTTTTGATATCGAAGATGTAGGAATAGCATTTACCTCTTTAAGACTACTTTCTCTATCGTTGATGTAAAAAACAGTCCCGTCTAATCCATTAATAGTAACATTATCATCCTTGGAGATAACACCTGGAATATAATTTAGCACCTGTGAAAATGGCTTTCCTTCAGCAACAGGATTACCTGCTATTTGAAGAATAATATCACCCTTATTATTCTTTGTCAAATATTTTGCCTTAACGACAACTTCGTCCAAGTTTGTTTCTTTGACAGTAGTTGAGTCATTGTTATTTTCTTGTGCATTAACACACAAAGAAAATATAGAAAAAAGAATAATCAAATACTTCATTTCTTTTCAAATATAAAAATCTTTTATGTTAGTTTTCAAGTATAATCTGTGTTAAGAATTTGACTTCTCAGAATATTTAGTATATCTACTTGTACGGTGACAACCGTATAGTAAGAAATTTACGAAGAAACGAACTGAATCGAACTGAATCGAATTTTACGTTTCAAAAATAATTGGCACAAACACCCTTTTGCCGTATATTTGCAATGTGATTCGGAGGCATGACAGATACGAATCCCTTACGAAGGGTTCACGAAGGATTGCCGAAGAAACAGGGGTAGATAAATGTGCACTTACGTTTCCATTCCCGCTAAATTCATATAATTCAGAAGTATCTGCTACGCTTGACGAGCTTTCTAAAACAGCTTTGGTTTTCTATTTCTTGCCTCCTCGAGTGACACAAGGTCTGCCGACTCGCTCTCTTTCTCTGCACGCAGGTGGGCATACTTGTCATCCAGTTCAGCCACATACTCGCTACTTGTGTCAGGATTGAGGATACGTGCTGCTGCAATGACATTTTGAGCAGCATCCTTCATCCAGAGCACAGGACCGCTATACACAGGAGCAATCTTGAGAGCTGTATGAAGCTCACTCGTCGTTGCACCGCCAATCATGATTGGGATGCTAAGTCCCCGTGACTCAAGAGCACGTGCCACGTTTACCATTTCCTCAAGTGATGGAGTGATAAGTCCTGAGAGACCGATGATGTCCGCTTTCTCAGCCACGGCACGCTCAACAATCTCCTCCGTAGGCACCATGACACCGAGGTCGATGACCTCATAGTTGTTGCACGAGAGGATAACGCTCACAATGTTCTTGCCGATATCGTGTACATCACCCTTTACCGTTGCCATGAGCACCTTGCCCGCCTTCTGTGCACCCTCGCTACGGCTTGCCTCGATAAGTGGCTGTAGGATGCCCACCGCCTTCTTCATCGTTCGTGCAGTCTTGACCACCTGTGGAAGGAACATCTTGCCAGCCCCGAAAAGCTCGCCCACGGTATTCATTGCAGACATAAGAGGACCTTCGATGATGCGTACTGGATTGCCGTACTTCTGCACAGCCTCATCGAGATCTGTTTCGAGACAGTCGCCAACGCCCTTCACAAGTGCATACTGAAGGCGTTCCTCGATGCTCCCGTCACGCCACGACACCTTATGCTCAGTGGCTGATGGCGCACCGTCCTTCTCGGCTTCCTTCTCCGCCTTGATGCGGTCGGCTATCTCTATGAGTCGCTCCGTGGCACCTGCATCGGTATTGAGAAGCACATCGTCAATAGCCTTGAGGACATCGTCAGGAATATCGCTGTAAAGCACCTGCGTGGCAGGATTGACAATTCCCATGTCCTGTCCCTTCTCTATCGTATGATAAAGGAACACGGCGTGCATGGCTTCACGTATGTAGTTGTTGCCACGAAAGGAAAAGGAGAGGTTACTCATACCTCCGCTGACGTGAGCACCAGGGAGATTATTGCGAATCCACTCCGTAGCACGTATGAAGTCGATGCCGTAGGCATTGTGCTCTTCCATACCCGTTGCCACGGCGAGCACGTTAGGGTCGAATATGATGTCGAGAGGATTGAATCCCACCTTATCCACAAGGATGCGGTAAGCCCTCTCGCAAATCTCAATCTTACGTTCGTATGATGTTGCCTGACCATTCTCGTCGAACGCCATGACAACCGTAGCCGCACCCATGCGCTTTATCTCACGAGCGTGGGCAATGAACTTTTCCTCGCCCTCCTTGAGCGAGATACTGTTCACGATGCTCTTGCCCTGCACACACTTCAATCCTGCACGTATAACCTCCCAGTCGCTGGAGTCAATCATCACAGGCACCTTGGATATGTCAGGGTCGGACATCATGAGGTTGAGGAACGTGGTCATCTCTGCCTTGGCATCAAGAAGACCGTCGTCCATATTAACATCGAGTACGAGCGCACCGTCCTCCACCTGCTTACGTGCAATGGAAAGTGCCTCGTCGTAGTTTTTCTCGTTGATAAGTCGCAGGAACTTGCGCGAACCTGCCACGTTGCATCGCTCACCCACATTGACGAAACGGCGCTCTGGAGTGAGTTCCATGAGTTCAAGGCCTGAAAGCCACATATTCCTTGGCTTTGCAACAGGAACATGCGGTTTCCTTCCCTCAACGAATGAAGGGTACTTGGCAATGTAGGCATCCGACGTACCGCAACATCCTCCGAGGATATTGACGAGTCCTTCCTCCACATACTCACGCACCTCTTCTTCCATCATCTCAGGTGTCTGGTCATAGAGTCCGAGCGAGTTAGGAAGACCTGCATTAGGATGAGCCGTGATGTAGTAAGGCGCATGCTCCGCAAGGTGGCGTAGGAACGGCTTCAACTGACGGGCGCCGAAGGAGCAGTTAAGTCCCACGGAGAAGATATCGGCATGCTGAATGCTTGCAAGGAACGCATCGAGCGTCTGACCCGAAAGGGTGCGTCCAGCCACATCGCTCACCGTGACACTAATCATGAGCGGCACCTTGCGACCCGTCTGAGCCATAGCATCCTCAGCCGCATAGATACCTGCCTTCACGTTAAGCGTGTCGAAGCACGTCTCAAGGATCAGGGCATCCACCCCACCCTCAAGAAGAGCCACCATCTGTTCTGTGTAGGCATCAGCAAGCTCGTCGAAGGTAAGACCACGGAGAGCAGGGTCGTTGACATCAGGCGAGAGCGAACACGTCTTGTTGGTAGGTCCCACGTCACCAAGCACAAAGCGAGGCTTGTCAGGATTCTTAGCCGTGTATTCGTCAGCAATGGTACGTGCGATGCGAGCCGCCGCAAGGTTAATCTCACGGCAGTATTCCGTCACGTTGTAGTCAACCATTGAGATGCGTTGACTTGAGAATGTATTTGTAGTGATGATGTCGGCACCTGCATCGAGGTAGCGACGATGGATATCACGAATGACATCCGGACGAGTGATGCTGAGGATATCGTTATTACCAGCCATGATGCCTGGTATATCCTTGAATCTCTCGCCTCTGAAATCCTCTTCCTTGAGATGGTACGACTGAATCATCGTGCCCATTGCACCATCAAGAATGAGTATGCGGTGTTTTATTTGTTCTTGTATTGACATATCTAACCACCCCTATCCCCTCCCTACATAGAGAAGAGTAGTTGCCACGTCGGGGCTTTTGTGTGTAGTTAATTTTGTGTATAATGGAAATAAAGGAAGTTATTTTTTTAACTCTTAACTTTTAACTGTTAACTTTTAACTCCCTTTAGGGTCAGTGCTTGAACATTCTTGCCATCTCACGCTTATCTTCCTTTTCCTTGAGACTCTGACGCTTGTCGTATTCCTTCTTACCCTTGGCAAGAGCGACAACCATCTTGGCAAGTCCCTTCTCGTTGATAAATACACGGACAGGTACGACGGTGTAACCAGGTGACTTGATGTCGCCCTCAAGGTTGCGAAGCTCTTTCTTGTTGAGCAAGAGCTTACGCTCCCTACGCTCAACATGGTTGTTGTACGAACCTTCCATGTACTGATTGATGAACATGTTCTTGACCCACAGTTCACCACGGTTGAAATAGCAGAAAGTATCGACAAGGCTCGCCTTACCCTGACGGATACTCTTAATCTCCGTGCCTGTCAACACTATTCCTGCAGTATATGTATCGATAAACTCAAAGTCAAACGATGCACGCTTGTTCTTGATATTCACCGCAGGTTGCTTTATATCTTTCTTCTTCATCTTTTCTTTTTTCTAAGTTTTCCAGAAGTTCTAGTTGTTCTAGATTATCCAGAGTTTCTAGCTTATCTAGCCCCATGCTCCGGATGGCCGCCCCCTTCGGGGGTCGGGGGGCCTGATTTAAAACTTCTCAATATTCTCCATCACATACTTAGCGATGGCAGGTGTCGTCTTTTCCTGATGCTCGTCGAGGAAGTCATCACCCAGATCATTCAGTTTCTCAAGTTCCTCATAGATAGCCATGAACTCCTCGTCATTCATATCTGCTTCCAACTTCTCACGATTGAGGTGGTACTCTTTCTTTGCATCAAAGATAAGCTTTGAGAGGTCACGAAGTCCCCACTCCTTCTTGAGTACAAGAGCAAAAGGACCCTCGAGCACATATCCAGCATAGCCATTGACGATAAGCTGAATGAAGCCTCCCTCCATCACCTCATCCTTGAGGTAACGGTAGGCAAGCAATGTATGCTGGTCAGTATTGAGCATAGCCATGTTCCCGGCGGTAAGACCTCCGCCAAGCTGATCAATGTAACTGTCAGTAACAAAATCAATGAATTCGGCAGCCAACTTCTCCTTATAAGCCTTCTCAGCCACCGCCTTATCTATATGTACATTATTCATCCTTGGTCAATTTTCTGCAAATTTACACGAAAAAGTCGATTTACGCATCAGTCACACGAAAGATTTCCTTATTTATTTAAGATTCAGCCACCCATTACCTCTTTTTTTATAAGTAGGTGTGCAAAATTATTCGACCTGTACGGTTGTAGTTTTGCACAAAGGTGCATATTAAAAAAACAGTCAAGAACTTTTCTCACTGACCAGCGAGAAGTAAACAGAACAAAAACAAGAAAAAACATGTTTTTTTTGATTTTATTTGGTTTTTACCATGTTTTTTTAACTGGCCGCACTGCGGCAAAAAACAACATACAGTTTCAACCGTACAGGTCGAAAAAGTTCAAAACGCAAAAATCACAAATTTGAGACTTGATTTTTGAGATTTACCCCCATTTTGCAACCTCGTATTTACAAAACGAGGACGAAATACAATAACATTACACACTTAAAACATGCTTTTTGAAGAAAAGAATAATTTTCTTTGCAAAATCTTTGGCAGTTCCAAACAAATAATTATATTTGCAATGCCAACAAAAAAAATGAATGTCCTATGAAACGATCAATTTACATCATAATGTTGCTGCTTGCTATATGCAGCACAGCATTAGGTCAGAAGACCACAGCAAAACGCAAGGTCGCTGACAAAGTAACAAACGGACATGAATACGTTGACCTCGGACTTAGTGTGATGTGGGCAACGAGAAATATTGGTGCCACATCTCCTACCGACAACGGCAAATTCTATGCCTGGGGTGAGATAAAAAGCAAGAGCGATTTCTCAATCTCTAACTACAAGTTTTTCCTCCAGACGGAAAATGAGAAGATTGCAGGAACGTACATTGATGGCAAATTCAAGCGTGGCTACACAAAGTATGTCAGCGATATACAGGCAAAAAAGAACGGCTACGACGAGTTCTATGACAACAAGAGACTTCTCGACTACGAGGACGATGCCGCACGTGTTCTCTGGGGAGGAAAATGGAGAATACCTACAATGGCTGAAGTAAACGAACTATGTACCAAGTGTACATGGGAATGGACAAAGGTAAACGGAAAGGCAGTATATAAGGTGACTGGCCCTAACGGCAAATACATATACATGCCAGCAGCAGGAGCACGATTCCGCATGAAGATATGCTATGCAGGCGAAGTCGGATTCTACTGGACAGCAACAGTTTATTCAGGTCCTAAAGCCAACGGAGCTTACATCCTACGCTTCACCAAGAATACACACGGTATCACCGACAACGAGACAAGATATGACGGTCGAACCATAAGACCAGTGATTAAAAGAGATTTTGTCAAACCTAAAAAAACAGTCAAAAAAGTGGCTGCGAAAACCAAAAAGTAACCGTTGTTTGCAATTAACCGTCATCCATGGTTAAGATTGACACATTGCAAAGAACAATCTCCCAATTAAAACATTCAAAAACAATTAACAACTAAAAACAAATTGCATTCAGAAAAATCAACATTTAAACAACTGACAAAAAGGCACAACCAGTTTTTGAATGATTCAGATTTGGATTCAGTTGGAAATCTCGCCACAGAGGCGACCAAGAAACGAATGCGAGGGTAGTTGCTAAGACTCACACACAAGGATGATTACGACAGAGGATAAAAGAGGTAGTGGTTGACAATACACGATTAACAGAAAAATCATAGGATGTTGAGTACAACAACACCTTCATAAAATCAAAAGAAATACGGCACGCTATGCGTGGATCGAAAATGGAAATCCGAGACTGGATGAATCAAGAACGGGAAAATAGAACAAAGAGAACTGCCACAGGCAGGATTTTCATAATAGCCTTTCATAAAGAGAGTATCACTAATTTATTTATCACCATGATGATTGAAAAATTGGGTAACAATCATCAACTTAAAACAGACGAGACATGTCCTAAGACACTTAGGACATGTCTTTATGTGAATACATATATCATCAACAATTACAAAACAGCTTTTACATTTTACAGACATTAATAATACATAAACAAAACAGAATGAAAATACTATTATCAGCCATCACAGCATTCATGCTGACAACAAACACATCGGCACAACAGTACACCACCCTCGTATGGGCAGACGAATTCAACACGGACGGAAAGCCCGACTCAAAGACCTGGAACTACGAGGAAGGATTCGTGCGCAACCACGAAGACCAATGGTATCAATCTGATAACGCATATCAGAAGGACGGACTTCTGATTATCGAATGTCGCAAGGAACAACAGCCACGCCCTAATCCGTGGTATGATGCAACAAGCAACCACTGGAGCAAGTCACGAAAGGAAATCAAATACACCTCAGCTTGTCTTACTACACGTAGAAAGTTCGACTTCCTCTATGGACGCCTTGAGGTACGTGCCCGCATCCCCGTAGCTTACGGAGCATGGCCCGCAATATGGACTCTCGGCAACAAGATGGAATGGCCATCATGTGGTGAAATTGACCTCATGGAGTTCTATCGTACCGACGGCAAGCCTTATATCCTTGCCAACTATGCTTGGGGCAACGAGCGACACTACAATGCAGAATGGAACTCAAAGAAGATTCCATACGAACATTTCCTTGAGAAAGACCCATTCTGGGCAACACGTTTCCACACTTGGCGCATGGATTGGGATAAGGACACTATCCGAATTTATCTTGATGATGAACTCCTCAACGAGGTAGCACAATCCACGACCATAAACGGAAGCATAGGCAAGCACATAAGTCCTTTCACACAACCACACTACATTCTCCTCAACCTTGCTCTTGGAGGTGATAACGGCGGCAATATAGACGACACCGCCTTCCCTATGCGCTACGAGATAGACTATGTGAGAGTGTATAAATAAGCAGAGCAAAGGCAAAGTCCATATTTAGTAAACAATATTTCGACCTGTATGGTTGAAACTGTATGTTGTTTTTTGCCGCAGTGCGGCCAGTTAAAAAAACATGGTAAAAACCAAATAAAATCAAAAAAAACATGTTTTTTCTTGTTTTTGTTCTGTTTCTTGACTGTTTTTTTAATATGCACCTTTGTGC
>JAFYAT010000121.1 GCA_017540585.1 Bacteroidaceae bacterium | reverse complement strand
TAATAAGTTATATATAGAGATATCGTATCCGAAAAGTAAAATGAGAAAACATATACCTCAAAAAAATAACTGTATAACTGTATACTGTACACCGCACCCTCCTATGGTCTTACGTTCATGTTCATGCGTAGAGCCATGTGAAGTTCCTCATATACGCCCCGTGTGTATTTCTCTAAAGAGAAGTCACTATCAAGATTCATGGTATAAATAAAAAAATGCACGGTTCAGAGATGTGGCGTAATGCAGAGGTAATTAAAAAATAAAAGATTTGAGCCATATATTTATTGAGTAAATCAGATTTATTATGTATCTTTGCAAGGTCTAAAACCAGTACAATATGATTTCAATCGCACATAAAATAGAATTAAAGCCAAATAACAAGCAGAAGACATACTTGTGCAAGGCATTTGGTTGCTCACGATTGGCATATAACTGGGGACTTGCAGAATGGAAACGTATGTATGAATCGGGCGAAAAGCCCAGTGGTAGAGAAATAAGAAAACATTTCAATGCAATTAAGAAAGAGCAATTTCCTTTCACGAGTGAGGTAACAAAATGTGCTTGCGACCAGTCTTTTCTGGATCTTGACAATGCATTTAAAAGGTTTTTCAAGAAAACAAGTGCATACCCACAATTCAAAAAGAAAAAAGGTGGTAAAGGAAGTTTTTACCTGCAAACTGATTGTATTGCACTTTCTGAGACAAACAATGGTTCAAAATCTTTTAAGAATTTAATCCATAATATAGATGGAAAACATCAATACATTCGATTGCCGAACATGAAACGAGGTGGTTGGGTGAAAATGTGCGAGCATATACGATTCAATTATACGAAGATAAACAATGCCGTCATTTCTCAAAGTGATGGAAAGTTCTATATCTCATTCAGTTTAGAAATAACAGAGGATGAATATTATAGGACACATCATCATGCTGACTCTGAAAATAAAAACAGAAAGGTGGGAGTCGATGTCGGAATAAAGTCTGCATTCATACTCTCTGATGGCATTGCTATTGACAACCCGAAACCACTTAAAAATAATCTAAGAAAAATAAAACGACTCAGCAGACAACTAAGTAAACGATTCCATCCGAAAACCAAGGAGGAAAGATTGAAAGGTGTCGGAAAGTCAAACAATTATATAAAATTGTCTGTGCAACTCGCCAAGGCAAACGGACGGGTCGCAAATATTAGACGTGATTTCTTACATAAGGTCACAACAATCCTGACTACGCATTACGGAGAAATAGCGATAGAAGACCTAAATGTAAAAGGAATGACGAAAAATCACCGATTGGCACAGTCTATTGCAGATTCCTCATTCGGTGAAATGCGCAGACAAATAGAATATAAAGCAAAGACTAATGGCGTTAAGGTCTTGAAAGTTGACCAATATTATCCAAGTAGCAAAACATGTTCGGTTTGTGGAGAGAAGAAAGAAAATCTTACTCTACACGACCGCATATATCATTGTAAAAAATGTGGCGCAACACTTGACCGCGATTATAATGCCAGTCTGAATCTGTTGGGGCAGTTGACAAATCATAAAATAGGGACAGATTATCCCGAATCTACGCCTGCGGACTTGACGGCTCCGCGTTCTCGTTTCACATTGAACAGAATTGCAACCAGCAAGGTTGAAACAGGAAAACAACATAAATCATCTGTGTCTCATGTAAATGCTATGATTTTGTAAGGTTGTTACATCAGTAAGAATACTCTTGAAATGCTTTCAAAACATGTAAATGCTATGATTTTGTAAGGTTGTTACATCAGCACAAGACCTGCAACACCGATACCACTTCATGTAAATGCTATGATTTTGTAAGGTTGTTACATCTGCGGAGCGTATCAATGGCGACCAGACAATCATGTAAATGCTATGATTTTGTAAGGTTGTTACATCGTAGTGAAGCCTCTCAAAAAGCAAGAGAAGCATGTAAATGCTATGATTTTGTAAGGTTGTTACATCTTGAATACATCCATATATAATTATCAAGCACATGTAAATGCTATGATTTTGTAAGGTTGTTACATCACGCCAAAAGGCGACAATACACAACTAATCCATGTAAATGCTATGATTTTGTAAGGTTGTTACATCCGCACCACCTGATAGTCTTCTATCGTCTCACATGTAAGTGCCAGGATTTTGTATAAGGTTGTTACATCGGCACCACCTGATAGTCTTCTATCGTCTCACATGTAAGTGCCAGGATTTTGTATAAGGTTGTTACATCGGCAACAATCAAGCAGACAAGCGTAAGGACATGTATAAGCATTGCAATTAGTTTTATGCTTACGTTACATAAACTGTCATTTTCCACATCGTAACTATAATGCTTACGAGTGGAAAGTGACAGTATCTGTATTATGTAAAAAATTGGTGCTCTTTTTTGTAAAAATGAATATTTGCATTATCTTTGCGTGTAGAATCTAACATCAATGTGTTATGTGCTTATCCAATAAGGTTCAAGTCATGGTACAAACATATCAAGATTAATTGTGCACGACAGTTCTTCAAAGATATGCGGAAGGATGGGGACATGGTACACTCACACGAACAGCTCAACGGTATAGACGTAAAACAAATACTGAAGGAGCTAATATCGTAAAAAAACAATTGTTTTATTTTAGAACTCATCATTGACAATGAACAACGTAAAAGATTATAAATGCTTTATTGCTTCTCCTGGAGACACAAAAGAAGAACGTGATTTGTGTGAAGAAGTATTTAATGAAATCAATAATGGAATTGGGAAAAACTTAGGTTTCCAACTTTCTTCTCTGCGCTGGGAAAAGGATGTGTATTCCAGTATTGGTGATTACGGACAAGATGTCATTAACAAACAGATTGATGCAAAATATGACTTTTTCATAGGCATAATGAAAAGCCGTTTTGGAACTCCGACACCAACAGCGGGGTCTGGAACAGAAGAAGAATTCAATAATGCTTTTGAAAAATATAGAAATGGAGAAATAGATAATATATTTTTCTTTTTTGGCAATACGAAAGAGTCCTTAAATGACATAGATCCTGATCAGTTCAAACATGTTCTGGAATTTAAAAAAAGAATACATAATCAGGGATTATTGTCAATGGAGTATGTTGGTCTTGAGGATTTCAAACAAAAACTAAGGCGTAATTTTGAAAATTATTTTACCGACAAAAAAAATCGTAAAAGAAAAGTCGCAAAACAAGATGATAAAGCCCTAATCTGTGCAAGAACCGTTTCCTATGATTACCGTAAGTTATGGGAAACAGCGATGACGTTATTGCACAAGAATGATAGCACGCAACATATTTACACTCTACTTACAAAATCCAAGAACAGATTCTGTAAGATAATTTTTTCTCAGGAGCATATAGTCAATCATTTGATGACAAATGAGCCCTTGACAAAGGAAAAGGCAGAATTGTTTGCACTGGCAGTTTCTGATATTGGACAGCTACCAAGTTATTACAACAATTGCCATAAAGACGACACAGAGTTAAATAAGCAATCATTGTGGATTCAGCTAAAAGAACGTGAGAAATCTCTTAGTGGTTCTACAGAACTGATATACACAACTGATGACACTTCTACTTATGAGCAAATTCAGCGTTGTTTGTTTCATCTTGATTTTTCAAAATCAAAAGCTTTGGTAAATAGTTGGAATCCGAAAAACTTTTGGGTTCAGCACAAAGCTATGAGAATGGCAGTCTATCCTGAGTTGTACAATTCATCAAGGGTTTTACTAAAAAAAGCAATAGCTACAGAGACAAATTCTACAGAAAAATTTTATGAAATCATACTTGCCAACTATATTTCCAGCGAATGGCCAAGGCCTTTTTCCATAGATGAATTCTTGAAATATGGTCTTGAAGGTCAAGGCGACTTGCTGAACAGTATGATGGCGAATCTACGTGGAAAAGAAGAGAAACCAAAGAGAAGAGGCTGGATTGGAAGTACACATTATTTGGGAGATAATAATGGCGATTACTGCAAAAGCTTGCGTATTCTTCAATTCATAGTTGATTCTGGCATTTATCTCAATTTACAGGGAACCTATATGTTTGAGGTTGCATCATGGTATAAGGTGTTCACTAATCTGTATGAGCACTTTCCATACCCATGTTTCTTTTACTCCATTCAATATGCAGACCGGGATGTTTTGCGAAGAATTGGAGAGGATTATGCATACAATGAGGGATTACAGGCTTTCGTTCAGGATATTTTGCTAAAGTCAATGTCTTCAATAGCTAACGGAGACACTCCTCCATTATTCAGAAATGGTATTCTTCATGTTACAGCTGCCATGTATATTGCTGTAGATGAGTATATATGGTTTGATCTCTTTGTTGAGACAGTATTTGCAGAATTTTGCAGAGAAATTAAAAGCGGGTATAATGAACTGGAATTTAATGTTAAGTTAGCAATAGGTAGTTTAAAAGGTACTGACCATATAAAGAATGTATTTATAAGGCTGCTTTCAATGTAAATGATAATGAAGGTGTTGTTTCTGACATTATCGTCAACAATCTTATGATTGATAGATTGTCAGTAGAAGATCTGAGTGATGTTGTTCTTCATTTCGACAACTATCTTAGTCCTGCCACATTGAATATATTGGATACCCTTAATAGAGCAAATTTATTGCCAGCAAAAATAAGGGGAGAACTTATTGAGAATGTACAAAAAACTCCGGCAGACAACATCGCAAAGGACCGTGTGTATCTGTATCAGTTGACTAATCTCACATGCGATGATCCAAAAGCCATAGAGATTATTAAGCTATGTTATCTGTCAATTGACTTGTGGCATTGTGGAGTAATTAACAGTAACGAATTCGGATGGACAGAGCCACAATATATCCGAATGAATTTGCTCAATGATAAGGTATCATGGAGCAATGAAGAATTTGAAACTATTAAGCAGAATCTTTTAAAGAACATTGCTACTTATGACAAGTTTCATAATATACTTCATGACGATTCTTTTATGAAGACCACTCAAGTTCGATATCTATCCGACATGCTCAAATTTATAAATGGATTGGATGAGGTTAGACAAGCTTCATTATCTAATGCAAGAAGAGAAGTTGAGCGATTATTAGCAGATAGAACACATTATAGTGACAATATCGATTTCATGATGTCGGATCAATCTGCTGATGTTGATTTTGCATTTAGTAATATTTATGAACGTGTCCAAGCACAAGGTATTGAATCATGCAAAGACGATATAGATTTCTTAATTGATAGAGCATTAATGAAAAGTCCTATTGCTCTTACCCGAAATCTTCGATGTATTAAGTATATCGTTGACGAGAACTGGGAACAAATGCTTCACATGGGGTACGAAAAGAAACTAAACAAGGTTTTGTCTACATTCATGGAATCATCTTCATGGGAGAGCTTAGACCTTAGATTTGCATTCAATTATCTACATGGAATTGCGATTAAAATGAATAACTCCAATGTGATAAATGAAGAATGTAAAAAGTTCTGGCTTGAAAATGAGTTCATAAAGAAATTTGTATTAGAATAAGTAATACAAAAATCAATATAGAGAATAAGGACAGATACAAATATGGGCATAGTTTAATTTGCCGGTAATTTGCTGAGACGTACAAAATATGAAACCATATTTTGCTAATATATTGAAAATCATCATTGACTGCAAACAAGTTTAATTTGCCAGTAATTTGATAAAGAAAGATAATTGATATAGAAATACTGTTTGTAGATTAAATCAATGAACTCAGAGAAGAGCGTGACTTGTTTCAGTAATGTTGCCCTATGACAACTATGGCAATTAAATCAAACAAATCGCAGATGCAGAATAAACAAAAATCGGACAGGAAAGAGTTAAAACCTCTTACCCGTCCGATTTTTTTATGATTATTTTTGATTTACTTCACAAGAGTCTTGATGGCCTTGCCAGCCTTGCGGATAATGACGATGCCCTTCGCTGGTGATGAAAGACGTGCGCCATTGATGCCGTATAACTCGGAAGGACGGTCAACAGAGTCAACAGAGTCAACAGATGTTATTACAGAATATTCAGAAGCAAGACGTTCCTTGGCATTCTGTGCTGATGTAGAGAATACGGCTGTAACGGTTGTTGCCTGTGCAAGGGTGACTACAAACTCTGGTGCAGCGAGAAGTGATGACTGAGTACCACGGAGTGTGAGAGCGTACTGAGCCTGCATTGCACCCATCTGGATTCCTAATGATGTGCCCTCTGAAGTATAGACAATGCCCTCCTCTGTGCTGGTTACAGTCACGTCCTTAACCGTGAACTCGTTTGTAGGGAATCCCATTGCAGGGAATGTGAAACCTGAGAATGTGATGTCTGCCTTATCGTCAGCTGTATATGTGACTGTCACAGTCTGAGCCTGTGAGTTCTGGTCCATAGGAACGCCAGGAGCAGATGCATGAGTAAGACCAGCCTCAAGTGTACCAATGAATGAACGGTTCTTGAGATAAGCCACATAATCATCCTGACTTACAAAATGAAGTGTAGCATTAAGGAGTACAGACTTACCATTAGCAACAAACACAAATGAAGACTTATAATCAGAGCCTTCGTTGACACGATACTGACGTTTGTACTTTGTTGTTGTTCCGTCACCATTATCCCAATCCCAGATTACATAGTTATATGTTGTCTGTGGCGCACGATTACGTACAGAAGAAGTTGAACTGCCAATTTCATCCTCAGCCTCTGGATCATATTCAGCCCAGTAGTCATAGAAATAATAAAGAACTGAGTCACCCTTTTCTGTCAACTTGATAGAATATACGGCAGGATAAGCATTATGACCAAGCAAAGCACTCCATCCACCGTTGTATGTAGTAAACTCTCCATCATTATCTTTCCATCCGTCAAAACCGTCAGATCCAAAGTTCTTATTGTATGAGCCATTCAAGTTAAGTCCATAAACAGCGGCTTCAGAGAGGCTATTGATACCGAGTGCAGAGATAATCTTTGCAGTATCAACGAGTGATACTGTTGGCCAGTAGTTCTGATCTGTGATGGTGAGTGCCATCTTTGCCTCTACATCAAGAGTGGCAACAAGTTCTGTCCCCTTGATAGAGAATGACTTTGAATACACATCCTTACTTGAAAAAAGAGTATCAGGAGAAAGTGTTGCAAGATTAACCTGTATGAGATAAGCACCTGTAGTTACAATCCTGTACTTGTGACCATCAACAAACTGGTAACTAAAAGTAACTGAAGTTGACGCACGACCAGCATCACCCAACTTCAAAGGTTCAGGATTGTCATCCACATACAAATCATAGTCGATGCTGAGCATGTGAAGAGGTGTGAGAGTGTAGTTTGACGCATTTGGATAAGAGAGTACGATACCCTCTTCCTTCAATGCTTCAGCGCTTTCAAATACTTTGTCGTCTTCAACATTCCATGTTGCTGTGCCAAATTCAAATGTCTGGGCACTTGCTGTAAGTGTAGCCAATGCAGCTACAACAAACGATAGTAAAGATTTCTTCATATAATTTTAATTTGAGTTTGTGATTATTATTTCTGTGGCATCTTTCCATCAAAGGCATCGATAATAGCCTTAAGCAGTTCACCTGTAGAACGAGATAATCTCATATTGCCAAGCTGTGTCTTAGCCTGACGCTTTCCTGATTCTATCTCGTCCACACGCTTCTGAAGAATCTTCTTCATCTGCGCTTTCTGCTTAGCAGGAGCAGACGGATCGGCAAAAGGCTTTGCCCAGTTGGCAAGCTGCATATCGTCTGCATCAAGCGACTTGTTCTTGAGATACTGGTTGATGTACTTGATAAATGAGTCATAGTCCTTTTGCTTCTCAGCAAGAGTGATGAGGGTAGAGAGTGTGTAGTGATCGGCATTTGCCACCTTAGCATCACTGAGAAGAGACTTGAAATCATTGAACTTAGCCTCATCAAGAGTAACAGTACCATCCTCCTTCTCATTGATGAGTAAACGCTGGTAGTTAGACAATACAGAAGCAATTTTTCCGTCTGTAAGTCTGTCACCTGCTACAGCACGAAATTCATCCTGATGAGTAAGTACATACTTGAACGACTTAGAGAAAGGATTGGTAATGTTTGAGAGGAATATGCCCCTAAGTTCCGCATCTGCAATAAATGTAGTCTCCTTGCCATCGAGTATAGCCTCTGCAACGAGATTTGCCTCATCTGCCTTGTACTTAGCAGAGAGTGACTTGAGGTACTCTCTGAGGAACTGAGGATCACGGTCTCCATTGTTCCATCTTTCAACAAGTGCTGATGTAGAATTATCCTTACTGTTAGCCTCAACCTTATTCAAGAACTCGCCTACTGGACTTCCACCAATGAAACGACCAATTTCCTGTGCATCGGCATTGAAGATGACGAATGTAGGATAAGCTTGAATCTGTAGTTTCTTTGCAAGCGGAGCTCCGTATGCACTCTCCATATCAATCTTGATACTGACAAACTTAGGATTCATTGCATTACCAACTGCCTCCTGTGGAAAAACCTCACGAGTCATCTTCTTGCAAGGACCACACCACTGAGTGTAGCAATCAAGGAAAATAAGTTTGTTCTCTGCCTTTGCCTTCTTTGAAGCCTCTTCAAGTGTTGTGCCTTCTGGCTCGAAAGCTACACCCTGTGCCATCATCTGCATACAAGCAGACACGCAAAGAGCAATCATCGTAATAAACAGTTTCTTCATAAACAATTATTTTATTCAAATTTATAATTTCAAATTAACGACTCAAAAAAAGGATTGATAATATAGATTATTCCACAATTTATACAGCTATTATATTTTTTATTAGCTTGTATATATTCTGAGGTTTCGAGTCCTTCTGATGGCTCTTACTGCATGGAGAATTTCCATGCCATATCCTTTACTTTGCCTGGAATAACGTAATCATAACACTTTTCAGTATCAAGAATACCACTGGCTGCATTAATGAGATACTGATAAACATGTCCCTTACGCTCCTTTTCATTCCACGTAGCAATGTGTATGAGATTATCATACTTAGGTACCATACCAAATCCATACACTGTACCGTGATAATACTTCATTATCCTGACACAAGTAACTTCTTCGTCTTCGCTCGGTGCTGTCCATGCCACTGTTGCATCCAGTTTGCTATCATAAGCAAAATCATAGACCTTATTGCCAGCTGCATAATAAATGTATGAACCGACATGACTTGCCGCCATGGATGATACCTTAGAGATATTCTCACACAACGCATTCATAGGATAAAGTCCGATACCTATATTAGGACTTGAAGGAGTAGAAGTAGCGAAATTTGCAACAGCAAGATAATATTCATCACCCTTTTTCATTATCAAATAATCGTATGGTCGCAATGATGAACCCATACTCACACCTTTACCCCAGTCACCCATGACAAGTTCCATGCCTGTATTATTTACATCAAAGGCAGCAATAGTATTGTCCTGAGCCTCGAACCTTTCAAGCGAAGCCTCATTGTATGCTGCATAACGGAAACACTGATGTGTCTGGTCATACACCACGATTCCGTAGTTGAGAGTATTAGCAACCTCAGCATTCCATGGTGCAAGTGTACCTATACCATCAGCAAACTTGGCAACACTAAACTTAGTAGTTCTACCCTGTGTAGCACTAAATGAGTATGTATTGGTATATATATCATTACCATTGAGCAGTATCTCCGAGTTCTGTCCAGACATAACACCCGAACCATGCTCTCCATACCATATAGGTGACATCGTCTTTGGTGCTTCATGGAAGAAATCATCGAACTCAAGAGCCTTCTCAATTCCGTTTTCACTCACTCCTACAAGCGTACGGTCTGTACAAAGACCGACATAGTTGTTACCAGAAGCAAGAGAAACGGCAATATCGAGACATCTTACTGGTCTTCCCTCAAGACATTCACCATTGGTTGTCTCATACAGGTCTGAGTAAAAACGGTTGTAATTCACATTCAACTTTGTCCAAGGATTGAATATAAGAGCAAGGTCACTATACCCAGGCTTGTCAGCCTTTTCGTAGAAGACCATCCATCCACCGTCAAACACTTCACTTACTGCCACAGGAATACGGAAGAACTGACGAATACCGTCATTTATATTCGTCACCGTAAGCTGTACATAGTAGTTACCTCCTGTACGTGTTATCGGGCAATCCAGTACACGTTCCGTAGATATTGTATCAATGACGAGATTTGAACCTGTACCCGATGTGGCACTGTATATTGTCCACACATATCTGAGCGGAGCATCTGCTGCATCAGAACCATTAAAAAGCACCTTAGGTTCAAGATGCAGCGTATCAAATCGCATGATGGAATATTGGGAGAGCATATTCACATTAGTAGTGTCTATCTCTACCTTATCCAGTTCGTGATAGTCATAATTGCCTTTATCCTCATAACAGCCAGTCATGAGCAGCATGAGGGCAACCAATGCCATGAATGTCGTGTATATCTGTTTCATCAGTCTTAATCTCAAATTTCAAATTTATAATTTATGCCTCCGGCTCAAAACTGAGCGCCTTGATTTTCTTGCCGCCAAGCGGCCAGTTGGAAAAACAAAAGAAAACACAGAAATTAATGTCTATGTTCCGGATGGTGTTCCTCCCCTCCGTGGGAGGTTAGGAGGGGGCTTCAAAAGCTTACAGCAATACCCTGTTCATCCGTAAGCGGAGTATCATGGGTACTATTATACTCATTGAGTGCCTCCTGCATCTTCTGTCTAAGATAAACGGCATAGGATGCAGATATTGTGTTTGTTTCCTCATCATACGACTTGGTCATATTGTAGTTGATAGAGAAATCAACAAGACCAAGCACCTCAATCATGAACTGATACTTTGATATACTATACGAACCAAAGTATTTGCTAAGTGCCACCTTAGGATAGTTCGCCTTTTCCCAACTTGAAGGTTTGGCAAGATAGTTCTTTAGAACCACGCAGAACTCCTGATGTTTCTCCGTACCCTTGGCAAACACGCCATCCTCTACCATACGGAAATATATTGTTCCATCCTTTTGAGTGAAAAGCGACTCGTCTGCAAGTTTCCTTCGACTGAAGTGAACATTATACTTACCACCTGTCTCACCTGCCTTGATGACATAGTCCTCCGTACGAATAGAATTTGCTACTATGGCAGAATCACCACCAAATGGTTCAAGATGGAACACTCTGTCCTTATCTGAAGGCATTCCACTTATCTGTGCATAAAATGTAACATCTCCCTCCTCATACGCATACGAATAGTTGTATGTCACATTTTCATACACAGCACCTGCCTCTGTGCCTACCCAGATATTCAGAGCAGCATAGTCAGTATCGAAAGTCATTACCTCTTCCTTGGTACATCCTGTCAGAAGTACAAGCAGTAATAATATGTATATTTTGCGCATAATTATTTATATAAACATCAAACATATCATCTCAAAACTTATTCCCGTAAGAACATAGATATAGAATTGAGATTTGAAAACAACCAAGACTACCTATTATCGTTTCTCTGAGCAGATTCCGTTTCTGTTATTGGCAATGGGAAGGTGTACACCTTCTCTGCTATCGCATCAACGTCACTGTAGAGTATCGATGGACGGTTAAGTCGCTTATAAAGGAAGAATAACTGTCCCTCGCCAATAAATTCACGTCTGTACTCATGTATGAGATCAAGATAGTAATCATCTGACAACTCATTCATGGCAGGAAGATTGCGTTGAGTACGAACTATATTAAGCATCTTCTTAGAAGCATCTTTATCGCCATTGCGATAATATACCTCGGATGCTATAAGATACATCTCAGGCAAACGAATGAGAGGCATCTTGAACATATAGTATGTGTTAGTATTCGAACTTGGATTGTCGTACTTCGTAACATAGCGGTTATTAGCATGTGTACTTGAACCGTTCTTGAAGAGGAACGTGTATCGATAATCCTGTGTGGCATTATCGAAGTAATCAAGCAGACGGTCACGGCTTACAGCAAATGAATACTGCGAATTCTCATTGAAGTAAATATCTGCAATATCTGACGACATTGTAAGGTTATTCAATGCAAAGAGATGCTCATCTGCAAGACACTTGTCATATCCTGCCTGTAGGTTAGACAACTTACTCCAGTCGAAAGCATCTGAGCCAATAACTTCCTCAGCAGCCTCAAGCGCCTTGCTATAATTCTCAATCCACATATAAACTCTTGCTTCAAGTGCCTTGACAGCATAGTAGTTGAGGTGCAACTGACGATTGATGAGATAACCATTATCTACAGACTCTGTTATCTCACGCTTTGTAACTATTGGGTCAGAACCCTTAAGCAACTGCGCAGCTTCATTAAGGTCACGAATAATATTGTCACCTACTTCCTTCACAGTAAGCTGAGGAAATACTCTGTAGCTCAATGCTGTGCTATATGGAATTGATGGCATATCAGGATTGACTGAATAGCTGACGCCGAAGCATCGAAGAAGGTCAAAGTGAAGGAAAGCACGCAAAGCAAGAGCCTCACCCTTTATTACGTCATGATTGTCACGTGAGAAAATTCCGAGATTGTCATCTACATGAGCAAGGATATTGTTGACATTAGCAATACCACTATAGTTGCCTGCCCATATACTACGAATAAAGTTGGTAGTAATCGAAGCATCATAGTTATATGCTGCCGCATCATCATATTGTGACGAATAGTAATAATCCCATTCTTGTCCGAGCACACCAATGAAGCCGTATGTCATCTCCTTGGTATAGGTATTGGTACTTACCATTGACGAATATACACCTGCCAATGTTTCCTTGAAACCACTCTCCGAACGGAACAACTCAGTATCCTCCACCTGTGAACGTGGCTGAACGTTAAGCCAATCTTCACAGGATGAGAGTGACAATACCATTGTAATTATTATAATTATTCTGTATTTCATCATTTTATTGTTTTTTCCAGAGAAGATAATCTTTTCTATTATATCTGGATTTTTCAAGTCATTCGTTCTCTTATTAGAATGTTGCGGTGAGGCTCATTGAGCATGAGCGTGCGTATGGATAATTGAGACCACGCTCAGCCTTTACAGTCGAGAGGTGGAACACATCATTAACATAGAACGTTACCCTCATACGCTCAAGGAATGAACGCTTGAGCCATGGCAAATACTTGAAATCGTAGTATGCAGAAAGAGTAGTAAAATCAAGCATATCATTACGCTGTACAAATCGTGTAGAGGCGTATGTAGTTGATGGCGTACTTGAGATATGCTTATAGAGTGCCACATCTCCAGCCTCGTTCCATGTATCGCTGAACACTCGTCTGTCCACATTGTTGGCAATATTCACATTCTCTACCCTATCTACAAGTGTCTGGTTGTAATAGTCGCCACCAAGTTGATAACTGAACAGAAGACTAAGACCAATACCACGATATTCTCCATTAAATCCGAATGTTCCATGCACCTTCGGATTAGAATCTCCTGCTATGACATAATCGTCAGTAGTATAGTCATAGGTAGTCATACCGTTCTTCTTCAAGAACATTTCCCTACCCGTTGCAGGGTCAATGCCAAGTGAACGTACTGCCCAGATAGCAGTCATCGACTGTCCTTCCTCATATCGTATGATAGGTGACTGAGTCTTCTCAGCATCTTGTTCACGATTGTAACTGCTGAGCGCATCGCTAATCTTGGTTATCTTATTCACGTTATGTGCTATGCTACCCGTAAGACTCATATATGACTGCCCCTTTTGGAAGAAACGCCAGTTAGCTGTTGCTTCTACACCTCGGTTCTGAACATTACCAAGATTCTCCATATAACTTGTGAATCCAGTGGATGAAGGGATGGACATTGCTATGAGTGCATCTCTCGTCTTACTATTATAGTAGTCAACACGCAAGTTGAGTTTGCGCCAAAGAGCAAGGTCAAGACCTACGTTGAAGTCGCCTGTCTGCTGCCACTTGAGGTCGCTGTTAGGCATTCCCATAAGATAAGCACCAGATATGTTGTCATAAATGACAGAGTCATAGAACTTGTATGTTGCCTTTGCCTGATAAGGTGAAAAGTTCTGATTTCCCGTGAGTCCGTATGTTACCCTGAACTTACACATAGTAAGCCACGTCATGTCCTCCATGAAGTGTTCTTTGTGAAGGTTCCATCCTGCGCCAGTACTCCAGAACGTACCCCAACGGTTATTGCTGCCAAATACGGACGAACCATTGAAACGCAAACTTACATCAAAGAGGTAACGCTCATCGTATGAGTAGTTCAAGGCAGAAGTAATACCGAGACTTCTCGTCGTACTCTCCTGTCCCGAAGGCTTACCATTCTCAGCATACTGCTTTGCAAAGGTGATATAATCCACATGATTGTTGAGGAATCCCCATGCCGTCATACCTTCGGTATTACTATCTGCAGTTTGTAACGAATAAGCCACATTGGCAAGGAGCAGATGCTTGTCCCACTGGTGGGTGTAGCGACCTGTCACATCCACATTTATATTTTCCGACTCGCCGTTGGCGATATAATAGCTACCACGTAAGAAGTATCTGTCACCTGTCCAGTCATAGAATCGTGTATGGTCACCAGGATAGAAGTCCTCACGTTTGTTGTTCTGATGAGTATAACCAAGTCGTGCCGTGAAACAAAGGTCTTCCACAGGACGGTATTCGAGGTAGAAATTCTCTACCAGTTCCGTATATTTGGAGAAGTTTTTTGTTCCAATAGTAGCATTGTACAGAGGATTGTAGTATGTCTTTGTACTACCGTTCGCACCCGGAGATGTATAAGTGCCAAGCACCTTCAGCACATTGCCATTATCATCCTCAGGACTATAATACGGATTGACACTTGTGTAGTCAGAGAATGTACCGTAAGGACTATCATCAGCCTTGTTTCCAGTAATCGACAGAGAGTTACGAAACATCCATTTCTTGTATCTGTACGAAAGGTTAATGTTTCCCTGTATGGTATTACGACCAGAAGCCTTCATGACGCCTGCCACATGATTATACATGACTGTTGCGCCATAACGCATCTCGTCATTACCACCTTCTATATATATAGAATGTTTGTTGCCAACACCTGTACGCAATGGCTGTGACAACCAGTATGTATCGACACCCCTTGCAATATTAGCAGCAATATCATTGTATTGTTCGTCAAGAAGTGACTGATAGTAAGGTGAAGAGGACGAATAACGACCCGAATTCTTCTCAACCTCAAGTTTCTCTGAAGCATTACAAAGATTATAGCTTGTGAGGTCAGGTGCCTCCACGTTCAAGTTACCTGTATATGTGATACGTAGTCTTCCTGCCTCAGGAAGGATTGTCTCTACGACAATGACACCATTCGAAGCTTTTGAACCATATATTGCCTTGGCAGCACCATCCTTGAGGATTGTGACCGACTTGATACGGTTCATGTCGAGGTCGAAAATCTGTTCCTGAGTAGATTCAAAACCGTCAAGGATAAAGAGCGGAGCATTAGGATTGCCACTATAGTCACCTTGCAATCCACTGAAAGAGGCATTTCCACGTATAGTGATATCTGCCATGTGGTTAGGGTCAGAACCATTGATGCTGTTCATGTCAACCACAAACGACGGGTCAAGTGCCTGTATTGATTTGAGCACATTGGCATTGCCGACAAGCTTGAGGTCTTCAACCGAATAGTTGATAGCAGAACCAGTGAACGTTTTGGAATTGTAATCGAAGAGACCTGTCACGATTACCTCATCGAGTTCACCATCCTCCTGCATCGTAAGTCTGACATTCGTCACGTTACGACTTCCATCAAATCTCTTTGTAACGGTTTTCATTCCTGTAAAACTAACAGCAAGTGTAGAAGTCTTTCCTTTAGGAATGGAAACGAGGAAAGTACCATTGGCATCTGTCACAGCCACAGCTTTGGTCTCCTGCACAAGCACATGAGCACCCGGAAGAGTCTCACCCTGTGCATCTATCACGACACCCTGTACGAGAACCGAATTACCCTTAGTAGTCTCATTTCTTGCCACATTTATACTCTGCATAGGAACAGACGTTGGTTTATCCTGAGCAAAAAGAATCATCGGGCAAGAAAGAAGAACAAATACAAAAAGGGCTAACTGAAAAATTATAGAACTAAATCTTTTCACTATATAATTAAATCTGATTATTATCGAATTTTATTTTGCGATGCAAAGATAGGAAAATAAAGACAATTTATTATTATATTTACGGTATAATATTGCATTTTAATACAAAATATACCATAAATATGTTATTTATTAAACAAAATGATACCATCAAAAGTCAACATACTTATCCACCACTTTTCTACCATGACGATACCACTTCGGCATGTTATTTAAAAGATTCAAATTGTATGCACCTCTGGAGCAGAAAAACAAACAGCGGAGACATAGCGGAAGAAGAACGAAAACACAAACAATAAAATATACCCAAAAGTAGGACAATCCTAAACACAATCAGTAATCACAATCATAAAAATAAAGCCATGAAAATGACAAAGCGATGACAAACTAATGGAAAAGCGAACGAAAAGCGAAGGAATCCCGAAGAAAAAAGCACGGAAATAATATTCATAATTGCACATATACCATACCTAAAGTGTACTTTTTTGGAGGCCATACCGATGTCAGACGCGACAATATATGTAAACATAAAAAATAGGACAAAAGGAAACTACCACCTATAATATCATCTTATACATTAAGTAGGTGTGCATAATTATTTTTACAATCCTTGCACCGCCTACTGCGCATCTTCAACGCCCAAAAACAATCGAGTAGGAGCCACTACACTCATTTATTTTATGCGCTGGACCTACATCATTAATCAACACAATCATTATAAAAATAATTTTGCACACCTACTTACCATTAGAAATTCATAATATTTTGGAACAACAAAAAGCCGTCCAGAATAATTTCCAGACGGCGTCTCGATTGAATAAATCTTAATTACTTCCCGACTGTCAGTGAGACCGCTTCGCTTAGTTCTTAATTTTCGACTTATACTCATTCCAGCGAGTACGGATGGAGTTGACATAGTCGTATGTCTCACGTCCACGGAAATAGCCGTGCTGAGTGACTGGGTCGTTGTAGTATCGAGCTTCGCTCATACGGAGGACATAGGAATCAACATTACCTCGCCACACGTTTTCGTTGCGCCCATTCTTCTTACATAAGGCACGGGCATCGTCCACATGACCAGGACCTGCATTGTAAGCTGCGAGGATAAAGTTGATACGCTCATCTGGATTAGTAATGGATGAATAATGGTTGTCAAGTTGGGCAATAAGTCTTACAGCTCCACGAAGACTTGCCTCTGGCGAGAACACCTCATTCTCCCCCACTCCCACATCAGCAGCTGTGGAAGGCATGAGCTGCATTAGACCGAGCGCACCCATCCATGACACAGCATTTGGGTCGAAACCAGATTCATGATATGCTTGTGCTGCAAGGAGTCGCCAGTCCCAGTTACATTTGGAAGAATATGTTCTAAAGAGATGGTCATAGACGGAAATCTGTCCCTTAGCAAGATTGAGTATTGGTGCT
>JAFYAT010000120.1 GCA_017540585.1 Bacteroidaceae bacterium | reverse complement strand
TGGAGCACATGCGACCTCTGAGAACTCTAAACAAATCAGAGTATTAAGAAAAAAACTCAGTGCTCTCCGTGGCTCCGTGGGGGGATAAAATTCAACCGTACAGTTCGAAATTATTTTTATAATGATTCAAGTTTCGCAAGTGCTCAACTTATTAAGGTTATCAGGTCGCTACGCTTTCAGGTTTGAATGTTCTTTGCTACAGGTATCAAACCTGATAACCTAAAACCTGATAACCTGACAACCTCTCAACTGTAGCTTGCGGAAGTTGAATTATCATGTGGGACACTATCCAGTACGTACGCGTACGTACTGACAGTACGTCACGATAGTACTGAGAGTACGTGGCGATAGAACTGAGAGTACGTCAGCGACGTACTTTAACAAAATGAAAGAGTAAATTACGAAAGGCAACGGCATTCGTGCATTTGCCTCTCGTTATAATAAACAAAAACGTATTTTTCTCGGCGTTCTTACTCTTAATAATGATTTGTAAAGAGCCAAAATACATTACGCATTTATCCCCCCCCAGTAACCAAACTAAAAAAATGCAAAAAACAACAATAGTATTTAGGAATTTAACACTAAAGAAAGATAATCCCACACATGAAAAGTAGGACAAAACGAAACTGCGCTATGATTCGAAAGTACTATGACGGCATTGTATAAATGACAAAACGAAGGTAAACCGAACAAAAGCGAAGGAATCCCGAAGGAAAAACGATGAAAAAAAGTGTCAAAATCTTTTCACGATTACATATACAATGTATTAAAAGTAGCTTTTTCAAATTTAATTCTATCTCAAATATAGCTACGACAAATTAGGACAAAAGAATACACGGAAATATAAATATTACCAATTAATATGCCTCCGAAATTATCGTGGAAACACAAATAATAAATCTACATGTCCAACTAAAGCCTCTTGTGAATAATTATGAACTATGATTGAGTATTAATCCTCCCCTTGCACACATCAAGGTTTTGATGTGCACGATACTTGCACTTAAAGTGTCAATTTCTTCTTTTCGGCATAATTAACGGCAAGCAATGATGTCAACGAAGTAAGATTTTGTGTAATTTTGCGCCACAAAACTAAACCAAAGCAATAATAATGAATGATTTTAAGACGATATTTGAAAGTCGCTATACATGGATAGAGGGCTTCATGCGTAACGTGAGACGTTACTCAAACAAGCCAGCCATGATTTTTCCTGAGAAGGATAAGACATGGACTTATAAGGAACTGAACGAGGATTGTAACCGCCTGTGCAACGCACTCGTTGCCGACGGAGTAAAGAAGGGCGATGTAGTTATGCTTCAGATGCTCAACTGTCCTGAGTTCGCATTTGCATATATTGCTTGTCACAAGCTTCATAGCGTGTGCTGTCCTGTAAGCTTCCGACTCAGCGAAGGAGAGATGGCTTTCAATATTGACGATTCAAAGCCAAAGGTAATCATCTGCTGCAAGTCAAAGAAAGAGAGCGTACTTGAAGCTATCAGTCTCGCTTCACACAAGCCAGAACGTCTGGTTGTGATTGACCGACCAACAGATGAACTTGCAACTTCATACGAAGACTATGTTCGTGACTCATCAGCTGATGAGCCACCTTTCACATGCGAATACAACATCTACGACGAGACAACTCGTCTCTACACATCAGGAACTACGGGCAAGCCTAAGGGCGTTGCTCTCACAAGCATCAACGAGGTGCTCTCAGCACATGACGTGATGATTCACTTCCCGATGTCGTATAAGGATGTGACAATGAACACCACTCCTTGGTTCCATCGTGGAGGACTTCATTGTGCTGGTCCTTGCCCTGCATTCTATGCTGGTTCAACCATCGTCATCATGGGCAAGTTTGAGGCAGACACAACTCTCAAGTACGTAAGCCGTTACAAGATAACATTCCTTGTAGGAGTACCGACAGTCCTTGAGGAACTTGCAGACGAGCAGGAGCGCATGGAGTACAACATCTCCACTCTCAAGGGTATCGTCACTATGGGTAGTCCACTCGAACGAAGTGCATGCATACGCTACCAGAAGGTACTCACACCAAACATCTTCAATGGCTACGGAACGACAGAGACATTCTGGAACACGTTCCTACGTCCATTCGACCTTCCTGAGAACGCAGGAACAGCAGGAGCATCATGTGTTGACGACGATGTACGTGTAGTAAAGGTTTACGAGGACCGCAAGGCTGAGCCAGACGATGTTGTTGCTACAGACGGCACAGAGGTGGGCGAGGTAATAATCTGCTCTCCTGCCAAGTCACCATATATATATTATGGCAACGAGGAAGAGACAAAGAAGAAATACTACCACGGATTCATCTACACCAACGACCTTGCAACATGGGACGAGAACCAGTTCGTGACAATCATCGGTCGTAAGGACGACATGATTATCTCATCAGGTGAGAACATCTATCCTACAGAGATTGAGGCTGTGCTCAACATGCACCCAAAGGTCAAGGACTGTATCGTCACATCTGTTCCTGACAAGATACGTGGACAGATTGTAACTGCATACATCGTGGTAAATGACGATTCGCTTACTCCAGAGGAGCTTGACGAGTATTGCAAGCAGAGTCCTAACATTGCTAACTTCAAGCGTCCACGCTACTATCGTTTCACACAGCAGATACCTTTCAACGCAACAGGTAAGAAGTTGCACGTCAAGATTAAGGAAACTGCAGTTGACGATCTCAAGAACGGTTTGCTTTACAGAGTGTAAACTTTAAGTGTTTCAGATTATCAGGTCGCTTCGCTTTCAAGTTTTGAATGGTTCTTTGCGACAAAACATAAAGACAAACAGACGCTTCGTCACCCAGTCATGGATGAGCGAAGCGTCTGTCGTTTCAACCATCACTTTGGTAATGTCGAAAAAAAAAAATAAAGCGAAACAGAAAAACAGATATAAACAGATATCCCATAAAGAAAAAATTCTTAACTTTGCAATAGTAATAACTGACGGCTGAAATTTGGAAACGAGCCAAGCCATAATCGCCCGAATGACAGCCCTTAACAATCATATCTAACTATGCGCAAAGTCTTTTTATTCCTGATGCTCGCCATCACCACTCTTTTCTCTCATGCACAAGAAACCGTTATCATTGACGGTTTACGCTATTTTCTGTACAAATACAACAGAGAAGCAACCCTCACAGGATATGACGAGGATAGCTTTGACGGCTCTTCATGCATCATACCTGCTGCTGTGGAAAATAACGGTCAGTCATACATTGTTACCACCATAGGCGAAGAGGCATTTTCTGGATGTACAGAACTCCAGTCAATTACATTTCATGACAAACTAAAAAAAATAGAAAAGAGTGCTTTCTCAGGATGTACAAAACTCATTGACATAACTTTTGACAACTACATAAACTCTAAACTTACAATAGAAGCAAATGCCTTCTATCAATGTAGTTCATTGAAAAAAGTAGAAATCCCTGAATACACATCAAGCATAGGGGAATTGGCTTTCGGTTACTGTGAGAATCTTAAAAACATAACTTTTTATCATCCAGAAAGCGACGTAACAATTAACGAATCCGCATTTGATGGTTCTCCTATTGAAGCCTACGTTTACTTTGACAATTTTAATGATAAAAATACCGTAAGCAAGAATCTCGATTGCGATATACATTATTATATAAGATCTGTAGAGCTGAAGGGCGACATCACTATTCCTGCGGAGACAAAGTTGGTTGGCGAATATATGCTGAAGAATGCTGTAGATGTTACTTCCATTACCATTCACAACTCCACAGCGATAAGCGAAGGTACATTCGAAGGACACGACGACTACAACATCAACATAAACGTGATAATTGACAACTTCTCTACGAAACCGAATTTAGACACTAAAGACCTCAAGCGACTTCATTACTTCTATAAGGGACAGGAACTGAAGGGAGAAGTAAAGATTCCAGAAGGCACAAAGTCACTCGGCTCATACATACTCTACAATGCACACGACATCACATCTGTCACCCTGCCAAGTTCCGTAAACAAAATCGGAGCTTCGGCATTCTATGGCTGTAACGGGCTCACATCCATCAACATTCCAAGTACCGTAACCAGCATCGGCACAAAGGCTTTCTATGGCTGCAACAGCCTTGAAAACATTAAACTGCCTGACGCTCTCAAAGAACTCAGCAACTCAGTACTCGAGAACTGCTTCATGCTCACTTCACTCGTCATCCCGGAAAAAGTCACCACTATTGGCGACAGGGCATTGGCAGGATGCAGCAGCATCAAGACATTGACATTGCCAGGCACACTTCAAGTCATTGGCAATTCTGCCTTTTCTGGAATGAGAAACATAACATCCATTGCCATTCCAAATTCTATAACAGAAATAGGCGACAAGACATTCTACGGATGCTCAGGGCTCAAATCCGTCACACTCCCATCATCACTCAGCGGCATCGACAATGCCATGTTCTACAACTGTAGCAGCCTAACATCCATAGTAATACCTAACGGAGTAACACAAATTTGTGACAGCGCATTTTATCTTTGCACAAGCCTCAAGACCATTAAACTACCAGACAATCTGGAGACAATCGACAGGAAGGCCTTCTATGACTGCAAGGCTATCGAGTCAATAGATTTTCCTGCCACATTGCAGGAGATAGGCGACATGGCATTCTATGGCTGCAAAGGACTCACATCTGTTGAAGTACCAAGAACAGTACAGAAAATCGGAAGTCAGGCCTTTGACAGCAACACACATGTCTCCGCTATATTTGACATAGAATCATTTGATGAAGACGTCGATGCACCAAGCTTCGCCAGCAATACGGTAAATATGAATATCAACTACTACCACAATGGCAAACGACTTGAAGGAGACATCATACTGCCAGAAGGCATAAAAAGGATTGGTGCAAACCTCTTTGTCGCATCATCAGAACACATCAAGTCAGTAACTATTCCAAATACGGTTACAGAGATTGGAGAATCCGCCTTCAGCAATAGCAGGATAACCTCCATCAACATTCCAGAATCCATTACAAAGATAGCAGACAATGCATTCTTGAATTGCAGCAACATTACTACAATAGACCTACCAGAATCAGTTGAGAAACTTGGCGAAAACGCCTTCAATGGCTGTACAGGACTCACTTCCTTTGAGATACCAGACGGCGTAAAGGTGATAAACGAAGGGTTGTTATGTGGATGTAGCAACCTGAAGAACGTAAAGATGCCAACAGCACCAACAAGCATCGGTGCAAGAGCCTTTTACGGATGCAAACAACTGACTGCCATCGACCTTGCCAAAACCATAACAAGCATTGGAGCAAGAGCCTTTGCGAAATGTAGTGGACTTACCGCCATCACACTTCCAGATGTAGCAAAGATTGAGTCACACACTTTCAATGGCTGTTCAGGACTTACCTCCATCGACATACCTAAGAGTGTTACAAGCATCGGAGAAAGTGCCTTTAGCGGCTGCTCAGGGCTGGCATCCATCACTATGCCAAATACAATCCAAAACATAGGCGATAATGCTTTCTGTGACTGTATTTAGAGCCTTATAAACTACTATGAACAACACAAAGCAACCAAATATAAAACACTGTAATACAACCACTTTAAGATTTTAACACTTCAAGAGCTGTTTTTGGTCGCTTCGGAAATTCCCATTATTTTTGCAACGTATTTCTACCGCAGGGAATTTACGAGGCTTTATTTTTGCAACATCGTGGAGAAAGTTGACAATAGTTGACGACAGAATACAATGGTTGACAGATTTATGGTCTGCTTTTGAGTAATGCAACATCGTGAAGATAGTTGACAAAGGTTGACGATAGTTTACTTGTAATTACTTGCGGAGAGGTACAATAAAGAACATGTTGAACCAACAAATATTGCAAGTATGCCAAAGACAAGAAAGTGTGCCTATTGTGGCAAGGTTTTCACTACAAACAGCGGAATGCAGAAGTATTGTTCGGAGGAATGTGCCGAGCAAGCAAAGGAAAGCAGGAAGAAAAAGCAAAAGGATTTCTTTCGGGCAGTCGAGCCTGTGATAGAACTCCAACAACAGGAATACCTGACCTTTTCCAAAGCAGCCATTCTTCTTGGCTGTACCCGTCAGTATGTCTATAAACTTGTTGAGCAAGGAAAGTTGCCGGCCTCTCGGTTGAGCAGCCGCATGGCTCTTGGCCGTCGGAGTGACATCGAGAGGATGTTTGAAGGGAATCCTTACAATCGTGTTCTTCCTTGTTCTGTACCGAAGTCTTCCGTTGCCAAGAAATCAAAAGGAACGACAAAGAAAGATGTTCGTGAAGAACGCACGACAGACGAAGTCCTTGAATACATCTCTGGTGAGGAAGTGATGCTGACCTA
>JAFYAT010000119.1 GCA_017540585.1 Bacteroidaceae bacterium | reverse complement strand
GCGTTGCAAAGGTAAGCGGATTTTTGAGAACTACCAAAAAGCAAGCCCGAAGTGTTAAAATCTAAAAGTAGTTGATATACAGAGATTTATCTCTATATGTTTTTCATTGTTTGTAGTTGTTTAGAGGTCTCTAAATACAATCATTGAAAGCACTGCCTCCAATACATGTCACACTGTTTGGAATAGTAATTGACGTAAGACTAGAGCAGCCATGGAAAGCACCACTTCCTATGCTTGTCACACTGTTTGGAATAGTTATTGACGTAAGACCAGTACAGCCATAGAAGGCATTTTCTCCAATTGTTGTCACACTGTTTGGAATAGAAATTGATTTGAGTTCCAAACAACCACGAAAAACAGCTCCAAAAGTTGTAACACCATCAGGAATACTTATTGCAGATTCTTTTCCAAAGTATTTTATTACTTCATTATTCCTTACACAGATTCCAGAATCTGTTCTCTTATCACATACGATTAATCCACATGCAGAAAGGTCAATGGTACTTTTGTTATGAATGTTTTCTTTTTGAATATAGCAGCCATTGAAAGCGGAGTTCCCTATGCTTGTTACGCTATTAGGAATAGTGATAGAAGTAAGGCCCGTGCAGTTTGAAAAAGCAGAACTGGCAATGTTTTTCACACTGTTTGGTATTATTATTGACGTAAGGCTTGAGCAATCATTAAAAACGCCTCCTTCAATGCTTGTCACGCCATTAGGAATAACGATTGACATAAGGCTAGAGCAACCACCAAAAGCACCGACTTCGATGCTTGTCACACCATTAGGAATAGCGATTGACGTAAGACTAGAGCAAAGGGCAAAAGCATATTGTCCTATATTTTTCAAACCCTCTGGGAGCGTTATAGACACAAGACCAGAACAGCCATTGAATGCAGATCCTCCAATATTTGTCACACTGTTTGGTATAATAAGAGACGTGAGTCCATTACAATCCAAAAATGCTTGGCTTCCGATATTTATCAAACCGTCTGGGAACGTTATTGACGTGAGATCTGAGCATTTGTAGAAAGCGCCAATACCAATACCAGTAACATTATAAACCGCCCCATTGAATATTACAGCCGAAGGAATTGTAAGATTGCCAGAATATGGTGATTTTGTCAAATAATCAGACCCATAAGGATTAACAATCTCGCATGTATTATCATCAACTGATACTGATGTAATTTTGTAATACAATCCGTTTCCGTCTTGGAAGTCATAGTCTGCTCCAAATGAACTGATTGCCATAAAAAGCAATAAGAATAAAGAAAGTAGTTTTTGTTTCATACTCTATTAAATTTTAGTTATCTGTAGTTGTTAATCTTAGAAATTTTCACTTTAAAATTTTCGTCAAACAAACCAGTTTCCTTGGCTTTTCTTGTCAAGGAAAGAGCATTTGTTTGCTTGTTTGGATAATTGCATCCTAGTTTTATGCTTGTTATATTTAATGGGAAAAGAACCGCATTATCATTATCTGATTTGAAAGGAACTATTATAAGTGGGAAATGAGTGCCATTCTCTGATTTTATCCATTTCTTATCCACATTTCGATTGTTTCTAACCAGTTCATCAAGAAAACACACTATTCGGATTTCCTTCTCTATCTGATACTCGTATGGTTTGAAAAAATGTTTCCACACATTCCAATCCTTGAGACAAAAAGAACGTTCTCCCAACTTGATTTTCATTATCTCAACAAAGAAGTCCAAAAGATTATGCTTTCCATTTTCATCTGCATAATCAACTTTTGCAATCAGAAAGTAATCTGTATCGTATTTGTCAGGAACAGTATATTCAAGTGCTACTCCTTTAGAATTATCACCATATAGTCTCCACATTGTCAGGTCGTCATTGAGATACTCTTCACTCAGCGATACGATATATGTATATATGCCATCACCCATGAAAGAATAGTCGTCTGGTAATGACTTTACTTTTGATGCCATATAGTTGTCTGCATAATCGACCTCTGAAGGATCATTCATAGAAGCCAAAGAACACAATGCATGTGTCTTATAGTCAAGAATGCTTTGCAACGTAGCATCTGATGTGTATCTGTTCAACTTATCACCAGACTTTACAGTTCCAAGCAAATAGAACATAAATAATCTTTCATAGTTACGATGCATCCACACCTTATCAGGAGTAAATTCCAGTATCTCAGAGATGTTTTTTCCTTTATCTCCGCAATGAAATTATCAACTTGATTCTCTACATTGTATTTAGATGCAATTTTCGTGACTTCTTCAAAAAAATCAGCCATAGGAATCGTCATCTTTTCTTTTCTGTCAAATTTAATAAGAGTATCTGACAACTTATCAATATTCATCTCTTCAGATTTCATTTTAGGAATAGTCGGCATAATATCTTGTAAAGAAAAAGGATTCTTAGGTTCTATATTATGGCAATATGGATATTGTCTCACATTGATTACATCATCACAGATTGTTATGAAATACCACGCATCATTGCAGTTTCTCCACAATTCAGCTACCGATTTCTCTTCTTCGTCCTTTTTGTTCAATACTTTACATACAGCAATAACCTCTCCATCCTTAATTATTGTCAAGTCTGGAGTGTTTTTTTTCATAAGTGTCTCGTCTTCACTTTTCAATTCAAATTGGGGATGCTGAAGTTTCTTGGATAATTGTCCTTTGAGTTTTTCTATTGTCATAAATAATGTTTTAACCCCAAGAAACCCGATTAGGAGAACGTGCCATTATATATAAACCCTACATAATGAAAAAACGTGGGTTTCCACCTCTACCCGTCTGCTTCTTTAGGCCCTAGGAAAGCCCCTGTTAGTGACGAGTGAAGTGTATGCCCACGTTGGTATATGACGGTATCAAAGAGGGACAAGTGACTGTGAAGATAATTAACTTATCCTCACAGCACACCCTCCATGATATAGTAAACCTATACCAATAGCATACATCTTTCACAATGTCATTGACTAACAGATTGAATTTCCTAGGTTCAAAGAAGCCAATAGACAAAGCATCGATGACGCTTTAACATAATGTATGTTAATTCATGACATCAATCTCAAAAGAGTATCTGCCACGAACTGATTGCAAAAATATAAATTTATAACGTAACAAGCAAAAGATTACGAGTCAAAAAACGAAAAAGACTTACCTTTATTACAATAACCATACTTATATGACATCGTGAATATGCTGTTTAAGTGCCATAAACAGCATGAAAGCTTCCACGTTAATAGTTGAAAGTTTTTGCGTTTATAGTCGAGAGACGACACTCTTTCATGAATGTGGCATGATTATAAAATCATAACTTTGCAACAGTGGCAGAATTGTCAACCCATATTACAACTAAAGTAAAGGGTAGTCAACTATAAATAAAATTAAGTTAAACCAGAGTTAACCTTTAATAAAGAATAAGAGGACAAGTAATCAACTAAAATCGTTAAACTACACATCGTTGATGATGTGATACGTGAGATACAAGGAATCACGAATTAGTCCTCACAAAGGCAATAGAATCAAAGAAGAATAAACACAATCAATCCCGATAGCAACGTGTGTTGCTATCGGGATTGATTGATAATGTCATATACTGTATCTTACTTCACAATAACGAAGCCACCTTGATTAGCCATTGTGACTGTGAACTTAGAGCCTACCTTTACATCCTTCTTCTCAGGCTCAAGAGTCTTGAGGTTGTCTGAGTAGAGGGTAACCACGTCACCCTTCTGGAGCATAGGGATGTTGAGAGTAATGGTGAGAGGCTTGCCTGTATTGTTGTTACCTGCAATATACCACTTGCCACCGCTCTTGCGAGCAAGAACACAATACTTACCAGGATAACCGTCAATAAAGACTGTCTCGTCCCATGTGGTTGGCACGCTACGCATATATTCGAGACAGATGGCAGGAACGCCACCCTTGCCTATCTCATTAAGATTCTCTGGTGCAAGTGCGAAGTTCTGTATTGGATTCTGGAAGAGAACTGTCGTTGCAAGTTCGTGACAATCGGTAGTCACACGTTTGCTACCACGCTTAGTGGCATCATTACCCTTGTTGATTGTACGTGAAAGGAAACAACCACCAAACTCCATACAGCCGATGGCATTACGGATAAATGGATGTGTGGCAGCATCACGAGCCTCAACATCGCAAGCATGCTGACCGAAGAACATATTCTCAGAGGCAAGTACAGCTTCTGAACCTACATAGTTAGGATACATACGTTCCCATCCACGAGGGATTGTACATCCGTGGAAGATAACCATGAGACCATTGTCGTCTGCATCAGAAAGGATAGCCTCATAGAGACGCATCGTTTCCTGCTTGTCACCTCCGAAGAAGTCAACCTTGACACCCTTAACACCAAGCTTCTTCATCCACTTCATGTATTGCTTGCGCACGATAGGATTTGACATGATGTTGATTGGTCCCTGCTCTATGTCGTTCCAGTAGCCTGATGAACTATACCAAAGGAATACGTCCACACCCTGACTCTGAGCATAGCGAACAAGGTCTTCCATACGCTTCTTGCCGATATTGTTGTCCCACCAGTTATCTACGAGAACATACTCATATCCCATAGCCTTGGCAAGACCGATATACTTCACCTGATCGTCATAGTTGATGGAGTTATCCTGCCATATAATCCAGCTCCATGTACCACGACCATACTTGTATTTATTTTCTGTTGTATATTGAGCATCCACATAATCCCAAGGCACGGTTGTCTCAACAACAGGCTTGAGCGAAGTACCAACTGTAATTGTACGCCATGGTGTTGCACCCGGGAGGGCAAAGGCAGGTTCAACAGTTCCATTGCCGCCATTCTCCTCCATCATAGGAAACTCAAGAGTATAAAGACCGTCACCCTTCATATCAGATAGACGTGAGGCACAATAGCTTGAACTTACGCCAGTCTCGCTCACAAGTACCCAACCTTCCTTCTTAGCCTCACCTTTCTTGCCTTTTGGCTGCTGAGCCTCAGTGCCACCTACGTGGAAGAGTCCAGGGAAAGTAAAACCATGACCGAAACGTGATTTCTTAGTCATAGGCATGTCGTACTCGTACTCTTCCTCATAGCTTGGCTTTGTACCTTTCCATCCAACCATGGCATCTGACTGTGGAGTAAGGAAAGTAGTAGTGTTTGAAGGGAAGTCAAAACCAGTCTTCTCACTCATGATACGGATAGAAAACTTCTTCTCGTGTGCACGGTCAGGCTGGTTAGGAATTACATATCTGAAAGCAATATCGTTGTTACTTACACGGAAATCAATATCGTAAGTCATACCCTTGTCGTTCTTGAGGGTCACAATGAGATTGTTTGCATCCACCTTGACATTAGAAAACTTACTTCTGTCCATTGAATAGTCATAGGCGAGATGTTTCTCAGAAGCCTTAACAAATGTCAGGTTCTGTGAGAAATCTGCAAAGTTAGCCACAAAGCCAAGTGGTGACTCGTCAAGCATCTGAATTCCGTCATACGTAACAGAATAGACTGCCTTTCCGTTCTTGACATCAAAGTCAAGTTTTAACTTGCCGTCTGGTCCGCTCACGACAGAATGCTGGGCGAATGCGCTGGCACATGTGAATGCAAAGGCACTCAAAAAAAACAATTTCTTCATAAATAGTATAGTAGTATTAGTAGTTTGTTCACTTATCCATCAGCTGTTCCCTATAAGCCTCGATAGCTTTCTTGCACACTTCCTCTGCTTCCTCTATCGTACCATCGATATGTCCGCCAGCAGCATTAAAGTGACCGCCACCATTGAAGAAACGTTCAGCAAGCTCACGTGCAGAGAAGTCGTCGTAAGAACGGACAGATATCCACACAACTGGTTTCTCTGTATCTTCACGAAGCGAGATAGAGAGTTTCTGTCCACGGATGGCAAGAGGCATATTAACAACTCCTTCCATATCTCCCTTGAGGAAGTTGAAACGCTTGAGTTCTTCCCTTGACACACAGAAGTAGGACGCATGAAGGTCTTGTATCTGTACCAACTTCTCATGAAGGATATATCCCATCAATCGATAGCGGTCGAGAGTATATGTATTGAACAACCTGCGATAGATGATGTCCTTGTCGATACCCTTACGCAAAAGCTCAGCTATTATCATAAAGATATCCGGGTCATTACTATTATATGTAAAGCCTCCCGTATCGGTACACATTCCTGCATACAAGTCCTCAGCTCCGTGGAGTGAGAGGTTTGAAAGTCCTCCTATAGCCTCAAATACACGGAACAGGAGTTCGCAAGTGCTGCTGCACTCTGGACAGGAAATGATGATGTCGGCAAAGTGGTCAGGTCCAAGATGATGGTCTATGAGAATCTTGCGGGCAGCAGAACGTCTCACACATGCCTCAAGTTCGTCAATACGTGACAGCATATTGAAGTCAAGACAGCACACAAGGTCAGCCATATTGATAAGATTGTTGGCAAACGCTCTCTGTCGGTCATACAAGACAATCTTATCCGATTCGTTCATCCATTTAAGGAAATCAGGAAACACGTTAGGCACGATAACCGACACGTTCTTTCCTTTTCGCTGGAGATATTCCTTGAGTGCAAGCGAAGAACCGATAGCATCACCATCCGGAGAGGTATGGGTGAATACGACCACGTTCTTACACTCGTCGAAGTATTTCTTTATCTTAGTAGCATCCTGAGGATTTATCTTTCTTTTCAGCATATATGTTGTTTACGTTATTTTTACTATTAAGACTCCTTGCCAAGAGTATTGCGAGGACTCAGTTTCAGGTCATCATGAATGATGTCGAACACTTCCTTCATAAGCACCTTTGTGTTCTTTCCATTGAACGACTCGCAAGGTATAGGCTTATGTATTATGAGTTCCAAGGAATGACGGTTGACCATAGTATCCTCACGATTGAACACATCGTAACTGCCATTTATGGTAATAGGGACGATTGGTCTCTCAAGCTGAGTGGCAAGCATAAATGCACCTCGCTTGAACTCACCCATTTCACCAGTATGAGTACGTGTTCCTTCAGGGAAGATACACATGGACATACCATTTTCAAGCAAAACCCTTGACTGCTGTATTGCCCTTGATATGGAAGATACAGAATCGCCCACATATACATGACCTGAGCAATGGCAAGCATAACCGATGAAAGGGATGTTGCGAAGATAATCCTTCATCATCCACTTAAACTTCATTCCCAGATAAGCATATATAAGGAATATATCGAAGTAACCCTGATGATTTGGCATAAACACATACGTCTGCTTTGGGTCAAGATACTCACGACCTACCACCGTAATAGGCAACAAATAGATATGGCACGTGAACCAGCACCAGAACACAGGTACATAATGAGCCACATATCTTCTGTCGCCCATCAAGCCAGCAAGAGCCGTAATACTACCACAGATTGCTGACACAACGATAAATAATGGTGTCGCAAAAAGATATGTATAAGTCTTATAAATCATCCTTTGAGTTATTTTGTTTTTGAATTATTTACTTTTACCAAGTTCGGTAAAAGGGGAAATTTATTTTATCCTCCTAAGTTCTATAATGCTCACCTCTGGCCATGCCCCATAGCGGAAAGGTCCTATATATCCGCCTATACCTTCGGATACATTCAGGACATGATTGCCATCAACGTATAAGCCTGACCACTCATTATATTTCCACGAAACTGGTGACCATCCCCATATCTTGAACTGGGCAGCATGAGTATGTCCTGATAACGTGAGCTGAACAGAAGTTTTAAGTACATTCATCCTCCAGAAATCCGGGTCGTGTGAGAGCAAGACAATAAAGTCGCTCTTCTTCAATCCTTTCAAGGCAGCGGACAAATCTCCTTTTTGAGGAAATGGAGGCATACCATAGTTCTCGATTCCCGCAATAGATATGGATTGCTTGCCTCTATATATCTTCACGTGGTCATTAAGAAGAGGAGTCCAGCCGAAGCCTCTCTGGTAAAGCAAAAGTTTCTCAACATCCGCTTCCTGCTCCTTACCCTCATATCCAGCGTAAGTGCCGTAATCATGGTTACCGAGAATGGAATAGACACCATCAGGAGCCTTTATCTGCGAAAGCACGTCCCTCATTCCTGCCAGTTCGCAAGATTCACGATTGACCATGTCTCCCGTAAAGACCACAGCATCACAATTCTGCTCGTTGATAAGCTTGACAAGCGTCTCCACATCGCCCTCACGACCGCCACGGAAAGTACCGATATGAAGGTCGGAGAAATGCAGAATCTTATATCCGTCAAACTTCTCAGGAAGGTTGTCGTAGAAGACTACATGGTGACGCACGATAAAATGACTACTACCCCAGAATATTCCTGTAAGCACAATAAGAACCAACAGCATGACTATTGCCATACAGCCCACACGTAATCCGTGCTTCCTAATATTGGTTCTTATATCCATAATTATGAATTGTGAATTATAAATTATGAATTACATCACGTTTCCTTGCAGATACTTGCGCATATCATCTACGTTCATTTCCCTACGTCTGGCATAATCGGCAAGTTGTTCGTCATCAATTCTTCCTATAGAGAAATAATGAGCAAGTGGATGTCTAAACATCAATCCGCTTACAGAAGCGTGAGGCACCATCATACCATTATCCGTAAGTTCCACGCCAATACTCTTGAAGTCGATCAACTCGTCTATAATGAAGTTAAGCGAGATATCTGGCAAACAAGGATAGCCTACCGCTGGTCTTATACCCACAAACTTCTCAAGGTGCATATCCTCTATCGAGAGATTCTCGTCCGGAGCATATCCCCAAATGGATTTTCTCACTTCCTCGTGAAGACATTCCGCACCAGCCTCAGCAAGCCTGTCCGAAAGTGTCTGTACGAGCATCTGATTATACGGGTCGTCCGTTCCGTACAACTCAGGCATAGCCTTATCTGCCGAAACGGCAAACACGCCAATCTTGTCCTGCAAACCTGTACCCTTCGGGCGAATGAAGTCGCTAAGGCACATACAGTAGCCATTCTGTCCAGGCTTCTGCTGCCGCAACATAGGCAGACGCTTTATCACAACAGGATTAGCCTTGCACGAAGGACAAGGACAATCACTTGGATGTACCAATACGATGTCGTCCCCATCAGAGTTGCACCAAAACAACTGTACGGTAGCCGAGATGCGGAAGTGCCTGTCAAGACGGTTGAGCATAGCCAACGCATCTTTCTTGAGAGCCTTACCTTCGTTGCTGTCCTCCTTTACTTTCCAAGCGTAAAAGAAGTACGGCCAGTTGATGTACGGCACCAATGTATTTATCTGATATCTGCGTTGCATCAGTTGAAGACAAGTTCCTTACCACGAACGCCATCTATGACAATACCGTCACAGTATGCTGTCTTACCATTCACGATGGTACGAACGACTCTCCACTTAAAGATACGTTCGTCCATTGGTGTCCAGCCACACTTGGTGTAGTAGCGTCCTTCGCCTACCTGCCAGTTTGCATTTGGATTTACCAATACGAGGTCTGCATAATAACCTTCACGGATGAATCCACGACGGTCAATACCGAACAACAAGGCTGGATTATGACTCATGAGCAAAGGCACACGTTCTATTGGCAACACGCCTTCTTCCACGAGTTCGAGCATAGACACAAGCGAGAACTGTACCATCGGCATTCCAGACATAGCCTTGAGTGCACCACCTTCTTTCTCGGAAAGGAGATGAGGAGCATGGTCAGTAGCCACAACGTCAATAAGACCATTTGTCAACGCCTCACGAAGTGCCAACTGGTCTTCAGGAGTCTTGATTGACGGATTACACTTGATGCGTGTTCCCATCTTGTCATAGTCCTCAGAAGAGAACATGAGGTGAGCTATGACAGCCTCAGCCGTAATCTTCTTCTGGTCGAGAGGTTTGTTCTCAAACAAGGTAAGTTCACGAGCAGAAGACACGTGAGCCACATGAAGACGAGCACCTGTTTCCTGTGCAAGCTTGACGGCAAGCGATGTTGACTTGAAACAAGCCTCAACGCTTCTTATACGTGAGTGGTATCTCACTGGGAAGTCTGTCTGTCCCTTATACTTCTTCTTGAATTCCTCAATATTCTGGTTGATTATCTTCGTATCCTCACAATGTGCCATGATGAGCAAAGGCGAAGTCTCAAACAACTTGTGCAAAGCATCCTCGCTATCCACAAGCATATTGCCTGTACTGCTACCCATAAACACCTTCACACCCGGAACCCTATGAGGGTCGAGTTGAGGAAGAAGGTCTGTGTTATCATTAGTCGCTCCAAAATAGAACGAATAATTCACACGACTGTTGTTCTTTCCCAATTCAAACTTCTGCTCAAGCAATTCAAGAGTAGTTGTCTGAGGTACTGTATTCGGCATCTCCATATACGAAGTGACACCACCAGCGGCTGCCGTACGGCTCTCGCTGGCAATGTCTGCCTTATGTGTAAGTCCCGGTTCACGGAAATGAACGTGGTCATCTATGACACCAGGGAACAAGTAAAGTCCGGTTGCGTCAATCTCGTTGTCGTACGGCTGGGTCGAATCATCTCCCCCTTCTATGACCTGCACAATCATCGCGTCTTCGATGACCACAGAGCCTATGAATTTGCGTCCGTCATTAACAATCGTCGCATTTCTGATAATAGTTTTCATGCTATTTGTCTATTCTCGTTATTTTGCCTTTGGATATTTCTTAAACCAGCCATCAAGACGGAGACGAATAACGCCAAAGAATGCCTCTCCGAATATTCCTCCCGACATCTTGCTTGTTCCCTCCACACGATTAACGAAGATAACAGGAACTTCCTTAATCTTGAAGCCACACTTGAATGTCGTATATTTCATCTCTATCTGGAAAGCATAGCCCTTGAAACGAACCTTGTCAAGTTCAATAGTCTCAAGAACCCTACGACGGTAGCACTTGAATCCTGCTGTTGTGTCGTGTACCTGAAATCCCGTAACGAATCGTACATACTTGCTGGCGAAGTATGACATGAGTACTCGATCTATTGGCCAGTTGACAACATTCACGCCTGTGATGTAGCGTGAACCGATTGCAAGGTCATAACCTTCGTCTGCACATGCAGAATAGAGACGAGGAAGGTCAGATGGTGCATGAGAGAAGTCGGCATCCATCTCGAAAATGTATTCATATCCATGGGCAAGTCCCCACTTGAATCCAGCAATATATGCTGTACCAAGTCCGAGTTTGCCAGTACGTTCTACGAGAAAGAGTCTGTCAGAGAATTCGTTTGCCATAAGTCCCTTCACGATGCTTGCCGTTCCATCAGGCGAACCATCATCTATGATGAGTATATGGAAACACTTTTCGAGGGCAAAGACCGCCCTGATGATCTTCTCTACGTTTTCCTTTTCGTTGTACGTAGGAATGATTACTATACTGTCACTTGAGTTCATTTATCTTTCTTCGTTTTTATCTTTAAATGCAAAGATACTATTTTTGTGCAAATGTGCGACTAATAATCAAAGATTATTTCACATTTTGACCGTCAATTTGCTCCAATACGGCTGCTGCGTCGTGGAAGGAACGTACATCATCCACCACAATTGCAAGTTTTTCTGTCTCACGGAACCTGCATCTTCTTGCATTCTGAGTACCGTATGCCACAATCTTGCTGAATGCCTCACTCTGGTAATACACACTCTCACGGTCAGAGTACATATAGAGCATCATCTTGCCATTCTTCATGAGCACCTTCTCAAGTCCAAGTCTCTTGGCAAACCATTTGACAGGAATGACCTGAAGAAGCTCTTCGCCGACATCAGGTATCTTTCCGAAGCGGTCAACAAGCCTTGTTCTGAACGCATCTATCTGACTCTGCTGAGTCATGGCATCAAGTTCACGATAGAGTGCCATACGCTCGCCACTCACAGGAACGTACTCCTCTGGCAAGAAAGCAGGCACATCGCTGTCTATCACGGTCTCTTCCACGAAGTTGTCACCCTTAACCACACCAGTATCTGCCTTCTGCTGTTGGGCAAAGAGGTCGGCAAATTCCGTCTCACGCAATTCGGCTACAGCCTCGTTAAGTACCTTCTGATAAGTCTCATAACCAAGGTCGGCAATAAAGCCACTCTGTTCTGCTCCAAGCATATTACCAGCTCCACGAATATCAAGGTCCTGCATGGCAATATGAATACCCGAACCAAGGTCGGAGAAATTCTCAATTGCCTGTAATCGCCTACGTGCATCTTCACTCAGGAACGCCATAGGAGGAGCAAGCAAATAGCAGAAAGCCTTACGATTGCCACGTCCCACTCGTCCTCGCATCTGATGTAAGTCGGAGAGGCCATACTTGTGGGCAGAATTGATGATTATCGTATTGGCATTTGGTACGTCAATACCACTCTCCACGATGGTTGTGGAAAGCATGACATCATAGTCATAGTTCATGAAGTCAAAGACTATCTGTTCGAGTTCTGCCGGGTTCATCTTGCCATGTCCCACACATACTCGTGCATCTGGCACATGCTCATGAATAAGATTCTCAAGCATAGGCAGGTTCTTGATGTCATTATTGACTATGAAAACCTGACCGTTACGGCTCATCTCAAAGTTGATGGCATCGGCTATGACTTCAGGGCTGAATACAGCAATCTCCGTCTGTATCGGATAACGGTTAGGCGGAGGTGTCTGTATGCTTGACAGGTCACGTGCACCCATAAGGGAGAACTGGAGCGTACGAGGTATAGGCGTAGCTGTCATGGTGAGGGTATCTATATTGACCTTCTTCTGACGGAGTTTCTCCTTTACAGCCACTCCAAACTTCTGTTCCTCGTCTATAATCAAGAGACCAAGGTCCTTGAATTTCACTTGGTCACTTATCAGCTTATGCGTTCCGACAATTATATCAACCTTACCCTCTTCAAGTTCCTTGAGTACTTTCTTTGTTGCTGCCGTACTTCTTGCACGTGAGAGATATTCCACCCTTACAGGGAACTGCTCAAGTCGTTTCTTGAACGTCTGGTAATGTTGGTAAGCGAGTACGGTCGTAGGAACAAGTACAGCTACCTGCTTGTTGTCGCAAGCCGCCTTAAACGCAGCACGAACAGCCACTTCCGTCTTTCCAAAGCCTACATCGCCACACACGAGACGGTCCATTGGACGTTCCTTCTCCATGTCTGCCTTGACATCCTGAGTTGCCTTGAGCTGGTCAGGCGTATCCTCGTACAGGAAGCTCGCCTCAAGCTCATGTTGCATGAACGAGTCAGGACTAAACGCAAACCCTTTCTCCTTGAGACGCTGTGAGTAGAGCTTGATAAGGTCACGGGCAATATCCTTCACCTTGGTCTTTACCCTCTCCTTCATCTTCTCCCACGCTCCCGTACCGAGACGGTTGACACGTGGCGGCTCACCTTCCTTAGCCTTGTATTTAGATACCTTATGCAGAGAGTGAATGCTCACAAGGATGAATCCGCCATCCGAATAATTGATTCGGATTTTCTCCTGCATCACGCCATTCTCATTCACACGCACAAGTCCGCCGAAACGACCTACTCCGTGGTCAATATGAACCACATAATCGCCTGGCTCAAACTGTTGTATCTCCTTGAGAGTGAGAGCCACCTTACCCTTGTGTGCCTTGTCCGACTTCAGGTTATACTTGTGGAATCGGTCAAATATCTGATGGTCGGTAAAGTAGCATCTCTTGTTTATATTATCAATAAAACCTTCGTGGATAGCCTTGCCAACAGGTTCAAACACGACCTGTTCATGCTCGCCCTGTGCCATCTCCGAGAAGATATCCTGAAGACGCGCAATCTGTTTCTCGCTATCCGCAAAGATATTTATCCTATAGCCCTCCGTCTGAAGCCTTAGGAGTTCTGACTGTAGAAGCTCAAAGTTCTTGTGGAACAAAGGCTGAGGACTCATACTGAAACGAACGACGGCATTCGACTTGCCCGATGTCTCGTCGTCAAGTATTGTTGGGCGCAATTCTACCTTACGGAACCACGACATACTACGGACAAAAGCCTGCCCCTCAACCATAACCTTGTCCTTGTCAAGAACCTCACCCTTGCCACCAGCCTCAGCACTCTCAACATTTATTGCAGAAAGCGAAAAGCCTTCGTCGTATATCTGTGCCACACGGTCGCATACGTACGCAAAATCACGTGACACGACTACCGTCTCACGTGGCAGGAACTCAAGCATAGCCACATAGTCGCTCTCGCCACTTCCCATCTGCGATACGACAGTCATGCTGTCAACCTTCTCGACCGACAATTGCGTCTGAACATCAAAGGTGCGGATGCTGTCCACCTCGTCGCCAAAGAAGTCTATACGATAAGGATTCTCCGAGGAGAACGAATATACGTCCACGATACTACCTCTGACGGCAAACTGTCCTGGTTCGTACACATAGTCCTTACGAACAAAACCGAGAGCAAGCATACGTTTTTCAAGGTCGTTGACATCATACATTCCACCCTTGTTGAGGACGATTGTATTTGCTTCCAGTTTCTTTTGCGAAACGACCTTTTCTGCAAGGGCATCAGGATATGTCACGACCAGAAGTCGCTCATTCTGAGCCATACGGCTGAGCACTTCTGTCCTTAGAATCTCATTACCAGCATCCTTCTGGTTGTACTTTATCGCCCTCTTGTAGGATGACGGAAAGAACAGAACCTTCTGGTCATCCAGCATCTGCACGAGGTCATGATAGAAATAGCCTGCCGAGTCGGCATCATCAAGCACGAATACCAACAGAGGCAAGCCGTCCTTTCCCTCCATCATCTGAGCGACGGAGGCAAATAACAAAGGCGCAGAAGAGCCGATAAGCCCCCCTACGTGAATATGTTCTATTGCTGACGAGCAAATAGATTTACAAAGACTCTTGACTTCCTTATCCGAAGCCAAGAGCGTAAGAAGTTTAGATATTTCCAATTTCAACCATTACAGGTCTATACGACCTTGCAAAACATTTTATATAGTCAAGCACTTCCTTACGTGGAAGGAGCGGCTTCACGTTCATACTGATTACTCTCGTTCTGTTTTGCGTTCTTACTGGAGTAGAATCTACCATAGGCAAATCTAAGTTAAATTGATAATATAAAATCGTAACGCCTCAACTTGTGTTAGTTGAGTTCTATTCATAATAACGCACCAGAACGATTTTTATTTTATTTTTTCACCCTTATTTTTACAGGATGTTCAATTTTATGTTTCCACTCATCAAGAGAGGCGAACCAGTCGTGCGCATTATGGTAGCCCTGTTCCTCCTTGTCCGCACAGAATGAGACATAATATCTTATCTTCTCTTTCTTAGGTCTCAACACATACACATAGTTGAGTTCATCCTCAAAACTCTTATCCACATACATCTGCGGAACATACACAGCCATGCCTATCGCCTCTGGTGCCCAGATATGCTTCTTACCCATATCAGGATAGTCACATCCCCACGAAGCCGCTATGCCGTCACGAATCCATCCTTCGGACTTATGCCCTCTGCGCACGCTATCCTCAGCCGTCACACCGACCTTCTGCACGCCAGTACAATATGTATGATAACCCCTGTCCGTATTTACATCAACCTGCAAGTCACGATGTCCTGCAACAAGCGTGTAATATTGTCTTGTCGTCTCTTCAAAAAAAGAACCTGAGCGACCAAACATTTCTCTACCTATATCATATACCTCGATGACCGTACGAAGAGGACCCGTTGTCACGACTCTTTGACCACGAATGCCCACATCTGTCCAGTTAGCCACATTATCAGCTCCATATCTTTTCAGGCTACCACATCCCATAGCCTTACCAGCCCAGAGCACATCCACACCATAGCCAGCCTTCAGCTGTTCTGCCGTTGTATAGAACTGTGTTTCTGGCAACTCTATCCTTCGATATTTCTTGCCATAGAGGTCTATGTTCTGCCGTTCGTCAAAGTATATGCGATAGCCTACAAGCTCACTCTCTATCGTCACACCATGCATATAGATGTCATTGAAGAGATTTGTCGAACCCTTTGCCTCAACCCTCAACAAGTCAGGAAACTTATCCTTCTTGTCACGAAACTGAAGAGCCGTATAGATTCTGTCCGTCCACTTTGTCGTATCTTGTTCTCCACAAAACTCGACATCTATGACTTTACGCGAATGTGCCTTGATGTCTGTTACAAAGAACAACTCGTCATTCTGCAAGTCTCCATCCATATCATCCAACTGATATTGAACAGGAGCACCATTATCCGTCACTCTGACATTCACGTCAATCCACTTTATACGATTGATTTCCTTTGACGTTATGACCACAGGCTCATCTTTCCTGTCGTAATCACTCTCATTTGTAATCTCGACATGATAAACCTTTGGCGTTCTCATAACAGAAAACGCCATAGTGTCAGGCACAAGCCCAAGGCAGAAAAGTCCCAGCAGAATCTTCTTCATATTCAATTTCTCGGTTAATCCGTTTATCGTGTTTGTATTTTATTTATCCTTCGTGCACCCTTCGTGCACCCTTCGTAAGACTCTTCTGCAAATAGCACAAGAGAATTAAGTCAAAAAAAAAGTTTGCAGGTTCAAAAGTTCAAATTTCCAAGAATAAAAAAACTCTTAACTTAAAAACTTACAAACCCACAAACTCAAAAACTCACTTTGAGTAATACTTGATTGCAGCAGCCACGTTGCTACGTACAGCATTAGAACTGAGAGTAGCACCAGTCACGCCATCCACGCCATTAGGAGCAGACAATTTCTTTGCCTTAGCCACCTTCTGACCAACGAAATTAGGGAAGAACTCCTTCTCAACTCTGACAAAATATTTCTTTGACTCCATATTCTTCAGAGGCACGATCTTCACAATCTTATTCTTGAGGAAATATACCTTTAGCGGAGTTGTGGAACGATAACCCTTCACATCACACAAAGTTGTAGTATTAACCACACAAGTGTCACCACTCTTTGTCATCACATCCTCTGCCATTGCCACCATAGAAACAGCAGACATCATCATACAAAACAAAAATTTCTTCATATCCGTTTCAATTATTTTCCTGACAAAGATAGGAATAAAATGTCACACAAAAGCAGTCTCCCCGACTTTTTTAATGTCATTTAACTTTGTGCTATACATCACAAACAATTATTTGTCCCTTTTTCCCGACATGGTATAAAGTTAAACCACAAACGCAAAAATATCAGGATAACGAAAACGGATATGAGCATCAAATATTGTCCTAAAGTTCATAGTCAGTAATTAGTCCCTAATGAGTCAGTACTTAGTCAGTACTTAGTCAGTACTTCAAAAGTACCTATTCTCAAACCAGAATAGAAATACATTGTCATTTTACACTTTTGTTCATTTTCTCCTTTTTAATCGTGTGTACACCTGCTTTTTGACACATTTTTGTCCTTTGTCTTCTCCTGTTTGTACACTTCGCCTTGTTTTCCCCTTACCATCCTCCACATTTCATAAGAGAAATGAACAGGAACGTAAGAGGAAATCAACATAAACCTGACTACTAATGCTTGCAATCACCCCAAGCAAAAAATGTCCAAATATTGTTTCCTTTTGCAAAATATGTGTTACCTTTGCGTCCGCATTTGATAAAAACTAACAAAACAGAAAATATTTATGAAACGAACTCTTTTGCTGTTGATGACAGCACTCCTTTATGTGAACATGTATTCGCAGGAAAATCCTGAACGCGGATTTATTATTACCAACACAAATGATACCGTATATGGAACCATAGACTTCCGTACAAACGAAATCAACGCAGAACAATGCACATTCAAAGCTGACGGCTCTGAAGAATATGTCACATATTACCCAATGGGCATCGTAGGCTACAGATTCACAGACAACGGAAAGTTTTACGTCTCCAAAACTTTTGAATACGAAGGAAAAGAGTATAAAGTATTCGCAGAATACATGGTCAAAGGTATGCTAAATGTTTATCGTGTTACTAATATTTCTCATTATCCAATATTCTTTTTCGAGAACGAACGAGGCGAAATTACATCATACAAAGGATACAACAATATTTACGAAACTGACGAAAAGGCTTATGTCAAGAATTCACAGGATCTTTACGCATACCTATCAAAGTCTTCATTCGAAGCTTCCGACAAAGTTGAGGCTAAGCCCATGGATGAAAAGCAGCTGATAAAGATCGCACGAATATATCATGAAGATGTCTGCAAATCAAACGAAGACTGTATTGAATACGAATACAACACAAAGTCGGACGACGACAAGTGTACACTCTACGTCGGCATGGGTATTGATAATTTTTTCCGCAGCAAAGATTGTGATGCTGAAACATTGGCAATGCTTGAGTTCGGAGTTGATTTCGACATGAAGCGAGTTCGAAAAGGAATGTCTGTATTCGTTGGTTTTGATATAGCACAAAGGAAAAAGGATGATTCTCTTTTCAATGTAGCGTTCAATCTCAAAGGTGCTTGCCAATGGAAGATGCCATTTGATAACAACAAGGTGATATACCGACTCGGAGTTTCATCCTACATGCTCAGCAATTTTGGTGCGTATGGCGGCATAGGTTGTGACTTGGGAAACAAAAATCTTGGTTTGGTGCTTTGCGCAGAAATTTATTCTCCAAGCATGAAAATGTCCACCTTTACCGAAGACTACGATGACAAATTTGGCAGCAATGGTCATCTCAATCTAAGTATTTCCATCCGTTTCTAATTCATTTAATTATTTTGTAATTTTACGCAGAAAGCAATTACTCAGATTTGTCTTTCAAATAGAAATAGCTAAAAAAGGCTATGACTCGCATCTGAGCCATAGCCTTTTTAGCTTTTAACTTTTAATTTTTAACTCTTGTGTCATATCATCTGCCATTACCACCATGGAAACAGCAGACATCATCATACAAATTTCACATCTGAAAGAGTTCTGGCAAATACAGATATACCATTCTGTATCTTTGCAATTGTCTTTGCAGAAGGACGTGACGTACCATTGACGTAATGCGACAAGATACCCTGATTCACTCCTGTAATTCGAGACAAGCCTGCAAGTGAAAAAGCAAAGGCATAATCACGAAGAAATGTTGCCGTATCATACGTCCAACGCCAATTAACCTCGACGAAATCCTCTCCTTGCTCAAGACTATATTGTTTCATGTCCTCATATCCCTGAATGAAATCAGCCTTTGCCAGCTCCACAGTCTTTCCCGTACCCGTAATAAGATAAGGGAGAGCATCCACATCATGATAGATACTATAGTTTCCATCAGAAGCCTGTTCAATAATCGCATCAATTTCTTTCATCTTCAAAACAGTTTTTGTTTTTGTATCCTAAGTCAGCCACGGGGAATCAAATCCCCGCAGCCATCCTAATCGCTCCCAAAGTGCCTCGTGCCACTTCTTCACTTTTATGGTGACTCATTCTGAATCTTCATCCTGTAATCGGACTGTACCAAAGCGGATGTCCGCTCTGAGTATCACCCGTGTCGTAGCATCCAGCCTTCCTCAGAAGCTTTTCTAATTCATTATACTTCATAACAAAGTTTTGAAATTAGAACGCCACAAAAGTACGAAAACTAATACTACCATCAAAGAAATTACGAAGAAAAATATTAAAAGCAATACTATTTTACACAATTTACAATAAGACCAGCCTTATTTGAAATCTTAAGCACAACTATTACGCACTCTAAATTTCAAACAACACAAACCTGACTACTAATGCTTGCAATCACCCCAAGCAAAAGGAGTTGGAGAGACAACCAAACCATTATTTCGGTAAATTAAAAACACAAAGAAAGAATACAATAACAAAGAGAAAAAGAACACATAAACAAACCCCATACGGATATGTGGATAATCAGAAGCCTCCAGAAAATAGACATTCCCCCTATCATGATATTTATATTCTTTTAACCATCCATACGTCATAGCAACCTCATAATGTTCAAGATCATTATGATTCGTAACAAGTCTATACACCCTAGACGGAATCTTTTCCTGATTTGCCCTCATGTTCTCATTATACCTTTTCATGAAAGCATTATAAAATGCCAATTCATCTTTTTTCCATTTTTCGATTCTACTTTGATGCAAAGTATCACTATATAGCTGTTTTGCAAAATAGACATCCTCTGTCCCAACGACAGGAGCAGTATAATACACAGTAAAGCATATATTTAGTGACAATCCCGACCTACTTGTTTCCCATTCTTTACGTAGAACATCCTCACCATATTTTGTTGTATCTACGACACATTCTTCCTTAAAGACATAATAATCCGCATCCCATTTTTTCACATCCTTTACAGAATCATAATTTACGACATCCACAGTTACATCATACAGGAAGATATAAAGACAAAATGTACAAAGTGCGACGACTACCATAGAAAGGAATTCTAAAAGGAACTGTCTCTTATCGTTATATAAAACATCTATCTCTTTTTTCTGGGAAAAATGTATTAGTCCCCAAAGCAAAAAAACTAATACATAAATCTTCCAATCAAGCAAATCATAATCTGCAACATGCAGAAAGAAGCATACTAATCCCAAAACAAAGATCAGCAAGACATTCTTCAACAAAAGCCTATACACATACGTTAATATCTGCCTTGTTGGTAAGGAAGATGTCACTTCAGGATAAATATTTTTCAGCTGTTTATTCAAATGTGGAGTCTTCCCCCAACTTACATGATTCTTTTTCTTACCCATCTACCAATTAGAGTTTTAAGTCACACAAAATGTGCGTTCTTTCAAAATATTTTGCAAAGAAAAGCAAAAAAGGCGAAAGCACAAAGGAAAAACAAAACGAAAAAGGCTATGACTCGCATCTGAGCCATAGCCTTTTTAGCTTTTAACTTTTAATTTTTAACTTTTAACTCTTGCATCACGAGGAACGAGTGATGCAAGCTATGCTTCCCATCCGAGAGCACTTGCTCCGAGTACGGCAGCATTCTTGTCCATTAGACCTGAGATAAGGAACTTAGCCTTGCCACGGAAGATAGGAAGAACGCTCGCCTCGTATGACTCACGGATTGGCTTCATGATAAGCTCACCTGCACGACAGAGTCCTCCGAAGAAGATGTAAGCCTCAGGACTTGAGAATGCTGTAAAGTCAGCACATGCCTCGCCAAGCATCTTGCCTGTGAAATCGAATATCTCCTGAGCTACAGCATCACCCTTGCCTGCTGCTATGCTTACGTCAAGAGATTCAATCTCTTCGGCTGGCTTCTCACGAAGGAGAGATGGGCGGTCGGTATTGGCAAGAATCTCACGTGCTGTACGTGCTACACCTGTAGCAGAACAATAAGCCTCAAGGCATCCCGTACGTCCACATCCACACTTACGGCCTTCCTTGCCACGTACCATGATGACGTGTCCAAGTTCACCTGCGAAAGCATCATGACCATAGACGAGTTGTCCATTTACGACGATACCAGAGCCTACTCCTGTTCCGAGAGTGATGACAATAAAATTTTTCATACCCTGAGCCACTCCGTATGCCATCTCACCCATGGCTGCAGCATTAGCATCATTAGTAAGCTTTACACCAAGTCCTCCGAGTTTCTCGCTGAACATCTTAGCAAGAGGCACAACGCCTGTATGTCCCCAAGAGAGGTTTGGAGCAAACTCGATTGTTCCGTTATAATAATTTCCATTAGGCGCACCAATACCCATTCCCTGAATATTCTCAAGTCCGCCTACACGAGAGATTACACCATTAAGACACTCGACACCAGCATCCACGAACTCTTCTGCCGTAGCATACTTCTGTGTCTTTATTGAGTCTTCAGCAATTATGTTTCCGTCCTTATCGACGATTCCAAAAACGGTGTTTGTACCTCCAAGGTCAACACCAATAACGTATGGTTTCATTTTGATTTTTGTATTAGGTTTGTACTTTTACATCAGCAAAAGTACAAAAAGTTTGAGTAAACCAATTAGATTCTATAAAAAAATGACTATTTTTGCACGAAGTTTAAGTTATTTCTAAATATTTATCAAGGATGAGAAGATTACTTGCAGCCATAATGTGCATATTTGCAACCTTTGCAGCCAATGCACAAGAGCCAATAAGCATCGACCTTTGGCAAGACGGTCTGCCAAACAGCAATGGCATAGACAAGACTGAGCCATTTGACGATTCAAAGCAGAACTTCAAGCCTAACATCAGGGTGTTCCTGCCAGAGAAGAGCAAGGCTAACGGCATGGCTGTGCTATGTCTGCCTGGCGGTGGATATTCTCATCTTGCCACTGGTCACGAAGGCTACGACTGGGCGCCATACTTCAACGACCTCGGATTTGCGTTCGTGGTACTCAAGTACCGAATGCCACACGAAGTGACAGACGTACCTATCAGCGATGCAAAGGAAGCACTCCGCATCGTGAGGGAGAATGCTGAGAAGTGGGGAATCAAGCCTAACAAGGTTGGCATCATGGGCTCAAGTGCAGGTGGACACCTCGCTTCGACAGTTGCAACACATAGCCTTCCGGGTACAGAACCGAACTTTCAGATACTTTTCTACCCAGTGATAAGCATGGATTGGAATTACACTCACAAGTGGTCACGCCTGTTCCTCATAGGAAAGAAGCCTACAAAGGAGACGGTTGACCTCTACAGCAACGACCTTCAGGTGTCATCCAACACACCACCAGCCATACTTCTGCTCTCAGACGATGACAAGGTAGTGCCTTCGCCTAACAGCGTGAACTACTACCTCGCCCTACGTCGTCACAACGTGCCAGCCACGATGCACATCTATCCTTCGGGCGGACACGGATGGGGATGCAGAAAGGACTTCAAATATCACAAAGAGATGATGGCAGACCTTACGGCATGGATCAAGACTCTCAAATAACGCAAACACTTTATGTTAAAAAATAACAACATATACTACAAGCCACGCAAGCGGCTTATGCTTATCTATACCGGAGGTACAATCGGTATGATACGCAACCCAGAGACAGGAGCACTCGAGACATTCAACTTTGACCATCTCACCAAGCATGTTCCTGAACTCAACCAATTTGACTACATACTCCACAACTACCAGTTTGACCCGCCTATCGACTCGTCAGACATGCAGCCTTCACTATGGGCAAAGATTGTGAAGATTATCGACTATAACTACGACAAATTCGACGGTTTCGTGATTCTTCACGGAACAGACACAATGGCTTACACCGCATCGGCACTCAGCTTCATGCTTGAGAACCTCGGAAAGCCAGTCATACTAACAGGTTCGCAGCTGCCTATCGGAGCACTTCGAACAGACGGAAAGGAGAACCTCATAACAGCCATCGAACTGGCAGCCGCACAAGACAAGGACGGACACCCAATCATACAGGAGGTATGTGTATTCTTCGGTCATCAACTCTTCAGAGGAAACAGATGTACGAAGTCAAGCTCCGAGAGCTTCAACGCATTCTCTTCGTACAACTATCCAAGCCTTGCAACATCGGCTATCAACATACATTTCAACGAGGCGGCTATCTACCGCACGCCACACACAAGTCCTTTCAAGGCACACACAGAACTGAGCACAGAGGTCATCGCACTCTCGCTCTTCCCTGGCATCCAGCAGCAGACCGTAGAGCAGGTGTTTGCCATGAAGTGCATCAAGGGAATCGTGTTCCGTGCCTTCGGTTCGGGCAATGCCCCACGCCAGCAATGGCTCATAGACGCCATACGCAAGGCAACAGAAGACAGCAAGGTGATAGTCAACATCACCCAGTGTCAGAGTGGTGGCGTTGAGATGGGATTATACGAGACAGGTCTCCAACTCATCGAGGCAGGTGTCATCAGCGGTCACGACATGACCATCGAAGCAGCTTTGACAAAGCTCATGGTTCTCTTTGGACGTGGTTTCCGTCCTACTGAGGTACGCCATCTTATGAGCAAGAACATTGCTGGAGAACAAACCGATTAAAAAAACTTTATGCTACTACAACTAAGCGCAGATATACAGAACATACCAAACTTCATACCTTGGCAACAGACCATCGGACTGATGGAAATGATTGTCAAGGGTGCCATTATTGGTATAGTTGTGTCTGCCCCTATGGGACCTACAGGCGTTCTGTGTATTCAGCGCACACTCAACAAAGGACGTTGGTACGGTTTCGCCACAGGATGTGGAGCCGCCCTCAGCGACATCATATATGCAATAATAACAGGTTATGGAATGTCATTCGTGGTGGATTACATCGAAGACCCGCACCTTCTCTTCTGGATGAAGCTTGTGGGATGTGCCCTACTTTTCATATTCGGTATCTACACGTTCCATAGCAATCCTGCAGGAGAGATACGCAACGTATCACACAACAAGGGAAGTCTCGTGACAACATTCATCACAGGATTCTCAACCACATTCCTTAACCCGGGTATCGTATTCCTCTTCTTGGCAATGTTTGGTCAGTTCACGTTCATTGTTCCAGACAACCCGATACCACAGATAGCAGGTTACATCTTTATTGTCATAGGAGCACTCCTATGGTGGTTCGTGCTTTCATGGCTCGTGGACAAGGTAAGGAACCGCTTTGAAGAAAGAGGTCTATGGATTATCAATAGGGTCATTGGTGTTATCGTGATGATTGTCTCTGCCGTAGTTGCAATATGGACACTCACAGGCAATAGCATACCGTCGATGTACTAAAGACCCTCTTTCCATCCCTCCCACGAGGGAAAGATAGACCCTCTCCCCATCCCTCCCCCTCTATGGGGAGGGTGACTAATGCAAGGTGGAGCTATCCCTTTCGACCGTCTTTGGTCGAAAGCAATCCGCAATAACTTAAAAACTTAAGAACTCAACTTTTAATTCAATAAGGTTAGGACGTGTACATTTCAGAGCAATTAAAACAAGCAAATATAGCAGAGTATCTTCTTTATATGTGGCAAATAGAAGACACCATCAGGGCATACAATCTTGACATCGACAAGATTGCAAGCGACTACATTCCTAAGTTCAAGCTTGACGAAGAACGTAGTAACACTCTTAAAGGATGGTACGAAAGCCTCATACAAATGATGCACGAGGAAGGAGTGGAGGAACAAGGTCACCTTCAGATAAACAAGAACATCATCCTTCTTCTTACAGACATTCATCTTCAGGTTCTCAAGTCGCCTAAGTTTCCATTCTACTCTGCAGCCTATTACAAGGCACTACCATTTATCGTAGAGTACCGCAACAAGAGCAACGGACAGGACAAGTCTGAGATTGAAAATTGTTTCGATGCACTATACATGGTAATGCTCCTCAAGGCACAGGGCAAGCCAGTAACAGCAGAGACAGCCTCTGCCATTGACAACATCGTCAAAATGCTCAGCATGCTTAGCGAATACTATAAGAAGGATAAGGCAAACGAGCTGGAGGTGTAAAGGCCCCACCCCATCCCTCCCACGAGGGGGTAAGATAGACCCTTTCCCCATCCCTTCCCCCCCTCTATGGGGAGGGTGACTAATGCAAGGTGGAGCTATCCACTTCGACCGTCTTTGGTCGAAAGCCTTCCTCAACAACATAAGAACTTAAGAGCTTAAAAACTCAGGAACTTAAGAACATAAGAACATAAAAACTTAAAAACTCAAAAACTTAAAACTCAACTCCATGAACATATTGATTACGGGCTGTAATGGCCAGCTTGGCAACGAGATGCAACTTCTCGCCAAGGATAATCCACAGCATAAGTATTTCCTCACGGACGTAGTAATACCAGATGGACTTGACGCAACCGTTCTTGACATCACCAATCAGGAAGCAGTTGAAAAATTCGTAACAGACAACAATATAGACTGCATAGTCAACTGTGCTGCATTCACAGCCGTAGATAAGGCAGAGTCATCAGAGGAGTTCTGTAATCTCCTCAACAACATAGCTCCGGGTTACCTTGCGCAGGCAGTAGGCAAACGTGGCGGTTGCATGATTCAAGTAAGTACTGACTACGTGTTTGACGCAACAAACCATACTCCATACAAGGAGGAGCAGCCAACATGTCCTAACTCCGTATATGGAGTAACGAAACTTGCTGGCGAGAAGGCAGTCATGGCAGGCTGTGCCAAGAGCATGGTCATCCGTACAGCATGGCTCTATTCAATCTATGGCAACAACTTCGTTAAGACCATGATTCGTCTTGGTAAGGAGAAACCTGAACTTGGCGTTATATTTGATCAGGTGGGCACTCCTACATACGCACGTGACCTTGCCGTAGTCATCATGACCGCCATCAACAAGGGTATCGTGCCAGGCATTTACCATTTCTCTAACGAGGGAGTCATCTCTTGGTACGACTTCACTAAGGCTATACATCGCATAGCAGGCATAACAACATGTAAGGTTCGTCCTCTCCACACAGAGGAATACCCTACCCCAGCCGCACGTCCACACTACTCTGTCCTCGACAAGACAAAGATTAAACAGACATACGGCATCGAAGTTCCTTATTGGGAAGAGAGCTTAAAGGAATGTATCGAAAAACTCATTTCTAATTCATAATGCACAATAAACTACGTTGAGCCCTTCGGAGTTCACAATTACATGCAACAAGACCGATGTTTTTGTCCGTACGACAAAATCATCGGTCTTGTTCTTTATTATCAAAAGTAAGCTTTTAGCCACCATACTCAGGTGACAGACCTTATACAATATAAAGCCAAAAGCTCTTTAGAAATTATCCTTGTGTACCTCAAAGTATGCCTGTGGATGTGCACATACAGGGCATATCTCTGGTGCCTCTGTACCCACAACGATGTGTCCACAGTTACGGCACTCCCATACCTTGACTTCACTCTTTGCAAACACCTGTGATGTTTCAAGGTTGTTGAGCAATGCACGATAACGCTCTTCATGTCTTTTCTCAATGGCAGCTACCATACGGAACTTCTCTGCGAGTTCTGTAAAACCTTCCTCCTCAGCAGTCTTTGCAAATCCCTCGTACATATCTGTCCACTCGTAGTTCTCGCCTTCGGCAGCAGCAGCAAGGTTCTGTGCTGTGTTACCAATGCCGTTCAGTTCCTTAAACCATAGCTTAGCATGTTCCTTCTCGTTGTCAGCAGTCTTGAGGAAAAGTTCTGCCATCTGTTCATATCCTTCCTTCTTTGCCTTGGAAGCAAAGTAAGTGTACTTGTTTCTTGCCTGACTCTCACCTGCAAAAGCAGCCATGAGATTCTTTTCTGTTTGTGTTCCAGAATACTTCGTAGCCATAAAATAAAAATATTAAAATTTAACTTGCTCTGCAAGAGAAACGCAGCCCTTGCAATAAAATATATCTCTTTATGTTTGCGTTTTCTAAATTAAAATGTTATTCCATGCGGATATACTGCTTTGCAAGACCACCCTCACTGGTCTCACGATAGATGGAAGGAATGTCTGAACCTGTCTCCATCATTACAGATAAGACCTTGTCATAAGAAACAAGATGCTGACCATCGCTGAACGTAGAGTATATGTTACAATCCATAGCTCTTGCAGCAGCATAAGCATTACGTTCTATGCAAGGAATCTGTACCATACCACATACTGGGTCACACGTCATACCAAGATGATGTTCAAGTCCCATCTCAGCTGCATACTCTATTTGGGCAGGACTACCTCCAAACAACTGATTAGCAGCAGCTGCGGCCATTGCACATGCCACTCCAACCTCTGCCTGACATCCAGCCTCAGCACCAGAGATACTTGCCGTATGCTTAGCTACATTACCGATAAGTCCTGCTGTAGCTAATGCTCTGAGCATACGAATCTCGCTGAAGTCACGACTCTTCCATAGATGATAAAGAATACCTGGTACGACACCACACGAACCACAAGTAGGAGCTGTGACAATCACGCCACCAGCTGCATTCTCTTCGCTAACAGCAAGGGCGTACGAAAAAACAAGTCCACGACTATGTAACGAAGCTGTATATCCTGCTGCCTTGATATAGTATTGTACCGCCTTACGTTGAAGAAGAAGCGGACCTGGAAGCACACCTTCTGCCTGCAATCCCCTCTCCACAGCAGCCTTCATAGCTTCCCACACATCGTGAAGGTATTTCCAGATGTCAGCACCCTCGTTGAGTTCCACATATTCCCACAGTGTACGGCCATTCTTGCGGCACCATTTAAGTATATCTGTCATCGACTGCTGTTCATACACATCTGGTGATTGTAAAGTGTCGTTACCCTCCTCTTCGAGAGCACCGCCACCCACACTGAACACAGTCCATTCATCCTTTACATTCTCCAGTTCGTCAAAAGCCACAAACTTCATACCATTAGGATGATAAGACAGATACGTACCAGGTTTCCAGAACAAGTCCACACGCTTACCATCACGCTGAAGCACATCAAGGATAGCAACATCAGTAAGGTGTCCCTTACCAGTTGAAGCAAGACTACCATATAGAGTAACCTGAAAATGCATGCATTGGGGATGCTTCTTCAAAAATCTCTCAGAAGCAAACCTTGGTCCCATTGTATGACTTGAAGAAGGACCCGTACCAATCCTGTATAATTCCTTTATTGTCTTCATTACTTGTTAATCTTATGTATGGCTGTAATAACGTTGCAAAGAAAACGAAAAAAAACAAACAAGACAAATAACTACAGAATTATTTTCATCTGTTGGACTTTATTTATAAAATTATGTAGGTGCACAAAATTATTTTTATAATGATTGTATTGATTAATGATGTAGGTTCAGCGTCTAATATAAATGAGTGTAGTGACTCCTACTCGATTGTTTTTAGGCGATGAAGATACGCAGTAGGCCGGTGCAAGGATTGTATAAATAATTATGCACACATACTTATATACAACTCACAAACTCAAAAAACAACTTATCCAAGACCTCAAAACAACATACAAAGAATAGCACAATAAATAACAGTTTTTGTTTAGCACGATTATATCGCGATTTATATATCTTTGCAAACAAATATACATATAACAATGTTGCAATATAGCGACATTTACTCTGTAGCCTGTAACAGCAACAGGACTCTTGCCTAACGACACAAAGATACTGTCTTTTTCTCAATACCCAAGCATATCATAATGGAAAAACATAGACACAATAATAAATCATGCCACTTTACACAACGTAAACATGGGGTTTACGATGCGTAAAGTGGCAGATAATAAGAAGATAACATCATACTATTAGCATGACATTACCAAACGTCTATCTACATGTATTCTAGCGACAATTCACCTATCTTCTCTGCATTTTTAATGATACGTGTCTTATGTGTGACAGAATCATACTTTATAAGAGATGCCCAGAATTCGATTTTACGGTTACTAACATCAACCATAGGTGATATAGAATATATTTCCCTACTTACAACTCTACCATCAGCAATCAATTTCCAAGAGTCACCTTCCTGTTTAAACACCATAACTGATATTATAGGCATGCCAGAACCAATACTAGCACTACGACAATAATAACATTTGCCGTCATATTCCACTAGCGGCACATTAGTTAAAGGTGCCTTTCCCCATATTCTTTCGAAATCAGTCATAATAGAGCAAGTATCTTCATATATGACTTTATCTTTTTCTTCAAGCTTCTTCCATTCTATATTTTTCGTATCCCCCTCCTGTGCATACGAATTAAAATAAACCGAAAGAAAGACTAACAACCATATATACTTCATCTTTTCTTTACCCATAATAAAATTCCTCCATCTTTATAATTTCCAACATCTGCTTTCGCAGGATTTTTTATCATTTTGCCAGATGCATCGAGATTCTTCACAGGAGTTCTTCCTGGTTTATGAGACCAATATCCTCCTTTGTCTTGACGATACCAATGGTAATCAATACAATTATCAACAACTAAATATACAGAATAATACCCCTTTCTACCGAAACCTAACTTATTCCAAAAATTTGGTTTCTTAAGTCCAGTTATTTTCCCATCAGCTATACTATTTGTATTCTACGATTGTTTCTATCTGCGAAGATGAAACATCATAAACTGGATACTTAAACACTTTTAGAATATCATCGCTCTCTGGAAAATTGTATTTAGAATTTATACTATTATGAGTTAACTGCTTATGCACAACCACATAAATAGTATCAAGATGCCATTGTCCAACAAAATATCCCCAAGGCGCCCAACCTCCCTCGTTTCGACAAACCTCACTCCATAGATATCCTGTATCAGACGGAGCAATCAGTTGTTCCGTATCATTAAAGTAAATGACCTTATTACTTTCGTCTCCATTAACATGTCCGTATAATGAAGCACACACACTATCAGAAGAATTGTTCACAAATGAGACAACAAACAAATCACCATGAAATTCCTCACAAGAAAACAACACGGTAACAATAAGCAACATGCTTATAAAATAACCAATCTTTTTCATTTCTTATTTTTAGATTTATTAAATTCACGTACAAATGTACTATAAAAAAGAAAATTACACAAAAAAGAAGAAGGAAAAACACCTCCCAACTACCCCATATAAAACATGCCACTCTCCACTCGTAAACATGACGCTTTCGATGCGGAAAGTGGCAGTTTATATAGCATAAGTATAATACTTATTCATGTTCCTTCATTCTAAAAGCAACTATTCATACACAATAACTTGCTTTGTACTATTAAGATCCACATTTTCCCTACTATACTTAAAAACACCTAATACAGTTGAACAAGAAGGAAGTGAAACCATATCACCAGCAAAATAAGAATACTTGGATTTAGAAATTACAACATATACAGTATCGCAATTACGTTTTGCGAAATAGTCATTCCAACTTTCTGCTATACTCTTACGAGAATAAACAGTACCTAAGAACTCAGAATTTGTCTAAAGTACGTCGCGAACGTACTCGAAGTTCGTTAGCCACGTACTCGCAATACGCTCGGCACGTACTATCAGTACGTACGTGAACGTACTGGAAAGTGTCCCGCTTGACAAGAAAGTTAATGACGAAGCGTTCCCGAAGCAATCCCGAACCATTCCCGAAGTATTCCCGAACAATCCCTGATGTATCATAATGTAAGTACAATTATGACGAAAAAAACTTGATACGTTATGTGCAAACCATACTAACCATATTATTTATTCATGTTGTTGTAAGATAAATTGTCGTAACGAAAATGCTAATGAGTGTTATGGTTTGCGTAATTCAAAGATACTTTGTATCTTTGGCATCGGAAATGAAAACTAATACACAATACAATATGAAAGAAAGTATAAAATCATTGTACATGCTGTGCCTCACGATGGTTACAGCATTGTGCTTGTCATGTAGTCAGAAATCAAAACTGGAACAGTTTGTAGATGAAACATCAAAGCAATGTCCTATCGACCTCGGAGAGTTAGGCAAAATGAGTTCGATTGTGATAGAGGAGAACGGCGACGTGACAATAGAGCTGTGTCTCAACGAGGACTACATAAGCGAAGACCTGCTTGAAGCAAACGACAGCAGCAAGTACATTTACCTCGATGGAGTGACATACCAGCCTGAGTACGTGCAGAATCTTCTCAAGGAGATTGTGAACGAAAAGGTCAACTTCGTGTATCGCTACGTGGGAGACAGGTCAAAGAAGAAGGTTGAGTACAAGATAACATGGCAGGAACTGGAGAAGGCTTTCAACAGCAAACCTGTCCTCACCGCCAACGACGAGAAGCAACTGCGAGAGCAGGTAGATGAGATGAACAAGACATGCCCAATCAAGCCAAGAGAGGAATACACACTTGACAGCGTAACACTTGACAAAGGTTTCCTCACTTATCATTTCACATTGGAAGTCAACAGCAATACGCTCTCAAAGCTTGAAGAGTCAGTCATTGAGACAAAGGCAGAACTTGCAGAGAATCTGCGACAGAATCTTAGCGGCATGGAGTCACTGTTCACGACCTGCATCATGACCAACCGTACCATACGCTACCATTACAGAATCAGCAACAGCGACAAGACGTTCGACCTTGACTTCACACCTGAGAATCTAATAGAGATGATGAAGTAAGGCCCCCGACTCAGGCCCCCCGACCCCCGAAGGGGGCGGCCATCCGGATACAGGACGGCCCCCTCCCATCCTCCCCGTGGGGGAGGTGACGGTACAGAAAACACAGAGGACACAGAGAACACAGAGTATTCTAACTGTTAAAACTATACGTAACAGAAAGAAAAAAACTCTGTGTTCTCTGTGTCCACTGTGTTTATATCTATTGGAGTCATTACGCCCCCACATGACACCGGATGGCCGCCCCCTTCGGGGGCTGGGGGGCTATTTTCCCTTCTTCGCGTATTCAGTAGGACTTACACCATATACGCTCTTGAAGCTGGTAGAGAAAGAACTGAGGTTCTTGAAACCAGTCTCCACACAAACTGTGGTGATGTCATAGTGCTTCTCGGAAAGGAGACGGGCAGCCTCCTTGAGACGGATGGACTTGAGGAAGTCACGTGGTGACTGTCCTGTGAGTTCCTTCATCTTACGATAGAAATGAACACGACTGATACCAACCTTATCTGCAATGACCTCTACGTTGAGGTTAGGGTCGTCTATATGTTCGTTGATAACCTTAACCACTCGTGTGAGAAGCTGGTCATCGGACGACTGTACATCACGCTTGTCGATATGCTCGTCAGTCACCGTATTTGCCTGCCACTTGCCCTGTAGCTTGTTACGGTTGTTAAGGAGGTTGTTGGCTGTAGAACGAAGCACATCCATATTGAAAGGTTTAGACACGTATGCGTCAGCACCTGTGTCAAGACCATTGATGCGGTCATTATCCGTACCGAGAGCGGTAGTCATGATGACTGGTATGTGGTTCGTGTTATAATTCTTCTTCAACTTGTCACATAGCGTAAGACCGTCCATCTCTGGCATCATGATGTCCGTGATGAGAAGGTCAACCTTGTCAGGGTTCTGCTGTATGTAGTCCCAGCCTTCACGACCATTGACAAACTCCGTGATGCGGAACTCATTAGACAACTCACTACGAATATACGTACGGATAGCATTGTCGTCCTCACACACCACGAGATTGCGGTGGCGTGTCACCTTCGCCTTTGCAACAGGAAGTTCAACTGTTTCTTCAACCTTGGTTACTGGTGCTACTGGAGTATCAATAACAACATCGGATTCCTTGGCATCAACGAAAGGTATGAGTACCACGAACTCAGCACCCCTGCCCTCAGGATTGTCATTGACGGTGATTGTTCCCTTATGCATCTTGACAAGAAGCGAAGTGAGGTTGAGTCCAATACCAGTACCTATGTAGCCATTCTGATGCTGAGCAGAATAGAAACGTTCGAATATCTTTGGCTTGTCAGCATCACTCACTCCAGAGCCTGTGTCTGTCACCTTTATCTCTATGTTCTTACCTGTATGCTGGAGGCTAATAGTAATCTTTCCACCATCAGGCGTAAACTTAAACGCGTTGCTGAGAAGGTTCATGACTATCTTCTCAAGGTTCTCGGGGTCACCCTGCACAATGAGCTTGTCAAGTGTATGAACAAAGCGGAAGTCGATATTGTGACTTACGGCATTGGTCTGGAACACGTCATACATTCCCTGCATGAAAGACACCATATCCATAGGACGGAAGTCGAGTTCGTACTGTCCCTTCTCAATCTTACGTGCATCCATCATCTGGTTGATAAGACGCATGATACGCTTAGCATTCTGATAGATAAGTTTGTAACTACGCTGGCGTTCGTTGTCACCATCGCTGCTTATGAGTTTCTCAAGCGGCGACATGATGAGCGTCATAGGGGTACGTATCTCGTGATTGATGTTCATGAAGAACTGTATGCGCGCCTCGTTCATCTCTTCCTCCTTGCGATGCTTAGCAAGTGTGCGGCGTACCTTTATCTGATGTTTTGCCTGCACGGATGCTCCCCAGATGATAAGCGCAAGGATGATGAGATACACCACCCACGCCCATGGTGACAAGTACCAAGGGTTGTGTACGATGATGGTCAGTTCACGTTCCTCCGACACATCCTGATATGTGAGAGCACGCACCTTGAGCGTATGCTTGCCACGTGTGAGGTCAGAAAGGATGATGCTGTTGGAGTGTTCACTCTGCACAGCCCAGTCGGAGCCATCAAGCGAGTACTCATAAATAGCATGTCCATATCCAAGTCCGAGGGCAGCAACCTCTATGGTGATGTTATTGTCATCATGTGCAAGGTTTATCTCCGACACCTCATTGATGTTACCATCAAGTATGTTATAGCTATTGCCAGAGAGGTCACCCTGATATATCTGCTTATTGTTGATGTAGAGGTCTATGAATCGTAGTTTGAACTTCTGACTGTTATCCCTGCTCTTGAGCGTGCTGCTTGAGAACTCGTTAATACCAGAGATACCGCCGAACCAAAGTGTGCCACCAATCTTGGATGAAGCATGCACACCAAACTCGTTATCCTGTAGTCCGTCTTCAGCAAAGAAGTTATGGAAAGCCTTCTCCTTACGGTCGTAACATGAGAGGCCAAAGTCAGTTCCGAACCACACATTGTCACCATCGAACTCGATACTGTTGACCACGTTGTTGGAGAGTCCGTCAGTCATGGTGTATGTAGCTGTCTGCTTGAGGGTACGTGCACTGATGACGAATATACCTTTATTAGTACCTGCCCATATCTCATCACCATGAATACGCACGCAGTTCACGTATGCTGCATCCACAATCTTGCCGAGATGATGAAGTTCTGCACCATTGACAGTAAAGACGTTGAGTCCATCGGCTCCTCCAGCAAAGAGATGTTTGCCGTTGGTTGCCACACAGCCTATGTACATATTACCATGAAGGTCACGCACGTTCTTGTCCTTGCCACCACCTGCTATGTAGTGAAGATTCTTGCCATTGTAAGGATTGTGGTAGTAAAGTCCATTACCCATCGTTGCCACCCATATTCCGTCGTCTGCACCCTTACAGATATCAAACACACGTGGTATGTCAACCTCAGGCATCACGACACGGTTGGTGTTGACATCCATGTATCGCAGTCCAGCTGCATAGGAGCCGAGCCACACACGTGAATGTTTGGAGTCATTGTATATTGCATTGATGGTTGATGGCATCAAAGGAGTGGTAGCAGGATTCCAGTGCGTACTGGTCATTCCGTTATCACTGAGACGATAGAGTCCGTCATGGTCTGTTGCTACCCAGAGAGCGTTATTGTCCGAAGTTGCCATTGCGGTAACAGGATTGTTGCCAATGGTATTCTTTGTAATGGACATCTTGCCTATATAGTCAAACTCAGACTGGTTGGCAGTCTTCTGCATCACACCACGCCAATAGATGCCAACCCACACAGAGCCGAAGCTGTCACAGATGGCATCCTTGACATTGGATGTTGCGAGGTTGAAGTCGTTGACCTGAATAGGACCTTGAGAGAGATTGCCCGTATTCTCGTCATACACCTTGAGTCCATTGCCGTCGGTACAGATGAATATGCGTCCTTCAGTCCACGGAGAGATGGACCACAGGTTATAGTCAAATGTGACTCCAAGCACAGGACGGAAAGACTCCATAGCCTTATCGAACACGAGGAGTCCCTCTGATGTTGAACCTGCATATATGTTACCTGATGAACTTTCACAGATGCGGCGTATGTTGCGTGAGTCCGTCATCTGTTTCATCTTGTTTTTCTGCTTGAGATATAGGTCTGAGTGGTTGTCGAGCACCCATATACGCCCTTTGCTGTCCTCAAAAATCTGTACTGGCGTGTGTCCATTGGTATTGAATTCCCGTGTACTACGTGCAACAAGGTTGCCACTGGCATCCTTTTCTATCTTCGTAGCACCAGAATAGGCTACACATCCATACACTTCACCAGACTTGAGACGGGAGAAGTTGATGACATGTATCTTGACAGTGTCACCATTCTCAAAGATGACTGGTACATCTGTGAACTTATTTGTAGCATGACTGAATGACTGCATACCCACACCCGTGCCGACGAGAATGTGTTCGCGGTCGTACTCGTAGATACAGTTGGTGAGGTCATACTTAAGTGACTGCTGGTCACCGTCCACATGACGATACGAGTTCATCTTTACGCCATCGAAGCGGTTGAGTCCGTTTCGAGTCGTAATCCAGATATTGTTACGGCTATCTTCGTAGATTGATTGCACCTGACTGTTGGACAATCCCTTCTTTGAGTCATAAGTATATACACCCTGTGCCAAAGCGGTTGTCTGTACAAGTGTGATGGTTACGAAGGTTAGTAATGACTTTGCGATGGTATATATAAGTTTCATTAAGACTTGGGTTTGTTAGTGCTGCAAAGTTAGCAATAATATACGTGGTAGCAAAAGAAATGTATGAAATTCTCTTTTGAAGAATTTCATACATCGATGGAATTATGAATTGACACAAAGAAACGACACCTATGTGCAACTCATCATAGTCACATCTGCACACATACCATTCCTAATTACTAATTACTCATTCCTAATTCCTAATTACTCATTAAAAAATTAGGGGTGGTCATCAGCACGATGACCACCCCACATACAGTCAAATTATATACTATGCGTAAAACCCGATTTACTTAACATAGATACGACGAACACTACCGTCTGAGTACTTAACGATGTTGATACCCTTAGCAAGCTTGCTCTGACGAACACCACCTACTGAGTAGATGTCTGCTACTGTAGCATCAGCATTTACATTCTCAACACCTGTCATTGCACGAGCGTAGTCATAACCCTCGATTGGAGCAACGAAGTAGATGTTTACATAGTCAACGTATGAAGTACCTGTCCAGAAGTCCTGTGCAGTACCATCCTCATGCTTAACAGCCTTACCTGATACGTAGTTCTCCTTAGCACCGATAACGAGCTTACCCTCTGTTACCTTGATGTCCTTTACGAATGTAGTAACAAGACCGCTTGCACCTGCGTATGGAGCAACACCTTCGCTGCCCTCGTCACCCTTAGCATAGATGAACTTGTCCCAAGTACCGTTCTCATCCTGTGCGTTGTAGTAGTAAGTAACAGGTACCTCATCGATTTCCTTAGTAATGTATGGAGTACGAGTCTGGATACAGAGAGTATAGTAACCTGCAGGGAGACCCTCGATAGTCTGAGTCATGTCGTAAGTGTTGTTACCGTAAGAGTTAATCTGTACGTCAACTACTGGATTCTCATCTGATGGGTCAGCACTGAATCCGAGAGCAAGATCCTTATCCTCAACACCTGATGTGATTGTCCATCCTGGAACACCCTTATCTCCGTTTACACGATAGAGGTGAGAGTTGCGAACGTAAGAAGAAAGGTCGATACCCTTGAACTCAACTGGGTGCTCATTCTCAGCTTCTGGATCTTCTGAAAGGAGAGCTGTGTTGAATACATCTTCCTTGAGTTCCTCGATGCTTTCCTTGTTAGCAAGCTTAGAAACGAGAGCGTAAGCAATATCACCGTTAACAGCACTGATTGCCTTAGCATCATCATCAGAAGCATTCTTGACTGCGTCAACCTTTTCATTAGCGATACCGAACTTGTCAGCAATGATACCTGCCTTAGTAGCACCCCATGTGAGAGCGTCAACAGCTGAACGGATATTAGCAGCATACTTAGCAGCTGCCTCAAGCTTTGGAGTTACCTCGCTAAGTTCATCGTTAGGAAGCTTAGAAGGATCTACATCCTTATACTTCTCGTTGAGAGCGATAGCATCCTTACCGTATGTAGAGTTTCTGTACTTGTCAGTCTCATCTGCCTTAAGATCCTCAACAGCACCGAAGAGGTCGTTTGATGCGTTTCTGAACTTATCAATATTCTCGCCACGAGTCTTGAGAACTTCAACAGCAGCGTTGACTTCTTCGATAAGAGACTCAACCTCTGATGGAGAAGTGACATCAGCAACCTTAGCATTAATTCTTGCAAGAAGTGCCACGAGGTTATCCTTTACATCACCATTAAGGTCTTCATTTTCTGCAATAGACTTGAGATACTCATCAGCATCATCAAGAGCCTTGTTAAGACGGCCTGTGTAGTAAGCAGACTTAGCAGGCATTGTGATGAGATTTAAGTTAGCAAGGAGGAGTTCCTGCCACTGTGCCTCTGCAGCTGTGAACTTGAGAATGTAGAAGCCTTCCTTCTCTACAGTGAAGTCAGCCTGACACTTAACAGCACCTGAGACCTTAACTTTTCCACCATTCACATTTGGAGTCGCTGTATAGTTTGCGAACTTAGCATATACATTACCCTCAAGGTCCTCAAGAGTAAATGTAAATGTTGGAGAACCCTTCCAAGCAGCCATGAGGAATGAAATCTGGTACTTACGTGGAGAAAGCTTGAGAGCTGTCTCACGGATATCCTCAGGAGTATCCTCTACGAGGTCACCAGTCTTAGGGTCGATGTAGTCAGCAACGAGCTGTCCGTATGTGCAGACACCTTCATTTGTACCACGTGAGCCCCAGTAGAGAGCCTTAGTGAAGTCGCCAGAGAATCCGTCGAAGAGTCGAGTACCGCCACCACCAGGCTGGCCAGAATAGCTGTAGTTGTACTGTGAAGTACGAGCCTCATCATTGAATCCATACTGGTGAACACCAGCCTCATTAATTGTGTACCATCCTCTTGGCACACCATCTGTCATATCATTATCGAAGTCAGAAGCGTAGATAGTCTTAGATTCTTCTGTGTACTGGCTCTTACCAATCTCGTATGTGAGAGTGATTACCTCGTCATCATTAACGACACCAGCAGTACTTCCTACACCACCGATAGTGAAGATATACTCACCGTTGCTAAGCTCAGGAACCTTGATTACGAGAGTTGTTGGGTCTTCGCCAACTGCAAAATCAGTACGAGGCAAATCCTGTGTATGCTCACCGAAGTTATCCTTGTAGCCATATGCAACGTCAACATACGTAGCATCGATTTCCTTGTTGAACTTAACAACAATCTCCTTGAACTTGTCAGAAGTAAGGTTAAAGCTGTTGTTCTCAGGGAATGCACTAACCATCTCTGGAGCCTGCTCCTCAGAAGAGATAACATCAAACTGTGTATCTGAAGCATATACAACTTCGTTCTCGAAGCCGAGGATCGTCATCTCTGTCTCTGTGTCAGAGCTTGGACGCTTGTCGCCAGCATACTTGATTGGACAATCTTCTGCTGGAGTGAAGCTTACCTTGATGTCCTTGCCTTTCAAATCCACGTTTTCGTCAAAGAAGATGTAAACAAAACCGTCTGCCTTACCTTCAACAAGGTGAGCAGCAATCTCATCACCATCAGCAACAACCTTTACACTGTTTACAGGAAGGCTCACTGTACCACGGTTAGCATTTGCAAGTTCTGCAATATTTGTAGAGTAACCGAAGTCAAGACGGATAATATTTTCATCAATAGTAGCAGCATTGAATGTAACGCCTTCCTCAATCTTTACATCATCGAGGAAGTAAGATACAGGACTGTGCATATTGATTATTGCAAAGAACTGCTCAGGAATCTTATTGTCGAATACTTCCTTATACTTCTTTGTACCGTCACCACCAAGGTTTTCAGGACAAACAGCATCACCTACCCAAGACTGGTTCTCCTGAACATACTTGTTCATCACATCAGCTGAAGTGTAGTAAGAAACGAATGAGAAACGCTGCCATCCCTCACCGAAGCCACCGTCCTTCTCGATACCATAGTTGGCACCTGAAGCAGTACAGAGGCTCTTGTCATAGTTCTCTATACCTTTAGAGAGCCATGCACGGAGACCTGTGCCCTTTGAATCGCCAGACTCAGGATCATTGAATGTACTCTCGTCAACCTTGAGCCAGAAGCTTACACGATAAGGAGTATTCTCCTTGAGGGTAAGATTACCAATCTTGAATCCGCGGTCCCAGTTCTGACCGTTTGTTCCACGACTATTGTTTGCGAAAAGGCAGTACTCACCACTCTTTGGCTCCTCTGTACACTTTTCGTTCCATTCATCACCATCCTTAGGGTTTACCCAGTCACCATATGTACCGAGACCTGATAGTGAACCAGCAGTATGATACTTGCTGTCTGCGTCTTCAAAACCTAAAGACACGAGTGTAGTCTGTGCTTGTATTGACATTGAGAATGCCATGAAGCCGAGACCCATCATGAGGTTCTTGTTTTTCATAAGCGAAAAATTATTAAATATTAGTATTGTTTTGATTAATTCCGCCGCAAATGTAGGAAAAACAATATTCACGATGTTTACTCTATGTTACACATATTTTACGCCACGTTTCAACGTTTGGAGTTCAGCAACTTAGCAGATGGATTTTCATAATTAGATATACCGAGACGTATCTTCTTGACCTCGTTGAGCGAGTGAACAGGCGGTTCGGTTGTATCTGATATAGGCTGTTTACTGAATGTTTGGAAGTAATTCAGACAAGCATCTTTCCACCATTCCGCATCACGAACCTGTATGTGCATCTTCTCTTGTATATCGTTGAAGAGCCTTGAGTCAATATTTCCTTCTGTACTGTTCCACATACGGAGCATCTGACGTGCACCATTTAGTCCGTTTTGGTAACGGTAGCACATCTCGTTCCAGAGTGTACGTCCTGTCTGACACTTGTGGTTCCAGTCTGCATGATGAAACCAGAGAAGATACTTATCAGGACACGTATTGATATTTTCCACCATATTGCCAAATGATGCTGGATACTGTGCCGTAGCACCACTACCTGCCTTGACCGTACGGTCAAAGCCCACACCCTTGGCATCTGCACGATGATAATACACGCATTGCCAGTCGGCTCTCTGTCCCGGATTGTTCTGCCAAGGCTGAGGTCCATAGTGGTGACCTTCGGCAAAGATATGATGGAAACCGAGTGGCATCATGTAATCAACCACAGTCTCACGACTCATAAGGAGAATATTCTCCAAGGTACGTGCCGACTTATTGTCCTTGCCAATTTCCTGTGCCACCCACTCACGTGCTATCTCCTTACTTGTTAGGTTTGAGTTCCACGCAAGTCGTCCGAAAGCGTACCAGTTGGACTGTGCCATAGTGTTGCCACAGAAGTTGGCATCATCACCCACGTTTGCCACACCTGCAATGGCACGATACTTGTAACCACGGAGGTTATTTGTGTAGTTGGCATATTTCTTAATATCATTGAGAAACTCTTCCCACATTGTTCCGAGGAAACAGATGTGGTTGCTGTGTCCAAGATATTCCTGAGTAATCTGAAGTTCTGCCATCTCCTGCGTCTCAGGCATAGCACCGAAGAGAGGGCTGTATGGCTCACGAGGCTGGAAGTCGATAGGACCATTCTTAATCTGTATGATTACGTTATCCATGAACTTGCCGTCCAAATCCTTGAACTCTATATAAGCCTGTTTTGCACGGTCTGGGTCGCTTGGGCTATAGACAAACGCACGCCACATGACTATTCCGCCAAATGGTTTGAGTGCCTTGGCAAGCATATTTGCTCCGTCGGCATGAGTGCGACCGAAATCCATTGGGCCTGGCTGTCCCTCACTATTAGCCTTGACGAGGAAACCGCCGAAGTCTGGTATCATGGAGTAAATCTTCTTTGCTTTTGCTGCCCACCACTTCTGTACATCCTTGTCGAGAGGGTCAGACGTTTTCAGTCCGTCAAGTACGGCAGGACTTGAAAAGTTGACTGCAAGATACACCTTTATATTATATGGGCGAAGGATATCGGCATACTGTTTCACCATTGTGAGCACGCTGTCCGAAAGCATCTTAGGCGAAGCGTTCACATTATTGAGCACAGTTCCGTTGATGCCAACTGAAGCATTGGCACGAGCGTAGAGTGTAAGCGTTGACAGCTGAGAGTCTGATGTTGAGAGATTTTTGCCTTTCACGGCAGAAGCGTCAGGAACTGGCTTGTTCCAGAATATGCTTCGTCCTGCATATCCACGTTCCACAGTTCCATTGAGGTTGTCCCAATGGTTGAGCATACGTATATTGTGCTCTGGTGTCTCCGTGAAAAGTGTGTCACGATAGGCATCCTTGCCGAGTGTCTGTTCAAGTCGGAGCAGATGATATGCACCATACATAAGTCCCGCATCACTTGGAGAAGTGATGGTTACGTTACCACCCTTCTGCGATACGGTAAAAGATTCACGTGTCAAGCCCTTGGCTGACTTTCGTTCGAGCGTCACCTGTCCACCATGCCATGCGTCACGGAGTTCGTTGACAGCAATATCCGTTGTACTGGTAGCCTTGGTCTTTACTACGACCTTGGCATTTGCTTTGGTGTTATTCACAAACCATAGTTTGCTTCCGTCATTGTCTGCATGGGCAATAGCGGCGAAAGCAGAAAGAGTTAAAAGTGCTAAAAGATGCTTGTTAGTCATAATTGCAATATTGTCTTTTTTCGGGTGACTAAGTAATTCTTAGTCCTGAATTTGTATTAGTATCATGCTGCAAATATACTGCTTTTGTTCCGTAATCAGTTCAATTCACGTTTCTTTTTATGGTTCTACATTATTGTTTTCTCTGAGTTCTCTGCCCTCCGTGTTTCAAAAACGTTTGTTAGCTGCCGCCTTAAACACACATCTTTCTGCAAGAACACAAGAACTTAAGAACTCAAAAACATAAGAACCCAAGAACTTAAAAACTCAAGAACTCAAAAACTTAAGAACACAAGAACTTAAAAACTTAAGAACTCAAGAACGTAAAAACTCAAAAACTTAAAAACTCAAAAACACAAAAACTTAAAAACTCAAAAACTCAAGACAAAATGTCAGTTCATGTTCCTCCGTCAATCCTTCGATAAGGGTTCGTTAACCCTTCGTAATTTTCATGTGACATGGTAAGTGACAAAAAGAAAGCAAATATTCGTTAGCAAGTAGCATTATGATAAAGCTAATATACGAAGAAGAATAATCCACCTCACGTAGAAAAAATATTTTGTACGCGTACAAAAAAATTTTTCTACGCGTACAAAAAAACACCCATTTCCTACGACGAAAATGGCCATTTGCCACAAAGAAAGCATATTGCCACAAAAAGCAGCATTATGTCACAACGAAGTGAACACAAAAGTGTCATCATGTCAAAATACACGAACCGAAGGAAAAGCGAAGGATTCCCGAACAAAGCCCGATGTATTCCCGATGTATCAATATGTAAATAACCTCTCAACTGAAACTTGTGAAAGTTGAGTTACGTACATATCAAGCCTAATTTTGAATTCTCATAGATTCCTGTGCACCAAGATAAGTGCGTGCTCTTCCGCCAAAATCAAGTTCAAGCTTTTCGAGTACTATAGCAGGATGAAGCGGACGGAGAGTGAGCGTGTGGATATTATCCTGTGTAGCATCCACATGAACAGTCACCTTCTGCACATTCACTCGATTTGACTCCCACTCGTAATTCTGGTCTCCCTTGTGACGATTGACATCAAACACCTTTGCGGAAGTACCATCAACGCTGAACGACATCTGCTGAGTACCATTAAATGGGAACGTAGGTGCAAATGTCAAGTAAAGTGTGTAGTCACCCTTCTTATCAGTCTTGAACTTGTACGTGAGACTTGCCCCATCTGTTCCTGCCGTGTAAGGCATAAGTGCCACAGCACCATTGGTCTTGCCGAAGTCGTCGATGATAGTCCATTTGGCAGCAGATGCTGGAGTACTTGAGCAGAAATGTGGAGCCTCAATACTTACTACACCGTTGCTCTCCACAAAGATATTAGAAGGTGCAACAGCCTTGGCTTCATCCACAGTCTTAGGCTGAGGGAAGTAGCGGAAACGTGGTTCCTGCCATGAGTGGTAACCAATATGTAACTGGTCCATCATGTGGTTCCACTTACCATCTGCAATCTTGTGGTTGTACTCATAGCAGAGAACAGAGTCACGGTCATAGCATTGGCGTGCCTTCTGTGCCCAGACGTTTGCCTCAGCATCATTCTTTGACGCAAGATAATCATTCATTGCGTAAGCATAGTGCAATGAATAGATATTGGAAAGACCACGAACCGGGAAAAGGATGAGCTGGTTGTAGGCATCCTTGTATTCATCTGGAAGTGAGAGATACTGATTGAGAGCATCAGCTTCGAGAGCCTTATACTCGTTCAAGACCTTATCCCACTCACCCGTCTGGAGATTATATGTATTCTTATTGAGAAGTTCTGGAGTAATGCGGTGAGCATATTTACCCTGAAGATTAAGTATTCGTGCTGCCTCCTTTGCCTGTGAAGCGCCAAACTGCTGTGCGCAGAAACGCTCTGTATATTCCATGAGTGGTGAAGAGTGCTTGATGTCCGCATCACTCTGTTCGGTGAACTGATTAGGATTCCATGCCATCTTGAACCAGAAGTCGATTGGAAACTCCATAGGCTTGAGGTCGCCCACATTGAGAATCCACAACTTGTCAACTCCCGACTGGTAAGTGAGAAGCATCTGTTCCCATATACGTTGTATCTGACTCACGTTAATCCACTTGTAGTTACGTGGGCCACCGACGTAATCCACATGATAGTACATTCCATAGCCACCCTTGTGAGGAGCAATACTACCGTCAGTCTTCTTGCCCGTAAGCGAAGGGAGAATACGTACATTACCCCAGTTGTCATCGCAAAGAAGGAGGATGACATCATCAGGCACACGCATACCTTTCTCATAGTACTCCTGTACCTCCTTATATAACGCCCACATCTGCGGAGTCTTGCTTGCAGACTTACCAGTAGCCTCAGCAATGAGTTTGCGCTGATGCTCCACGATGCGCTCAAGCAGATTAACGTCAGCCTTTTCGCCCATAGGCTCGTCACCATTGCCACGCATACCAATGGTAAGAACGTCTTCCGTATCCTTCATACGTTCCACGCCACCTTTCCAGAAGTCAACAAGCTCCTGACGGTTTGTGTCGTAGTTCCATGCTCCACGTGTGCTTACTCTTGTCCATTCCTTCTGCGCACGAGCAAGCGGTTCATGATGACTTGTACCCATACAAATACCCATATCGTCTGCAGTCTTCATATTCTCTGGGTCATCAGCATAGAACGCAGCATTCCACATCGCTGGCCACATATAGTTTCCACGAAGACGGAGAACAAGTTCAAACACTTTTTCATACATCTTATGATTGAAGCCACCGAACTTCTCCGTAGCCCAGTTGCCCATTGCAGGCCACTCGTCGTTGAGGAAGATACCACGATACTTGACAGCAGGTTCGCCATCAGTATATATTCCCTCATTGGCATACACCTTAGCATGTTTCTCTACTGGTACATCAGCCCACCAGTACCAAGGCGACACACCCATCTGCTCGGAGAGTTCATACACTCCGTAGATTGTACCACGCTTGTCCGAACCCGCGATAAGAAGTGACTTACCCTCCTTGGTATCAATGGTAGTTATGACATATTTCTCTGTCTTGCCCTTGAGTTCACGATTGAGAAGCTTAGCCATGCTCTTATCCGACTTCATAAGGTTGCTTATGACCTTACTCTTATCCAAAGAACCGATGATTACTGGTGCATCGCTGCGTCCCATCACCTTCTGCATATCAGACTTCAGATTCTCTATAGCAAGTATTATACCTTTGTGGTCATCGACATCAAAGGTTATCTTGCCACTGGAAGATAGCTCCAGTAGTGCCTTATTGTTGTTGTTGAACGTGATAAAACGCTCGGCTGCCTGCATCGAGCATGCAGCAAGGAGCATCATCAGCGATATAAACGACTTCTTCATTATATAGTTTTTAAGTTCGTAAGTTCTTAAGTTTGTAAGTTTTTAAGTTCGTAGGTTTTTAAGTTTGTAAGTTCTTAAGTTTGTAAGTTCTTAAGTTTGCAAGTTTTTGCAGATTTTGAGTTTTTAAGTTTTTGAGTTTTTAAGTTCTTGCTTTTGATGTGTAATGTCAAATGCCTACTCATTTACGTTTTCATCATCCCATACAGATGCCAACATCCGTGAGAACATAAAAACTCAAAAACTTAAAAACTCAAAAACTTAAAAACTCACCTACACACTTACAACTGCAAAAATACGAACACTTCATTTATATGTCTTTGCGCTATGTGCCTTGTTTTTTATGTAATGTTACATAACCCCGAAATGTAACATAGAAGTATCTATTAGGGATAAATATGGCAGTCTCAAAACAAGAATATGTGATATTTATGCGAATTATGTTGGTCGCAAAGAAAATTTCCGTATTTTTGCATTCATCATTTACACGTCTAAAGTTAAAAGTTCTATGTGTGTCGCTTTTAAACGAATTCACTATATAAAGAAAAAAGAAAGGGTGAATTGTTCTATGGTTGTCGCTTTTAAACGAATTTACTTTAGTTCGAACTGTGAATTTTTGAAAAGTTCTACACGTGTCGCTTTTAAACGAAAATATATCTAAAAGAATTGCAAGCGATAATGTTCTACGGATGTCGCTTTTAAACGAAGTTACTAACAATTGACAAATAAACCAAAAAGAAAATATATGAAATTAAGGAATCTCATTACATTATACTCTTTTCTCATTGCATTGTCCGTCAACGCACAGCTAAGACCTGCGCTACATGTTGATGGCAACCAATTGCGCGACGAAGCGGGGAATAAGGTGGTACTTCACGGAGTGATGGATTCGCCTAATCCGAATGCAAACAGAAGTCGCTGGGGAATCCTGACCATTGACGACTCAATCCCAGCATGTTTCAAGTATTTCGACAAAATGCTTGATGCCGTTACGGACAAAAGTCAAGGCGCATGTGCCAACGTACTGCGTTTCCACATCGACCCAGCATGGACAAACCGCACAGACATCGCACCAGACCCGAACCAATACGGTGAGGCTGACATATCACGATTCAGTGCAAACAAGCTGAAAAGCTATTTCAAGAAACTATATTGGCCTCTCATATCCAAGGCACTTAACCACGGAATGTACGTCATCATGCGTCCACCAGGCGTATGCCAAAGCAGCGTGGCTGTTGGTGGTGACTATCAGGAATATCTCACCGACGTATGGGAACAGTTGTCACGCAACGACTCCGTTCTCAAATATTCAGGACAGATAAGTATTGAGCTCGCAAGCGACCCTATCCGTGTCACAAACAAATCAGGACAGGTGACAAAGAGTGCACTCCATGATTTCTTCCAGCCAATCATTGACATCATACGCGCCAATGGCTTTAAAGGAATAATATGGGCACCAGGCACACATTGGCAGTCAGAGTTTGCCGATTACACACAGTACCCTCTCATCGATGAGAATCTCGGATATGCTGTACACGCATATCAAGGTCGCTTTGAGTTAGATGAAGACAAGTGCGAACCGAACTATGCAGTTTACCGTTTCGCCAAGAGCGTACCAATGCTCTACACCAATCCAATAATGATTACCGAAACCGACTGGAGTCCTATCAACCCAGACACATACAGCGAGGACGAAGAAGGCAACATATCATACACTAACTACGGCACATGGTCAACAGCCACAACATCTAAATGGGGTGTAGCGTTGAAAGCCATCCTTGACGGCTACGACAACGTTGGTACAATAATCAGCGCACCAGATTTCTATGTTGACATAGACGAATACCTCCACAATGGTACAATACGACCAGGACTCTACGGAATGGAGGAAGCATGTGGCGAGCCAATGTTCAAATGGTATCAGGAATGGGACAAGGAGAACTATCCAAGCAACGAAAGATATTGCAAGATACAACAGGTGCCAGAGAATCCGTTTGAGTTCGACTCTGAATGTTTCGTAAACAAGATTCTCTACGAAAACACATACTACAAGTCTGAAGACGGCAACAACTGCATACGACTCGTAAACAACGGTAGCGCAGGATGGCGATATGAAGACGCAGGTATTGACATCTCCATGCACGACAGTCTCATCATCGAACTTGCCAATCCTGTACGATATGATGCAAAACTGAAAATATACGACACATCAAACTTCTGGGCTGATGCTTACACCATCAACCTGCACAATGACTCTACACGCTTCGCAATTCCACTTCATAGTATGACTACAGAAAACGAGAAGACAATTGACGAGTCACACATCCGTATGGTGGCTTTCACAACCGAAATGCCACAGGAGATACAAGTCAAGGGAACATCATTCGCACAGACATACTACGATGGTATTACATCTCCAGAAGTCAATAACAATACCAACATGATGTACGACATCACAGGCAGAAGAATTGACAAGACAAAAGCCACAAAAGGTGTATATATTATAAATGGTAAAAAAGTGATTAAATAGGTCAATCTTTAGACTGACCTCATATTGGAGGATGTTACAAAAGCATGCGAATAAAATCATAATTCCTAAATATGGATTAATGAAACAAATACTATTATATATATACATAACACTAAACACATTGGACATCTCAGCACAATCCGTGCCAGAGATGTCCAATTGGGTTGCACGCACAATAGTATGCGACTCACTCGTAAAAGCATACGGACTTGACAGCTGTTTCGTCGCAGAACCAATAAGCGACCGTATCTTCGCACGAATGAAAGGGAAAAGCTGGAAAAAAGATTGTACACTTAGACGTGATGAACTCAGACACATCCGTCTGCTCCACCGAAATGCAAGAGGTGAGAACCAGATGGGTGAAATGATTGTAAATAGAAAAGTTGCAGCAGATGTAGTGTATATCTTCCGTAAACTATACGAAGCAAACTACCCTATCGAACTCATTACACTCATTGACGAGTTTGATGCTGACGATGAAACATCAATGGAAGCCAACAACACCAGTTGCTTCAATTTCCGCTTCATAACAGGAAGTCATAGTCAGATTTCGAACCATGGAAAAGGATGTGCCATTGACCTAAACCCATTGTACAATCCTTACGTCAAAGGCAACAAGGTTTCGCCAGCCAATGGTGTTATGTACGCACATAACAGGGACGCATCAGCACCATATATCATAACACGTTCTGACCTTGCATATCGACTTTTCCGTGAACGTGGATGGCGATGGGGTGGCAGCTACCAAAGCCTTAAAGATTATCAACATTTCGAGAAATAACTCAGAAAAACGTACTTCAATATAAAAAGCTGACGTAGCGTCAACAAAAATTTGACGCTACGTCAGTTTTATAATGACGGAACGTGGGCACTTTTTCTGCTACGCCCCGTCATAGATACAAAAGTCTTCAACTTTGTGATCAGTATTGCGCAACTTTTTCACAAAAGTTCTCAACCTTTACTATTTCATTCGAGCCTCAACCTCTTCCCAGTTGATAAGACTCCAAAAGTCATTGATATAGTCAGCACGTCTGTTCTGATAATCCAAATAGTAAGCATGCTCCCAAACATCAATACAAAGCAGAGGATTGTTACCACGACGGAGTGGATTCTCCGCATTTGCCTCCTTGGTGATAACAAGCTTACCATCTGATGTCTGTGAGAGCCATGCCCATCCTGAACCGAAGAGAGTGGCAGCAGCCTGACCAAACTGTGTCTTGAACTCATCAAAACTACCGAAAGAGTCATCTATCGCCTTGGCAACACGACCAATTGGTTTGTTCGTATCCTTTGCGGAATTATGCCAATCAACTTTCAACTTAATTGCATCAAGTATGCTCAGCTTCAACTCCTTTCCAAGAGGACGCAACTGAGTGAAGTACAAAGTGTGATTGAGAACCTGACCCGCATTATTAAAGATAGGTCCGTCTGGCGCTTTACAAACAATGTCTTCTACACTCATTCCCTCGTATTCTGTGCCTTTGACAAGCGATGCGAGTGCATTGACATAGTTCTGAAGGTGCTTTCCGTAGTGGAAGCCAATTGTTTCTTCACTGATTACTGGCTCTAATGCATCATTAGCATAAGGAAGCCTTGGCATTTCAATGTTCATAGTTCTGATTTTGTTTTTAACGGTTAATACTTTATTTGATTAAATCGTTTCACTCCCTTGGCATAGTACTGCCAGATGATACTGATGTCATAGCGTTCGGGAACGTGTCCTGTCTTGCGCTTTTGAAGAAGTTCCTTGCGGATAGGCTTGTAAGTACTCTTCATTTTGTAGAATGAGCGACGAGCCTTGAATACTGCCTTAAAGTTACCGAGGTCAAACTTGGCAAGGAACTGGAAGGCTGCCACATAATCGAGTATGGCACGCACAAACATCACGTTGTGAAGTTCCTCCTGTGGCAGATTCTTATATAGCATGAGGAGGTTGTTACGGAAGTTGAGGAACGTCTTGCGCGGATTACCTTGATTGAGAGTTGCACCTCCGAGGTGGTAAGCGGTACTCTGTGGTATGCACACGATGTCCTTGCCCATTGTGCGTAGTCGCCAACATAGGTCTATCTCTTCCATGTGAGCAAAGAAACGCTCGTCAAGTCCACCACTCTCCCTCCAGTCACTTGCCCTCACAAACAGAGCAGCCCCTGTTGCCCATAGTACGGAACAGATATCATCATATTGTCCTTTGTCTTCTTCAACAGTACCAAGTATTCGTCCTCTGCAGAATGGATAGCCGTACTGGTCAAGAAAACCACCAGATGCTCCAGCGTACTCAAAGTAATCACCATGACCTGAGTTTTGATTATCTTCTGATGTAAGATGACACTTTTTAAGGTCAAGCAACTTTGGCTGACATGCTGCACATTCAGGATGAACATCCATGTAATCTGTCAACACCTTGTCCCAATCCTTTTGAGCGATGCGCACGTCGGAGTTGAGAAGAACATAGTATTCATATTCTGGAAGTTGTGCAAGAGCCTTATTGTAACCACCTGCAAAACCATAGTTGTCGTCAAGTATGATTGTGCGGACGGATGGAAAATCTGTCCTTAGCATCTCAATGGAGTCGTCTGTTGAGGCATTGTCTGCCACAATAACGTCACCATAACTATTTTCCATAACCGAAGGAAGGTACTTGCGCATCATGGCAGAACCATTCCAGTTGAGAATTACAATGGCTACTTTGCGCATAGGGCATCTCCTTCCTTGTTGAAGTCACCAAGTGTGACGGTAATAATCTTGTTGTCCAGTTCCGGATTATTCGGAATCTCCACCTTCACGTAGTTGTCCGTAAAGCCATGCATAGGCTTTGACTTAGGGGCATGCTCAAAGAGGACTGGGCGTACCTGTCCTATCTGTGAAGTATAGAACTCCTTCAACTTCTCCTCGGAAAGTGCAAGGAGACGTTGGCTACGTTCCTTCTTTACTTGTGGAGTCACCACGTAAGGTATTTCAAGAGCCTTTGTTCCAGGACGCTCTGAGTAGGAGAATACGTGAAGCTGGGAAATAGGAAGACTCTTAATGAAGTTGTAGGCATCCTCGAAGTATTCGGGTGTTTCGCCACGTGTACCCACGATAACGTCAACTCCTATGAAGCAATGTGGCATGAGCGACTTGATAAGTTCTATCTTGTGACGGAAGAGAGCCGTGTCGTACTTGCGCTTCATGAGTCGGAGCACATCATCTGAACCCGATTGCAGAGGTATGTGGAAATGTGGCATGAATTTCTTTGAAGTGGCGCAATACTCGATAATCTCGTCCGTAAGGAGGTTTGGCTCAATACTTGATATGCGGTAGCGTTCAATTCCCTCCACGTTGTCGAGTGCCTTGACGAGGTCTAAGAATGTCTCGCCTGTGGTATGGCCGAAGTCGCCTATGTTTACGCCTGTGATGACAATTTCCTTGCCTCCGTCGGCAGCCACTTGTTCTGCCTGTTTCACGAGTGATTCTATGCTTCCGTTACGAGAACGTCCACGTGCAATAGGAATGGTACAATATGTGCAATAGTAGTTGCATCCGTCCTGTACCTTGAGGAAGTAACGCGTACGGTCGCCTCGTGAACAGGATGGCGCAAAGTTAAGAATCTCAGCCGTGCGCACTGTATGAGCACCTGTCATCTTATCCATAATCATCGGGATGATGTTGCCCTTCTCGTTTGAACCAAGGACAAGGTCAACGCCTGGTGTCTCGATTATCTCCTGCGGCTTAAGTTGTGCGTAGCAACCTGTGACGACAACAAATGCGCCTGGATTCTGCTTCACAAGTTTGTGAATGGCTTGACGACATTTGTGGTCGGCAACCTCCGTCACAGAACAAGTGTTGACGATACAGATATCTGCCGTCTCACCCTTCTGTGCCTTGGTCACTCCGTATCGTTGCAACTCCTGTGCAACAGTAGAAGTCTCGGCAAAATTCAGCTTGCATCCCAATGTAAAATATGCTGCTTTCTTCCCTTGAAGAATACTTGAATCTATCATCTTTAACATGTTTGGTGCAAAGATACTCTTTTTATTAGTAAAACATAAAATTATCAACAAAAAAAATCATTTGCCAAAAACATCAATCATGTTAATTTGCCAAATAATTATTTCAAGTTTCGTAAGTGCTCAACTTTACAACCACTCAACTGGAACTTACAAAAGTAGAATTACTAATAGTAAGTAATTCTGTTAAAACATAAACTATATGACCTGTACAAACAAAAGATTATCTATCTTTATGTCAAAAACCACGACCCGAACAATTCCCGAACAATCCCCGAACCATTCCCGAAGCATTCCCGAAGCATCATAATGTAAGTTGGGGGTATCCACCACAAACAGAACATGTTCATCAAGTTCATAAATTTGCAAAAAAAGTAAGATACACTGTTTTTGTATATTCAGCTGTTTTTTGGTAAAAGCTAACGAAAACGGATTAACGTCCTTCTTTTTTGTCCAATAGTTCATAGTCAGTACTTAGTATATAGTGCGTCTATAGTTCGTCAATACTTAGCCAGTACTTCAACAGTACCCGATTTGCAACCAAAAACAGAAACAATATACCCATATACTCTTTTACACAAAATTCAAGACAAGAACTGGCAAAACAACCCAAGTTTGACTTGATTGGTCCACGTTTTCAAGTAGCACGTCAGTTTTGTTATCAAACAAACAATATACGATAAAACTACACATCATAATGAAGCAAAAAATCCTCGAAACTCTATGAGTTTCGAGGATTTTCATTGGTGATCCGCTTGGGGTTCGAACCCAAGACCCCAACATTAAAAGTGTTGTGCTCTACCTACTGAGCTAGCGGATCTAACCTTCTTGGCTTGCGGAACATTGAATTCAAATAATTGCTACGTTTTAGATAGCGTCTTTCCGTAAGCGGGTGCAAAGGTAAGAGTTTTATTTATATCTGCAAAGTTTTTTACTATTTTTTTTCGTCATCAGGTTCATCTTTGACATCTTCCAGCACAAATCGTTTGTAATATGACACTAAAAGCGTAGTAAGAGGCAAGGCAATGATAAGTCCGATAAAACCGAGAAGACATCCCCATACAGATAGAGAAAGCAGGATAACTGCACCATTGAGACCTGTCACATGCCCCATAATCTTTGGTGTAAGAAATGCGTCCTGTATAATCTGTACGACAGCAAAGACAAGCAGACATAACAGGAGTATCTGCCATATATTTTGTCCCGTATCGTACGATTTGATAAGCGCCATCAGTATTGTCGGAACAATTCCTATTGTCTGAAGATAAGGGACAAGATTGAATGCACCAATCAACAATCCAAGAGGTATAGCAAGCGGAAGACCAATAATGCTGAAACCAATAGCAAAAAGAATTCCCACGATAAATGCAATAAGCGATTGACCACGAAAATAACTATTCATGCCTTCCTCTACATCTCGAAGAACATCTGCAACAAAACGACGCTGACGATGAGGGACAAGACGAAGTACACCTGCATTCATGTGTTCATAATCCATAAGTATGAAGAACATATAGAGTATGGCGATGAGCGAACCGATGAAACCGATAATGATGTCAACACCACTCTGTACAAACGAGAACAACTGTGGTATGCGTTCTTCAAGGAATGACGAAACATCGCTTATTGTGAGCATGTTGACAATATGATTAAAGTCCACATTATGCCTGATAAAACTATCTATCTGACTCGTAAAGTGCTCTGAAGCCTCAAGATTAGTGGCGTAATTGACCACTATATCCTTTACCTTGCCACACTCATCAATTATAGGTGGAACCATTACGTAACATGCCAATCCTAAGGCACCAAGTACAACGAACAGGGACACAAGAATACTTATGAGCCTGTTACGCAGATGACACTTATATTGGAAGAAACATACCATTGGATAAAGCATATATGCAAAGAGCCATGCCACAAAGAACGGGATAAGGACGCCACTCAGTTGCTTAAGAAGCAGATACACAATCACCAGAGCAGCAACAATAAGAAGTCCTCTGACAAATCGGTCAAATGTTATTTCTTTTCTTTTCACGATACAAGTAATTTTTTGTCACTATTCATTTGCCATTTTATCAATAATTATCTACTAATTGACGAACGGCAACGTATGAATTTGTCGTATTTTTTGGCAAAGATATGCGTTAAAGATTAAAAAAAGATAAAAAATAGGGTAAATATTACTTTAGATAAGTTTTTCTCCTTATTTTTGCACCATGTTATATATAGTACCTACACCAGTTGGCAATATGGAGGACATGACGATGCGTGCAATCCGTGTTCTCAAGGAGGCAGACCTTATTCTTGCCGAGGACACAAGGACATCTGGTGTCTTGCTTCAGCATTTCGACATTCACACACCATTGCTCTCTCATCACAAGTACAACGAGCATGAGACAGTAGAGCAGATGGTTCAAAGACTCAAGGGAGGACAGACGATAGCACTCATAAGTGATGCGGGTACTCCAGGAATAAGCGACCCTGGTTTTCTTCTCTCACGAGAATGTGCGAGAGCTGGCATTGAGGTACAGACACTTCCAGGCGCAACAGCATTCGTGCCCGCATTAGTGTCAAGCGGTCTTCCTTGCGACAAGTTTGTGTTTGAAGGATTTCTTCCACAGAAGAAAGGACGACAGACCCGCCTCGAGTTCTTGAAGGGTGAAGGACGTTCAATAGTATTCTACGAGTCTCCACGTCGTCTCCTCAAAACACTTGAACAGTTTGCCGAAGTATTTGGCGAAGGACGTCACGTCAGCGTAGCACGTGAGATTTCAAAGCTTCACGAGGAGCACGTGAGAGGAACATTAAGAGAGGTTATCGAACACTTCACGAAGAGCGAACCGCTCGGTGAGATTGTCATAATCCTCGAAGGTGCAAACGAAGACGAAGTAACAGCACAAGTTGAATCTGTCAGCAAGAAGAAACAGACAAGAAACAATGAACCAGATAATTTCAACCCATTGATTATGGGTAATGGTAAGTCCAAGAACAAATATAAATAAGGACGAAAAAAACAATTCGTCTTTACATTTCATTCATATAAGGAGAACAAATAAATATCTATAAATTAAAAAGCCTTACGGCACATTTAATTATGAAAAAGATTTTTTACATTGCCGCAGCAGCCATGGTGCTCGCTTCATCTTGCGGTCCAAGCAGCAAGGAACTCAAGGCTCAGGCAGAGAAGGATTCTCTCCAGAATGTCATCGACATGAAGGATACAGAAATCAATGACCTTATTGGTACATTCAATGAGGTACAGGAAGGCTTCAATCTTATCAACGAGGCAGAAAACCGTGTCAACATGATGAAGGCTAACGCTGAGAACAACAGCGCAGCAGCCAACATCCGCGACAACATGAAGTTCATTCAGGAACGTCTTCAGGAGAACCGCCAGAAGATTGAGGAGCTCCAAAAGAAACTCACAAATAGTTCCATCAATGCAGCCAAGCTTAAAGAGACAATAGCACAGCTCCAACAGCAGCTTGAGGAGAAGACTCAGCAGCTCGAAGAACTCCGTATGCAGCTTCAGATGAAAGACCAGAAGATTGCTCAACTCAGCACAGACGTCTCTAATCTTCAGAGCGAGAATGAGACAATGAAGACTTCCAAGGAGCAGACTGAGCGTATTGCACGTAGTCAGGACGAACAGCTCAACGCTGCATGGTATGTCGTTGGTACAAGCAAACAACTCAAGGAGCATAAGATTCTCGGCTCTTCATCAATCTTCAAGAAGAGTAGTGTTCTCAAAGAAGACTTTGACATCAACTACATGACAAAGATAGACATTCGCAACACGACTGTCATCCCATTGTCATCAAAGTCTGCAACAATCATGACTACTCACCCAGCAGGTACATACACCCTCCTCAAGGACAGCAAGGGTCTCTACACTCTCCGTATCTCCGACCCAACTAAGTTCTGGAGCGTAAGCAAGTACCTCGTGATAAAGGTTAAGTAAAGATTTAGATGCTCTATAGCAACTATAAAAGATAGGAGCTATATTCAAAAAGAAGTTCAACAACACACATAGTTCGCCTCTCGTAGCAAAGAGTTACGAGAGGCGTTTATCTGAATGAAACATCTCCTGCAACATATCGTCATAACAACATTAGCGTTCCTCATGTTGATGGGGAACACATCCGTTGCACAGATACGACAGATGATATTTAACAGGATAGACACGTACAATGGTCTTGGCGACGACCGAGTGTACCACATTCTACAGATAAGGGACGGACGAATGGCAATCACGACACACAATGCTGTGAGTGTGTATGATGCCGTAACATTCCGAAACATCCCGCTTGATGCAAGCAAAGGAATGAGACTTGATGCCTACAATGGTGCCTACCATTGCTATGTCGGCAAGAACCATCTCTTATGGATAAAAGACAATCACCGTCTCAAATGCCTTGATGTTGCATCTTTATCTTTTGTAAACAAAGTTGAAGAAAAGATAAAGGCAATTACTGGCAAAGATAGAATTATCGACTTCTTCTGCGACCTTGATGGCGAGGTATGGTGCGTGACATCAGACTACCATCTTGTAGGCAAAGAAGGGAAAAGCTACACTTTGCCAAAGAACAAGGGCGAGTTGCAGGACTTGATGAACGACGATAATTGTCTGTATCTATTCTATGCCAATACAGAAGTGGTTGCAATAAACAAGACAACAGGAAAGATACTTTACACTTCAAGAGCATTCACGAACAACAGATACTCTGGCACATCACTTGTCGTACCAGCAGGTAAAGGACGCTTCTACCAATTGCGCAATGACAATGAAGGAGGAGTATGTCTCGTTTTTGACACAAAAACACAAAAGTGGAATACAATCTTTACTGTTCCATACGCTGCACATACCATCACCGTGGCACATAAGATGGCATACGTAACCACGAAAGAAGAGATGTGGGAGATAAACACCAGCACAGACGAAGCTCATGTGGTAGAACAACTCACACTCGAAGGTACGCCCATCCTCACGAAACACATGAACACAGTGTATGTAGATAATCAAGGGGGCGTATGGCTCGGCAGCTACTCCAACGGCCTACTCTACTCCCACCCTACTCACAGGACACCGAGCACAAATGAAGCATTAGGACTGGAGGACTATGCAAGAAGCAAAAACACAAGCGTCACCTACCCTCTCATGCCTATCATCACGGATGTGAATATCAATGGTACCTCGCTTCAAGGTACAGAAACTATGGCAAGACTATACACTTCCGACACATTAAGCCTTGAGTATAGCCAACGTAACGCAACAATTACCTTCAACGCATTAAACTACCCTCAACCACGACTCACACGTTACCTTGTCAGGTTACATGACAAGGATACTCTTTGGCATTCACCCGAGGAACTTGGTAGTACTACTGATGACCGTGGCAGCCTCATCCTCGGCAATATTCCGCTCCACTCTGGTAACAACACAATAGATATAAAGGCAATGCTCGACAACCACTCATACGTACACAGCGTATGCATCATCGTAGAGAGATGGTGGGCTGCGAACATTCCTTTGTATATATGCATCATAATAATCTTGATTCACGTAGTACTCCTCTTTTCAAACATAATACAAGAGAAACAAGAAGAAAGCAATCAATCCATTACACTTGACGACACGAATCAAGAGTTCATAGACAAGGCAAGAGCACTTGTCGTTGCAAACCTAAGGACAAAGGGCTACAGCGTAGAGCAGTTGTCCGTTGATATGTGCATGGAACGCACAGGCCTATACAAGAAGATGAATGCAACTATAGGTTGTTCTCCAAGTGCATTCATACGCAATATCCGTCTCGAACGTGCCATTGAACTGCTGACAACAAACAATGGGATGAGTGTACAAGACGTTGCTGAAGCCGTCGGATTCAACTCTGCCAGTTACATGAGCCGATGCTTCGTCTCAGAATATGGAGCTACTCCACTCGAATATATAAAGAAATACAAGAAAAACAGCGTTCACTAAGCGTACAAACAACATATAGAATACCACAAATTCAGACTGAATACTATAAAAACTCCGTTCAAATACCGTTAAATTTCCGTTCATTTATTGTTCAAGAGGAAAGGACGCTGGAAAGCATGGAAATGTAACAAAAGAAATGTAACATAGCACTTCAACATACTTGCCAACAGCACATTACAGATTTACCATAAATTGTCCTATCCAATATCATTTTTAAATTATTTTTTTATTTTTGGATTATTTTTCACAGTTTTCAATACACGTTATAAATAAAATACATACATTTGCAGCACAATTACGCAAAACTAACATGCTTACTAACAAAAAAACTATTAAAAACAACAAGTAATACTCTAAAACACTATGGGCTATTTGGCAAAATTAAAAACATGCAAGAGCGACTTTGAGGCGCAACTGCTAAAAGGTGCATTACGAGCAGAAGGTATAATATGTATGCTACGTAATGAAAATGTTAATAACATTTATGGGGGTATCAATTTTGCATTCGGAGGAATCGATATCATGGTAAGAGACGCAGACTTGTATGCTGCTAAGCAAATTGCAAACCGCGCAGACCTTTCAGACAACGAAAAGGCAACCAATGATGAATCACTCAAGAATGTTGAATGGAGTTTCGGATAAACGTTATGACCAGAGAGAAAAAAGATAAAAGGCAGGTTCTAAAGATATTTTAGACCTGCCTTTTGTGTTATATGTTTGTCTCTTTTAAACGAATTTGGTTCAAAACATTCCTTAGACAATTCTTTATTCCCTTGGACGTGTTGCTGGGTCACAAGTGATGCCAACGCCAAGCTTCTTGAATATCTTCTGGTCAACCTCGCTGAGCATTACCGTTGCGTGTGCCTGACAACCTTTGAGCTCAGGAAGTTTCTGGAGCGCCTTGGCACAGTTCTCATCAGAGACGCTAAGCATGGAGAGTGCCACAAGTACCTCGTCAGAATGGAGACGGAGATTCTTACCTTCAAGATATTCCATCTTTGTCTTCTGGATAGGTTCAATCATAGACTGTGGAATGAGCTTGAGGGTATGGTCAATACCAGCAAGATGCTTTGTTGCATTAAGGAGAAGAGCAGCACTTGCTCCGAGGAGTGGAGAACGCTCTGCCGTAATGATAGTACCATCGGCAAGTTCGATTGCTATTGATGGATTACCTGACTGCTCTTTACGTTCCCTCGCAGCAGTAGTTGACTTGCGGTAAGCTGTAGTAATGTCTGCCTGTTTGAAGAGGAGTGAAATCTTATTTACCTCAGCCTCATTACATCCACCCTCTGCCATCTTGCCAAGAGCTGTGTAGTAACGTCGGATAATCTCGTCCTTGGCAGCAGCACAACATACCTCGTCGTCGCTGATACAGAAACCGACCATATTTACTCCCATGTCTGTTGGTGACTTGTATGGACAATGACCGTAGATACCCTCAAAGAGTGCCTTGAGTACTGGGAATATCTCTATGTCACGATTGTAGTTGATGGCAATCTTGTCGTACGCATCAAGATGGAATGGGTCAATCATATTGATATCGTTGAGGTCGGCTGTTGCTGCTTCGTATGCAATATTGACCGGGTGCTTGAGCGGAAGACTCCATACAGGGAATGTCTCAAACTTGGCATATCCTGCATTAACACCATGCTTCTGCTCCTGATACAACTGGCTGAGACATACAGCCATCTTACCGCTACCAGGACCTGGAGCCGTAACGATGACGAGAGGACGAGTTGTCTCAACATAGTCGTTCTTACCAAAGCCCTCGTCTGAGTCAATAAGTTCAACGTTATTTGGATAACCGTCAATAAGATAGTGGTAGTATGACTTGATACCGAGATGTTCAAGTCGCTTGCGGTAAGCGTCGGCACTACTCTGTCCGTTATAATGGGTAATGACTACGCTACCTACATAGAATCCACGGTTCTGGAATTCATCACGAAGACGGAGGACATCCTCATCGTATGTAATACCAAGGTCTTGGCGCACCTTGTTCTTTTCAATGTCCTGTGCACTAATCACGATGACAATCTCAGCACTTTCACTAAGTTGCTGAAGCATACGCAATTTACTGTCTGGCTGGAATCCTGGTAACACGCGACTTGCGTGATGATCATCGAAAAGTTTACCTCCTAACTCAAGATAAAGTTTATTATCAAACTCAGAGATACGCTGTTTGATATGCTCAGATTGAATCTTGAGATACTTGTTGTTGTCAAATCCGTACTTCATTATCCTTCTATTAATGTTTACGGGTTGCAAAGATACGAATAAGCGAGAGAAATACAAAATGAATTCGTTCATTTTTATTTCTGAGCGTAAGTATCTTCGACAAAGTCAAAGATAAGAATAAAAAATGAAGTATGCAGAATGTCGGGAGGAGAAATTGACAATACAAAAATCAAAAAACATAATTGAGAGTGAAAGACGATAGAATGAAGCCCAAAGACAATAGACAAAAAAATCTGAAGGGATTTACTTTCCCTTCAGACTATAACTCTGTTCCCTGAGCCACTCTGTCCATTCGGCAAGCGTACGACTATTGTCGAAGGTCTGCCAAGGAATAGGTTTTCCTATATATACTTTAAATCTTTTATTGCGTGCAGTCCTGACTGTCTGCCAAGGAAGGAGGATGAGACCTATATTAAACTTCATGCCAAGCTTACGGCGAAGGACTTCGAGGCTGTAGAAGAATATGGAGTTGCGACCGTCAAAGTACATCGGCACGATGTCACGCTTGGAGTCAACAGCCTGACGGATGACAGACTTCTTCCAAGCGATGTCCTGAATCCTGCCGTCAATATAGCGTGAACAGAATCCTGCAGGGAATGTCATTATCTGAGTGTCGTCACTCTGGTACACACGCTCTATGGCTTCCATGTCCTCACGCTTCTGTGCGCCAAGGGTGTTCACAGGAAGGAACATACATCGCAGAGGTTCAAGGTTCATGAGGATATCATTCACGATGACCTTAAACTTAGTGTAACGTCCTCCAAGAAGCTTGATGTAGGAGATACCGTCGAAACCACCAAGAGGATGATTGGAAGTAAAGACGTACCTACCCTCCTTAGGAAGATTTTCCTCTCCAACCAAGGAATAACTTACGTTAAGGTGACGAGTAACGCAATCTGCAAACTCCACGCCCTTAATGCCATCATACTTGGAGAGTATCTCGTTGAGCTGTTTCTGACACAGGAGCCACTTGGCAAATGTCAGGACAAACTTTGGAATCTTATCGTAATGCTGTGGCACCTTCTGCTTTACCACAGCGTCTATATCTATCAGTCGAGCCATGAAATGAGTTATGAGTTTTAGAACGAAAATTTCTTCAACACAGAGAACACAGAGGACACGGAGTTTTTCTAAAAAAAACAGAGATTAGATTTTTTCTTCTCTGAGTTCTCTGTGTTTAAGAATTAAATCTTAATTGCGAATTATTAATTCTTAATTTCAATACGATGCACTTGCCTTTATGCCTTCCTTTTCCAATAAGGCAACTATCCTATCCAGTTCCTCGTGCGTAGCCTTCAGGAGACCATGATCAGGCGTCTCACGGTCTATGGTGTAAATCATCACCTGACGTGGTGCAATCTCTTTGACCGCCTTGAGCCAAGGAAGAACATAATCGTCCGTGGTGTTATCCACGTTCACACCAGCATCGGTCGTTCCCTTCATGAACATCGTCTGTATGATACACTTGCCATTGAAAGCCTTCATGTTCTCGACAACCTGCTTCACATCATAGTGTACAACAGGACGGTCAACATTCATAATGTACTCGGCATTTACCGTGTCAAGCTTGAGGATGTTATTGTCAACCTTGAGCAAGGCTTCACGCACTTTCGTTTTTCCGCAAAGTGTTGCGTTTGAGAGAACGCTCACTTTGGCTTCTGGAAAATATTTGTCACGCAACTCAAGAGTGTCGTTTATTATCTCCGGGAACTCTGGATTGGCTGTCGGCTCGCCATTGCCTGCGAATGTAAACACATCAGGGCGAGGACCATTCTTGACCATATCCTGAAGCTTTGCTTCAAGAGCTTCACGTACCTCAATACGTGTAGGTACTTTATTATGAGCAGGATGCCATGCATTGAAGCCACATTCGCAATAGACGCAGTCGAAGGTACAGAACTTGCCATCCTTTGGCAAGAGATTGATACCTAACGATACTCCGAGACGACGGCTGTGTATTGGACCGAATATCGGCGATGGATATATTATAGTGGACATTATACTTAAAATTCAAAAATAATGTATTGATAAAACGATGCAAAGATAAGGCTTTTTTGAATAAAATATTCTTTTTTATTGCGATTATGAGTAGATAATACGAAAGTTCAACTATATTTGCAACGTCAAACAAAAACAAAAGGCCAACGAATAAGGAATAAAACCGAGACATCTGTTTACGTCCTTTGTTCGGGATACTTAATCGAAAAAGATAATATAGTATCAAAAAAACCTTATTTTGAAGTACTGACTAAGTACTGACTCACATGAGACTTATATGAGACTTACATGAGACTCTCAGTATTGACAATAAAGTATCATCGGTATTGTAGAGAAATGTCTTAGATTTAGTATAAAACAATAAAGGCTTAGGTCTTGTGATAGTAAAAACAATACTTTAACAATTAAAACCTTAATAAACATGAATGAATTAACAACATGGTATCTTGGGCTTGACCCAAGTCTTCAAATCTTCTGGGGATGCGCACTCATCAGTTCGGGAGTGTTTGCCATACAGACAGTAATGACCCTTATCGGAATGGACAATGCCGAGATGGATATGGATGCCGACTTTGACGGCGACACCATGGACACGGGTGGCTACATGAGCCTGTTCTCCATCCGCAGCCTCGTCAACTTCTTCGTTGGTTTCGGCTGGGCAGGTATCAGCTTCTACAACGTCATCCCTGTCAAGTTCCTACTCTTCGTCGTGGCAATAGCCATCGGTATTGGCTTCGGATACATGTATGTATTCCTCCGCAAACGCCTCATGCGACTTGAGTCAAACGGTGCAGTTGATATCAACGATTCTCTTGGCAAGGAAGCAGAAGTCTATCTCCGTATTCCTGCAAACAACACAGGAGCAGGCAAGGTGCAGATAAGTCTTGGAGGTTCCATACATGAGATGCCTGCCATCACCGAAGGCAACGAGATTCCTTCTGGCAAGCGCATCATCGTGACAAAGGTTCTTGACAACAAGACCCTCCTCGTAGAGGAAATCTAATATAACTCATATTTTATAAGTTTACTTTGTGTAGTTATAGAGTAGTTATAGTGGAGTTAAAAAGGAGTTAAAAAGACGATACTCCTTTGCTGATTGTTTTGAAATCACGATGCGATAGACATTCGTCTTTTTAACTTCCTATATAACTTCTTTTTAACTCCTCTTTAACTTCAAGCTAAAGTTGAGTAAGAGAACAAACTAACTAAATAATAACTTAAACTTAATAACATTATGGATTTTACAATGGGAATGCCCGTAATTATCGCAGCTGTCGTTGTAGTCGTAGTGCTCTTCACAGCAATCGTAAACCGCTACCGTCGTTGTCCTTCAGACAAGATTCTCGTAATCTATGGAGGTAGCTCGGCAAACAAGAAGTCAGCAAAGTGTGTACATGGTGGTGGTGCCTTCGTATGGCCTATCGTCGAGGACTATGCTTACCTTTCACTTACACCAATAAGCATCGACGCCAACCTCACTAACGCACTCTCTCGCCAGAACATTCGTGTGGACGTGCCATGTCGATTCACAGTTGCAATATCAACAGACCCAGACTGCATGAATGCTGCCGCTGAGCGTCTTCTCGGACTTACAGCAGGACAGATTCAGGAACTCGCACGTGATATTCTCTTCGGTCAGTTGCGTCTCGTTATCGCTACCATGAGTATCGAGGAACTCAACAGCGACCGCGACAAGTTCCTTGAGGCTATCTCAAGCAACGTGGAAGGTGAGCTCAAGAAGATCGGTCTCCGTCTCATCAACGTAAACGTAACGGATATCAACGACGAGTCTGGCTATATCGAGGCTCTCGGACAGGAAGCTGCTGCCAAGGCCATCAATGAGGCTAAGGTACGTGTAGCAGAGCAGGAGAAGATTGGTGAAATCGGTAAGGCAGAAGCTAACCGTGAGACACGTGTACGTACAGCCGAGGCTAATGCACAGGCAGTACAGGGTGAGAATGAGGCTAAGGTACAGATTGCCAACTCTGATGCCGACCGTCGTGAGCGTGAGGCTGAAGCTCTCCGTAAGGCAACAGCAGCCGAGAAGGTAGCACAGGCAAAGGCTCTTGAGGAGGCTTACTCAGCAGAAAAGCTTGCCGAGGATGCTCGTGCCGACCGTGAACGTGCAACACAGAGTGCCAACGTGCTCGTAAGTCAGGAGATTGAGAAGAAGCGTAAGATTATCGAGGCAGAGGCAGAGGCAGAGAAGATTCGTGTCAACGCCAAGGGTGAGGCTGATGCTGCATACGCCAAGATGGAAGCAGAGGCACGCGGTCTCTACGAGATTCTCTCTCGTCAGGCAGCAGGTTACGACAAGATGGTTGAGGCAGCAGGTGGTGATGCCAACAAGGCATACATGCTCCTCCTCCTTGAGAAACTCCCAGAACTCGTCAAGACTCAGGTTGAAGCTGTCAAGGGCATCAACATCGACCACGTAACAGTTTGGGATAGCGGTAACGGTGCTGACGGCAAGGGAAGCACAGCCAACTTCCTCTCTGGTCTCATGAAGTCTGTACCTCCACTCAACGAACTCTTCGACCAGGCAGGTCTTGCTCTCCCTGAGTACCTTGCCAAGAAGGGTGAGAAGAAGGAAGAGGAACGAGCCAAGGACTTTGAAGAAGTAAGCGAATAATAGATTTCCAAGTTTCACATATAAACGACAGAAGGGCAGCCACATCGGCTGCCCTTCTTGTGTTAACAATATGAAAAAAAACGAGATTTTCATTCTCCCACTTGCAAAAAAATCGTACTTTTGCATTGTAGTTCTTATCGTAATGACATACACGAGAGACACATAACCAACAAACAAGTGATTATGACTTACATAAACTCATTTCATAAAGAATCCGTTGAAAGATGCTTAAAGAAAATTGCTCAATCAAAGAGTTTGCAGATAAACTGCGAAGAAGAAGCGAGGAAAGCAAAGGAAATGCACAAGAGGATTGCTCGTCTATATCCAGAGACATAGACGCAAGGGCAAAAGTAAGCGAATAACAGATTGCAAACTTCACACATATAAACGAAAGAAGGGTAGCCACATCGCTGCCCTTCTTTCGTTTATATGTGTTAGCAATAATCAAACTAAAGCAACTTTGCCTATACTACCGAGGTCAAGCATGGCATTCACTCCCATAGCTCTGAATATCTTTGCGACAGTATGGAATGTTACGTTAGACCCAGTCTCAATCTTTGATATCTTGTTTTTCTTTTCGCCGGTTCACAATCTGTTTTTGGTTCTTCCACAGGCACAAGTTGTTTGTTGATTTGTGGTTTTGACCTTTAAAGTCTTGCTGTCATACTTCATAGTGTTTTGTTTTGTGAAGAACTTTCAAGTCTCACTCACTTTTGTCGCAAAGACATGACAAATCCACATATATTGAAATTACTCCACTCTCACACATTCCACAAATATACGACATTAGCCGTTCGGATGCTTGTTCCGAACGGCTAATCACTTTATTGCGGTCAGAGAGACCGCTTCGCTTAGTTATCAATTATCCATTTTCAATTATCAATTAAGCCATAGGCTTCTTGGGCTTCTTACTCGCAGACTGCACGCACACTCGGACCGTCCCAACAGCCGTAGCTGTCGCGGTCGAATCTGCTCGAATTGAAGTAGAACCTCCTCACGTAGCCGTCGCAGACCGAAGCCGACCAGTAGTAGCCGCTCGAACCAGCATACCAGAGCAAACCACCGTTGCGACAGCCTGCGGCAGGAAGGAAAATGTGAGAGTCAGACAAAGAATAACTGCTTGAAGGAGTATTGCCTGATGTCACCACCTGTCCCTTGTCTGATGATGACTTAGCCTTGTAGATAATGTAACCAGCCTTGCCAGTGCTATTATAACTACTTGTCCATACCCAGTAGCAGTTGTCTACGAGTTCTAACTGCTCCGTATGTGTTGGCATACGCCACTTGCCGCCCCAGTTCACGCTGGCGGCATCGTCTTCCGAATCAAGAGTCGTTTTGTTATCAACTGTTCCGTACTTGGTCATGGAATCAGACGACCCGTTGCACCACTTGTAAGTGCTATAGGCATAATATGTCTTGACGTATGATGACTTGGAGTTATAGTTGTAGTTCGTCAAATTCGTTTCATCTGCTTCATTGTATGCCTTTGTCTCGCCCCATGCATAGTAGTTGCCATAATCAGCAGGGCTTGACGCACCAACGTTCATGGTTGCCCACTTTACAGACAAGCCGAGGTCAACGTATGCGTGGCCGTTCTCAACGCCATCGCCAGTAAAAGTTGCGGCAACGAGAGTTGCCGTCAACAAGTGTGCCTTACCTGCCTTGAGCGTCTTACTTGAAAGAGTGGCAGTATAGTCATAATTAGCTGATGTACGTGCCTTGACTGTCAAGTCACCTGTCGTAGTTGGAAGTACAGCCATGTAGAGTTCCAGTTTCTGATTTGCAGATGTCGTACTAACATTACTGAGGCTGAGCACAACTGATGAAGACTTTGTGACAGATGCAATAGCACCTGTAGATGCATTCATAGTTGCCTTTGTAATAAACACGCTACTTCCACTTGAAAGAGTCACGTTCTCCCATGTAGCTGCCACAGGCATAGTAAGCTCAAGTTTAACAATAGAGCAAACATGATTGAAGTCAAAACTAACGTCACCATTCTTAGGAACGGATGCTGTTGCATACATATAGTCATAGCCAGCACCGATATGAGCAAGAGTGCCATTACCATTCTGTGTCTGACCTGTCATGTCAATAGGAATCTTTGTGTAATCTTCATATTCTTTTGTTTGGAAAGGATAGTAAGCTGCATAAGTATTACCACGGAGGAGTGCCCAGCCAGCTCCGTCAAAAGAAGACTTTGTTCCATTGTTTGAACCATTATCCAATTTCTGATGTGCTTGTGCATTTGTTGTTGGCGCAATAGGGAAGATACCAATAGTCTCGTCATCATCCCAAGCAAAGCTTATACCGCTTTCTGAACTTGTGAGAGTGGTACGCGTGCCATCTTCATACTCGTAAGCAGGTGCGCTGAGTGTCACCTTACCATCAAACTTCTCACCTGTCTGTGACAGTTCCATGTCGGAACTACATGATGCCAATAGCGTAACCATCGCTATTGACATAAATGAAATCCTTTTCATATTCCTTCGTTTGTTCTATTATTCCATAAATGTTCGTATTCTCGCACCATTATCCCATGGCATGCTTGGAACTGTTGTGTTTCCCCCACTCACACCATTGATAGCATTATCGCTACCTGCAAGAATGCTCATGCGCACCCTTGTCTTGCGCACCTCTGTACAAGGTGCTAAATAAGTTTTCGTTGTTTTCATATATTCTATTGTTTGATTGCGTGTGTTAATCAACATCGATATACAATATACGTTCTACTCCCCCTCCCAAGGTTTCGCTTTAATTGTTTAAAATAAAAAAGGCGGGGAGTCTCGTTACTCGTCCCACCTTCTGAGGTCTTCGCAATACCTTTCCAAGAGAACAAGCAACTGCAGAAGCCCACGCCATGTGATTATATATGTGTATAGTGTACAGAACAATCGTACCCTCATGAGAAGATACAATTATTGCTGTACACACATGGATATAATCCACCCGAGGACATTCTCAGTCACCTTGTCCTGCTTGGATTGAAAGTTGCGAAGTTTCAGAAAGTCAAGAACAAAGCGTAGAAAACGCCTTTTATGTCAGCACCCCGATAACGAAGTACCATTTACCCACATCCACCCATCAACAAATGGGCTTCTGTGCATAAATCACCACAAAGATATGAAAGTAATCCCTTACAGCCAAACATTTGAATATGAAATATTACAAAAAGACGATAAAAAGGTTAACAAACGTCATAATGAGCGGCCTACTCCTAACCTCCCTCGAAGGGGAGGAACGCCATCCGGAACACAGACACATTAATTGTTAAGGTTCTACGAAAAAGAGTGTAGGCGAAGATAGCGAAAACAGCAGAAGCCAAAAAGGGCAATGGTTTTCCGTTATAGTTACAAATCGAGTACAGTTAAAGTATAGTCAAAGTACTGACGAAGTATAGACTAACTATAGACTAAGTACTGACTATGAAGTTTAGGACAAAACATGAGGGGCGATATTCCTTTTGGTATTGACGCTTGCATACCATATTATGCAAGTCAGTTTCTTCATCATGCCAAGGTCGTGACTCCGCTATGACTCCGTTATGACTTCGCTATGAGTCCGCTATGACTCCGCTATTTAGCAGAGAAATAGCAGAGGAATAGCGGAGGATTAGCAGAGAAACAACGGACAAACGGCGAAGAAACGACTAAAAAAATGCGGAAATTCAAGTGTTTTTCTGCGGTATTTGGCTGCAAGAAGAATAAACGTCTATCAAACACTACGGAATATGGTATAATACAGAATAGAGTTTCTGCAAAAAGAACGTTTCAAAGAAAGTTTATCCTTTATCACATATTCTTCTTGGTAAATATTTCTAACAGCCGTAACTTTGCAGCGTCAAAAGGAAAAAAGAAAAGGACGGCCCCCCACGACTTGCATTACTCATGCTTCATAATGCAAGAGTTAAAAGTTAAAAATTAAAAGTTAAAAAATGGAGATTACACACATACGGTGTAGATTACAGGAACTTCAAACTTCTCGACCCAACTTTTAACTGTTAACTCTTATCTGTTAACTCCGGTATGAACATACAGGCTGAGGGGAGGATGCAATCAAGGCCAAAGCATATTTCCAAGACAAAGTTAAAAATAAAAAAAATGAAAGTAACAGATTTATTAAAAAGCCTTTTCGGCACAGAGAAAGAAAATATTATTAACAATTCAAAAACAGATACGACTATGGCAAAGAAACTTCATCTCGAAACACTCGCACTCCATGTAGGACAGGAAAATGCAGATCCAGCAACAGATTCACGTGCAGTACCAATCTATCAGACAGCATCATACGTATTCCACAATGCAAAGCACGCAGCTGACCGTTTCGGACTTCGTGATGCAGGCAACATATACGGCCGTCTCACAAACTCTACTCAGGGTGTATTTGAAGACCGTGTGGCAGCTCTCGAAGGAGGTGTAGCAGGTCTTGCCGTAGCATCTGGTGCAGCTGCCGTGACTTACGCTCTTCAGAATATCGCACAGAACGGTGACCACATCGTGGCAGCTGATAATCTCTATGGTGGTTCATACAACCTTATTACTCACACATTGAGCACTCAGGGTGTTGACTATACCATCGTAAATGTGAATGACCTCAAAGCCCTTGAAGCAGCCATCCGACCTAACACAAAGGCTGTATATGTAGAGACATTCGGTAATCCGAACTCAGACATCACAAACTTAGACGCAATAGCAGAGATAGCACACAAGCACAACACGCTTCTCATCGTAGATAACACATTCGGAACACCAGTACTCATCCGTCCAATCGAGCACGGAGCAGACGTTGTGGTTCACTCTGCAACAAAGTTCCTCGGCGGTCACGGTTCTTCACTCGGTGGTGTAATCGTTGATGCAGGTAAGTTTGACTTCAAGGCTAATGCCGACAAGTACCCTACCCTTGCAAAGCCAGACCCATCATATCATGGTGCAGTCTTTGCAGACGTAGCAGGTGCTGCAGCCTTCGTGACTCGTATCCGTGCTGTCATCCTTCGTGACACAGGTGCGACGATATCTCCATTCAACGCATGGATTCTCCTTCAGGGTGTAGAGTCTCTCCCACTACGCATAGAGCGTCACGTGGAGAATGCCCTCAAGGTTGTTGACTTTCTCTCAAAGCATCCAAAGGTAATGAGTGTGTCACACCCTGCACTTCCTTCACACAAAGACCACGAGCTCTACAAGAAGTTCTTCCCTAAGGGAGCCGGCAGCATCTTCACATTCGAGATTAACGGTAGTCAGGACGATGCATGGAAGTTCATCGACAACCTCAAGATATTCTCTCTCCTCGCTAACGTGGCAGACGTGAAGTCTCTCGTCATACATCCATACACCACAACACACTCACAGCTCTCTCCAGAGGAACTTGCTGAGCAGCACATCACTCCTTCTACAGTACGTCTCTCTATCGGTGTTGAGCATATCGACGACATTATTGACGACCTCAAACAGGCGCTTGACGCAATTTAATAGCACGCCCCCATCCTCCCACAAGGGAGGGTGGCTAATGCGTCAAACATCCATTTTGAAAACAGGTATATGAATATGAGCGATGAGGAAAGCATTCCTAATTACTCATTCCTCATTCCTAATTAAAATGACTCTTACGTAGTCTTTTATGTGATAAAGGCGATTGCCGTAGTTTTTTTGTGAATCAGAGATGAGGATTAGTGTCTGGCGTCCATCCGCAAGACGTGGACCCAGACACATCCCCTCATAGTTGGCAAGGTTATGCTTTATCACATTGAGACGGGTGCAGAACTCGGCAACAAGTGTCTTGTTCATGCATACATCAACTGGTATTTCATGAAGTGATTCTATTTGTTGGGATTGAGACGGTGCGACACGATAAATCCTGTGTCGTACCCAACTTCCCAAGTATCGCTTCGCCACATAGAACTCACGTTCAAGCACTAATAGGCTACCATCATCAAGGCAGCAAAGGGCAGAGACTCCGTAGGCATAGTTTCTGCCCTTTTTCTTTGCACGTGGTGCATCCATGCGGTAGGCATACTGGTGCAGAGGCTTCATGGTCTTGTCGTCGAACGAGACAAGACGAAGCATACAACCTGTTGTGTCTCCAGGCACAGTCATATTGCCATCTGCCTTTAGAGTATGCTCCGTCGTTGTCCACAGACAATGGTCTTTCTTGGAGTAAGCAAGAGCCTCAAAGCCATAGTTGCCGTATATGGCATCTTTGCCGAACTCCTCAGGTACGGCAAATTCCCTACCCGTTGGCTCTCCCTCCGTCGTGTATTCCACCACACGCTGGTTTGCCTCATCCGAAACAAACAACGTCTCTCGGCCTGGCACATACGCAATACCTTCGGCATCGCTCACGCTATGCTCACCACCGACCTCGTCAACGAGTGAAGCCTCCCTGACTTTACCCTTCAACGAATCTATGTCAAACGAGAAAATCCTGAATGTGTGCCTGGCATCCTTATCGTCCACCACAGCATAATGTGTTCCACCTATATGCGTTATACCGCTATAGTTGGCACCAGCGATATTCCACTTCGCCAGATTCTGTTGCTTGCGAAGCATTACGTTGTTGTCTGCCATGACTGGCAAGGAAAGGAAAAGAAAAAAAAAGAAGAGCCCAACCCAAGGGGAGAAGCCTTGATTACTCCTTCGTATGTAGTTTATAATATTCATTCAAGTCAGATTCTTTCGTGCGCTCAAGGTGCCAATTAGAAAAACATTCTTTTTTTGAAACACAGAGGGCACAGAGGACACAGAGAGAAGGCCCCCGACCTTCGGAGTTAAAAGTTAAAAATTAAAAGTTAAAAGTTAAGCCGGCTCACAACTCACAACTCATAACCCATAACTCTGAACTTTGAACTCTTTTGGCGGCCTCCGGTTAAGTGGGGGGATGGAGGTCTAAGGCTAATAAAAATTTTTTTTCAACACAGAGGACACTGAGGTCACAGAGAATGCCATTTTAATTAAAAATGATTTTGCCCGGATGGCCGCCCCCTTCGGGGGTCGGGGGGCTAAAACATATATCCAATATTCAGGAATGCTCCGACGGATTCGGTTATGTTGCTCCAGTTCAGGTTGAACTCGATAGGTCCGATAGGAGACTTGTATCCGTATCCTATGGCTGCACCATACATATTGGTGGAGTTGACCGTAACAATCTTTTCGAGAGCATTGCCTGCAAGGGCATAGTTGGCAATACCGAACATATAGTTGTTGGTGGTCACGTTGTGACGCACCCTCATTCCGAGCACAAGAATGTTATTCGGAACAATCTGTATGTGGTTCACTCCAGCAAAAGGAATCTGATGCTCCATGTAGTGGCCGTAGGTGTCTATTCCGCCTATCACGTTAAGATTATTGAGATGCGTATTACGGTTTGGCAACAGACGTCCTGCCACGGACGGCATGAGCGTGAACTTGCGTGACACAGGTAATGCTGCCTCGAAATAGCCCTCAACGATATGGAGAGGCAGACCGCCATTGTACTCGTGCATATTGTCCGTGAAGAGCGTATAACGGAGAGTCCACTTCATACCCCTGCGAGGCATGACAGAGGCATCCTGTGAGTCGAATGCTATATTGGCAAAGTAGCTGAAGCTACGGTCATTCTCCCTTGTCTGTACAAAATCTATCCAGTCGGTCTGACGAAGAAGATTGTTGTAATGGCTGTAGTTCCAGTCGGCACCGAATGCCACGAGCATCTTGTGCCATGAACGGCGGAAAGACAGACGGAACGACTCGTCGTAATAGTCGAGCGTTGCCATGTGGTCACCATTGTTATACACCTTGGTATCGTTGGACGTATGCTGATAGCGTGCTCCTATCGTCCATTCGCCCCAAGGGTTGAACTCGAACCTGAGCTTGCCATACATACGCTTTCCGAGACGGAGCTCAAAGCCTGCACGTGCCTTACGCTTATGGTTGAACTCATACGAGCCGCCAAGGAGGAGCGTTGCAAGTTCCTCGTTGTCGAATCGCGCTCCAAATCCGATGAAGCTGGCATTAGGATGGTCGTTATATATGGATGCCACAGGTGTGACTACCGTATCGGCATCAAGTATCTTAGGCTTGCGTACGGCAAGAGGCTCTATACGTCCGAGGTGTTCCTTCAGGCTTAGCAGTTCGTCCCACTTCTCACGTGCAGCCATGTTGCCACGTTCAAGGAGCGTGTCGATAGCCACCTTGGAGAAGCTGGCAGACGAATAGCCGTTGACATTCACGTTGATGTGCACGTCGGTCTTTTCCACGTTTTCCTTATATTTATTGGAACAGATGACATCGAGGATACGCAGGAGCACCTCGCCCGTACTGTTTATCTGCTCTGCCGTCTTATGCTTGTCCGTCACATCTACGCCGATGACGACATCAGCACCCATGCGTCGTGCCACATCCACGGGATAGTTGTTGACGAGACCTCCGTCCACAAGTACCATGCCGTTCTTCTTGATTGGCGGGAACACACCCGGTATAGCCATACTTGAGCGCATACTCTCGGCAAGGATGCCTGAACGCATCACAATCTCGTTGCCAGAGACGATGTCCGTAGCCACACACGCAAAAGGGATTGGCAGCTTGCTGTACGACATACTGTCAAGATGGTCAGCCGTAAGCTCGGAGAAGAACCTGCCTATATTGTTGCCCTTGAGCAGTCCTCCCTCGATAACCTCAAAAGGGCTCTTGTCAAAGGTTGCACTCACCACATAACGATCCTCCAGCTGACGTGAATACATGCTCTTCTGGCTACGTTCCTGACCGTCCGTCAGGAGCAAAGCCCAGTTCTGCGCACGCACGATGCTGTCAAGCTGATGCGTGGTATAGCCCGAACAGTACAAGCCACCCACGATGGAGCCCATACTCGTACCCACAATAATGTCAATAGGAATGCCCGCTTCCTCGATGACCTTCAGCGCACTCACGTGGGCAACACCCTTTGCGCCGCCACCGCTGAGCACCACAGCCACCTTCTTGCGCCTACCCCTACGCTGAGCCGAAGCATCAGTAGGAAGTAAGAACAGCGCACAAAGCAATCCAAAGAGTATGTATCTAAAGAATCTATTCATATAACGTCACAATCTATTATCCCAAATATCGCGCATGCGCGCGGACGAAGAAAAAACAAGTAAAAACCTATAAAAACAATTAAAAACCGAGATTCTGAGAAAAAGAATGTTTTAAAAATGTTTTTTCTTGTTTTTATCGTTTTTTTCTTCGTCCGCACCTTTGGTGCGAAAAAAGATTATCGGCACTAATATTGCCGCTTGCAAAATTACATCTTTTTTGCCGAGTTACAAGCAACAAAGCCAACTAATATTTATTGACACTCACAATACTTCCCATCGTCATGGTACAACACCCGAAAAACGCATACCATAGATGTGGTATATTGACAACATTTATGCCACAAATGTTTTTTCATATCACGACAAAAACATAATTTTGCATCGTGAAAACAGAGAAGAGGGCTCCGAAGAAGAGTGGATTTACAACACAGAGAACACGGAGTCCTCAGAGGACTCAGAAAAATTAAGATTTAAGAATTAGCAAGTACTCTGCTTTCTCTGTGCTCTCTGTGTTGAAAAAACACTCACCACTGCGAGAACTCACAAACTTAAAAACTCAAAAACTCACTCTCCGCGAGAACTAAAAAACTCAAAAACTTAAAAACTCAAAAACTCACAAACTTAAAAACTCACATAAAACTATGGCAAAGATCGCAAAACAGCTTACCGACCTTATCGGTAACACTCCACTCCTGGAGCTTAACTCTTACTCACAGAAAGAAGGTATCACACCTATAACAGCAAAACTCGAGTATTTCAACCCTGCAGGCAGCGCAAAGGACCGTATAGCCTTCAACATGATTCTTCAGGCTGAGAAGGACGGCATAATCAAGCCGGGCGCAACAATCATCGAGCCTACAAGCGGTAACACAGGTGTGGGACTTGCATTCGTAAGCGCTGTACGTGGCTACAAGCTTATCCTCACAATGCCTGAGACCATGTCCATCGAGCGCAGAAACCTCGTGAAGGCATACGGCGCACAGGTAGTCCTCACTCCAGGTTCAGAGGGTATGAAGGGCGCTATCGCCAAGGCTATCGAGCTTCGTGACAGCATCCCTGGCTCAGTCATCCCACAGCAGTTTGAGAACCCAGCCAACCCAGCCATCCACTATGCCACAACAGCCGAAGAGATATGGCGCGACACAGACGGCAAGATTGACATCTTCGTAGCAGGTGTAGGTACAGGCGGAACAATATCAGGTGTGGGCAAGCGTCTCAAGGAACTCAACCCTAACGTGAAGATTATCGCCGTAGAGCCAGAGACATCAGCCGTACTCTCAGGCGAGCCAGCAGGAAGCCACAAGATACAGGGTATCGGTGCAGGATTCGTGCCAAAGACATTCAACCGTGACGCGGTGGATGAGATATTCAAGGCACCTAACGATGCTGCCATCCTCACAAGCCGCAAGCTTGCTGCAACAGAAGGTCTCCTCGTAGGTATCAGCTCAGGTGCAGCAGCATACGCAGCAACACAGATTGCAAAGCTCCCTGAGAACAAGGGCAAGCGCATCGTCGTTCTCCTCCCAGACACAGGCGAACGCTACCTCAGCACCGTCCTCTACGACTTCGAGAACTACCCACTCTAAAAGAGTTAAAAATTAAAAATTAAAAGTTAAAAATATATTTTACACTATTTGCTTAAAGTTTTTCAACACAGAGAACACAGAGAACTCAGAGAAAGGCCCCCTATCCCGGCTTTCCTGCGAGTTCTCTGTGTTCTCTGTGTTGAAAAGAAATAGCGAATGAGTAAACTTGATTTTTCACTATTCACTTTTCACTCTCCCTTGGGGGCCTTCCTGCGAGTTCTCTGTGCTCTTTGCGTTTAAATCTTAAATCTTAATTCTTAACTCTTAATTCTTAATTTATATAATTCTGTGTGTTGGATTTGGTCGTCCTGGCATGAGGTATCGCCATGCAAGAATCTCGTCATCGTATCGTCCGTTGATGGCATTCACGAGGACATCCTTCACGAGAGCGTCAAGATGTTCGGGCGTGGTCTCCACACGGGCGTTGATGATGAGCTTCATGTTGTCGCCTGTTCCTGCCGAGCCGCGGAACTGGAGTGTTGACACATCACCCGTTATGTTACCCACGGCATATTGCTTGCCGTTCTCTGCAATAACCTTTATGTGCCCCACTCTCAGTTTCTCCTTCCTGACTGCCTCGGCTATACCGTTCATGATGTCCCTCAGGAGAGCGTCCCAGTCGGCATCCTTGCCTGTCAGGGCTACCGTGCCGTTGAGCCATCCGAGCACAGCCTCGCCATGGGCATACTTGTCGTAGTCGATATCAAGAATCCTTGTTCCTTCACCTTGACGGTTTGCCACATCCTCAAACCATTCTGCCACACCCGTGCCGTTCTGGGCACTTGCACTCATTATCTTTGTGTGAGGGAAACAGGCATGTGCATCCTTCTTGAGTTTGTCAAGTTCCTCGTCGCTGAGTGTGTCAGTCTTGGTTATCAGGATGAGGTCACTCTCTTCCAGCTGCTTGCGGTAGATGTAGGCAGCATCCTCATGAAGCCCTGCATTGCCTCCATACACGATGGACTTGAGTCGTGCAGGGTCGGAAAGGACCGTGAGGGGTGATACGATTGTGTCTGTGTTGTGGTATCTTTTCAGAGGGCGTATGATTGTGGCTGTAAGGTCGGCACAGCTGCCTACAGGTTCGGCAAGGATGACGTCTGCATCAACATTGTTCTGAAGTGACTTTATTGCGCTGATGAAGCCGTCAAAGTTACAGCAGAAGCAGCTGCCAGCCACCTCGGCCACCTTCAGGTCTGCATGTCTCAGCAGTTGGCTGTCAACCAGTTCGGGTGCCTGGTCGTTGGTTATCAATCCTACACGCATACCCTTAGCCATCAGTCTCCGTGCCACTTCCCAGATGAGTGTGGTCTTTCCTGCTCCAAGAAAACCACCTACGATTATAAGTCTTGTCTGTTTCATATTTATTTCGTGCATCCGCAATCACATTGACGATTGTTTTTGTTATTTATAGGTTCAAGTATGTGCTTGAAGAATAATGCCGCAAGGGATGCACCCACCACAGGTGCGAGGATATATACCCAGAACCATCCACCTACGTCATCAGGCAGAGCCTCGCTGCCCCATCCTGCAAAGTATGCCACGATGCGTGGACCGAAGTCGCGGGCAGGATTGAGACCTGCCTGAGTGAGGGGTGCAATGAAGAAGATGATGCTTGATACCGTCAAGCCGATAAACAACGGCTGAAGGTCGGACGAAGGGCGACCCACGTTGCAGTCCTCGGTCAGTCCGAAGATGAACAGGGCAAGGAGGAATGTACCGAATCCTTCAGCAAGGATGGCAAGAGGGAGACTCACGACTGCGAGCGTATCGCCAGGGTTTGGGTAGAACTCACCGAACATGCTTGCGGTGCGTACAGACCCTTCTGCCCCTCTGACTATGCCATTTGCCAGCTCATATTGTTCGATGGATGGTGAGAACAATATGAAGAGCATCAGTCCTGCAAGTATTGCTCCCGTGAATTGTGCCAGCAGGTACGATGGCAAAAGCCTTGCCTTCATCCTTCCGCCCACAACCATGGCAACAGATACGGCTGGATTGAGGTGTGCGCAACAGATGTTGCGCGTGAGGAAGATGGCGAGTGTGACGCCCAGTCCCCATACAATACCAATCTGGAATATGCTGTTGTATTCCCCGAACAACACGGCTACAGCAACGCTACTGCAACCGAACAG
>JAFYAT010000118.1 GCA_017540585.1 Bacteroidaceae bacterium | reverse complement strand
GCATCTGCGACCTTCGTGGACTCGTCAGAAAATAAGCGTAAAAGTAAAGCTCTGTGCTCTCCGTGACTCCGTGGGGGATTAAAAACGACAAGTTCGTTCTGTTTTAGTCTTTTATAGAAACATTTCCAACCGTACAGGTCGGTACTGTTTGCTTACTTCTTAATAATGCTCATCACCTTGTTTCTTACAGCAATAATGTTGAGGACAGAGACAACGATGAGGAGCGTGATGCCGAGAATGAGCGATGGAGTGACTGATGGCGCAGTCATGTCAGGGAAGAAGTTCACAAACATCTCCATATATACCTTGCGGATGATGATGAGCAATCCGAATGACAGTATGAACACCAATACGTTCAGTCCTACGGTCAAAGCCTGATAAGGAAGTGATACCTTGGCAGGACTATATCCTATGAGGATGAGGTTCTCAAGCTTCGTGCTGTTCTTCTGTACGAGAAGATAGACAGAGAGCATGAGGATGTAGAATGCAAGGATGCTGATGACCAAACCGACAGACATGACTATTCCCACGATGATGCGAAGGATATATGTCGTCTTACTTGCATCAAGCTTGTCCTGGTCTGTCTCATAGTTGTTGTCCTGCAGATAACTTGTTATGGCATCATCCGTAGGATTGTTGACCTCAAGGATGAGACGTGACGTTTCCTTTGCCTGTTCGGTATTGGCATACACCCTGTTCGCCCACTTCATGAATGCGTCAGGTACAAGGATGGTGTTGAGTCGGCTACTGAAACCGACTATGCGTCCCTGATACTCATCCATGCGTCCATTGCCGTCAATACGGATAGTAAGACTTATTGCACCGAGGATTCCCTCTGACAACTTAGGGAGACTACGGCTCTGTGCATAACCGAAGTTATAAAGGTCAAGATAGTTCTTAGGCAGGATGATAGGAATGTCCGTACTACCCTCCTCGTATGACCACTTGTCACGTGCAACATCAACAAATTCGTCAGGTACGGATTCAAAGAACATCTCTGTTGACATCCTTGCCATACCTTCCATGTTGAAACTTGCACGAACATTGTATGCACTTGGAGTGAATGCGCCCATACGCTCAACAAACTTCTGCGACTTGAAGTCTGCAACCTCATCCTCGCTGAAGGTATTGGAACGTCCCGTAATCGTTGACATTGTACTTATCTTCTTGTTCACGATGAGGTAGTCAGCCTTCATGAAGCTGTCCTCCCCGTCATACACCGCCTGTATGTCGTTATAGAACTGTATGCCAAGAAGAATGATGAGCATTCCCACAAGGTTGGCAAAGAAGAATCCTGCAAACTGAGGAATACTGATATGCTGTCGTAATAGTTTCCAAACTAAGTTCATGTTGTATTTCTTTGGCTAAATGTAGTTAATAGAAGTAAATAGGAGTAAAAGGGAGTAAAAAGACGATAGTATAACGTCAAATTTACAATCTCAAATTTATGCGTCCCGATATGAATCGAAAGCATAAATTATAGAGTTGAGATTTGAGACAATATCATTCGTCTCTTTACTTCTTTTTTACTTCATTTTACTCCTCTTCACTACGAAAACGAATCATAGTTTCAATATCTTATCGTAATTGAGTTCAATATGTTTACCAATACTTGTAGCAATAACTCCTGCACCCTGTCTCTTTGCCTCAGTAATGAGTATGTCGCCCATGATGGCACTATTGGTGTCATCAAGGTGGCTGATAGGCTCATCAACAAATACGAAGTCAAATGGCTGACAGAGTGTACGTATCATTGCCACACGCTGCTGCTGACCGAAGGACATCTGACCTATCTTTGCATCCATCTTATCGGCGATGCCAAGCTGTTCAAACCAGCCACGTATGACATCCTTCTTCTGGAATCCTGTGAGTTTGTTCTTTATCTCCACATTCTCCATAGCTGTAAGTTCGGGGAACATACGTAACTCCTGCCACAGGAGTGCAAAGTGACGTTGACGCATCTCCGTCCACTGGGATATCGTATATTGGCGTGAATCCTCCTCATCAAAGAGAATCTTACCTTCATAATCATTTCGATAACCGTATATGAAACTACACAAAGAGGACTTACCCGTTCCTGAGTTTGCCTCGACAAGGTAGAGTCGTTCCTTCTCGAAAGTAACATCCTTGAGCCACACATCACTCACGATGTCTGTACGCTGGAGGAATACCTTAGGAAGTACATGCTGTAAATGTATCTTTTCCATCTTAGAACATCTGTTTGAGGAAGTTTGTCTTGTTATCTTTGAGTTCAAGGATAACATCACACTTGTTTGTTTCCTTTGACTGTATGATGAATGACTTGAGACAAGACACACGCTTCTTGACGGCAGGAACTTGTCCAATCATACCCATAACCTGACTGCTGAACAACGCATCAAGGTTGAAGAACATGAACATATAGCTGTCCTTGATGTCATCCTTATATGCGTCAAGGATGTTTGAGTGCTGTGTAAAGGCATTCTTCAAGAGAGCATTCTTTGATGCAAAATAGAGGTCATTGCCATCCACACCCCAGTTGATATCAATGTCGCCATTGCTGATTGAATACTGGTTCTTGCCTGTCTCTGTCATTGTGAAGCCGTAATCTCTCATTGTCCTCTTCCAGTAATCGGCATCCTTAAGGAAGTCAGTATTGTTGAGGTTTGCTGTGATAAGATAATCTGGCATAAAACTGTTGAGTGACATGAAATTGCCTGAGGCAGATGGCAACTCACCTACAGTAACGGCAAAGTCACCTTCAACGGAGTTGATAATCTTCTCAATGTCAACAGTTCTCTCGGCAAGGAGAAGCAACTCCTTAACCTGTGGTGTCTTCTTGAGGTTCTTCAAGTACTCAACACCTTTGACACCAGAGCAGAACCACATAAGTGATTTGTCCGTAGGAACATTAATATACTTACCTTCAATCTTACGCATTGATTTTGTTGACTCCTCAAGCATCTTCTTGGCAGCTTCTGTCTTTCCTGACACTTCAGTAGTCATGACCATCTTGCCATCAACAAACGAAGTAGATAGGAATCCTTCAACATCCGAAGGCTTCATGCCATTCATGCCGTACACCTGTGCCAATGGAGTATTGGCAGGAAGCACACCCATATTGATATACATGAGGATGTCGCCATTGCCGTCTGCCATCTTCTTGAAGTTATCAGTACTTGCAAAGCTCTCGTTCTCTTTCTGATTGAACATTGACGTGAGAACTGAGCGATTACCTGCCTTTGAGTTTGCTGCAAGAGGAATGAGAAGTGCAAAGGTATTGTCATTGTAAGCAAAATCACAATCCATGAGAGCACCGAACTTCTTACCTTCATGCTCCACAATCTTTGTGCAAGAACCGTTGTCACGAAGTACCTCGAGGAACTCGCTGAACTTGTCCTCATCATCTATCTTCATTGCAACACCAATATACTGAGTAGGTGTCTTGAACACATAAATAGGTTCTAAGAGGTCAATACCCATCTCACGTGGGTCATCCGTATATTTCTTTGCCTTCTCCTTATCTTTCTTACTGAGCGATGCAGTCGCATCATTCAACACTTTCAGCAAATCGGAATTTGCCATATCACCTTTCTTGGCAATAGCTGCCAAGTCAACAGACATGACCATGCTTGATTCCTTTGGAATCACATTAAGATACTCATCCTTGCTACATGAGGCAAGAACCATGACCACAAGAGTCAATGCTAAACATTTTGCGTTTTTGAACATTCTGAACATATAGTTAGTAAATTATAAGTTACATTTCTCATTTTATCGTGAATGTGGATAGTACGACACGCCATTAGACTAATGAAGCCAAAAGAGTGAAGTCCTGCCTCACAAACAACCCCGCAAAGTTACGTATCTTTTTTGGTTACATATGCGCATAGACTCATTTTTTTATGATTTAACAAGCAAATAATATGTAAATACGAGATAATCTCAGTTTATTTCACTCCTTACACCTCAAGATAAGTATGCCACTTTCCACTCGCAAACATGATAGTTACAAAGTGTAAAGTAGCATTTTAAACAACGTAAGTATCATACTTATCACAGAAGAGAACTTCTGTTGCATTAGACAAGAACAATTGCCTACAACTGAGCCGTCAGTTTGTCAATCATTTCCTGATACTCAGCATCTGAAAGATAGACCTTTCCCGGATTCATCTGGAATGTGCCTCCATAGTCAGGGCCATCTACATACTTAGGTGCAAGGTGGAAATGTAAGTGACAAAGCTTGTCGCTGTAAGCACCATAGTTAATCTTCTCAGGATTGAAGACTGTCTGCATGGCACGTGTAACACGACATACATCAGCCATAAAGGCGTTACGCTCATCATCACTCAGTTCGTTGAGGTCATTAACATGACCATTATATGCAACGAGACAACGACCATGGTATGTCTGCTCCTTAAACAGGAAAGCACGAGAGACACTCAGGTCTGCAATCTTAATCATCAACTTGTCATACGTGTCTGTACAATACAGACACTCTTTAGGATCACTATACATAGTCTTTACGTTTTTTAGGTTTTTATCGACAACAAAGGTAGTAAAGATTATGGAGAATATAACACACAAATACATTATTTTAAGTAGGTGTGCAAAATTATTCGAACTGTACGTTTGAATTTTATCCCCCACGGAGAGCCACGGAGAGCACAGAGTTTTTTTCTTAATACTCTGATTTGTTTAGAGTTCTCAGAGGTCGCATGTGCTCCATTGAGGGCACGGAGAGAAGACCCACCCTATCCCTCCCTACAGGGAGGGGACTGAGTTACTCTGTTCATCAACTTATCAGCGATAGAGCATTCTTTCTCCTCGCCCTAAAAGGGAGAGGTTGGGTGAGGGTCTTTCTCCGTGTACTCCTCGGAGCAT
>JAFYAT010000117.1 GCA_017540585.1 Bacteroidaceae bacterium | reverse complement strand
TAATGATTGTATTGATTAATGATGTAGGTTCAGCGCATAAAATAAATGAGTGTAGTGACTCCTACTCGATTGTTTTTAGGCGGTGAAGATGCGCAGTAGGCGGTGCAAGGATTGTAAAAATAATTATGCACACCTACTTATTGATAAGGATGTGACAATAACAATATAGTCCTAAAGATAAGAATACTATATAGCAGAATGGTCACTACCCTATTACAAACTAATGGCAGTTTCGAGAGCAAGTTCCATCATGGTGCGGAAAGCATTCTGACGGTCGTCGGCAGAGAGTTCCTTCTTTGTGACGAAGGAGTCGGAAATGGTGAGCATACATGCAGCTCCCTTGCCGAGCACCTGAGCATTGTGGAAGAGAGCGAAACTCTCCATCTCAACACACTCAGCCTTGGTACGGTCACGAAGTGCCTCCCAACCTCCAAGCTTAGGGTCAGTATAGAAAGCATCTGACGAATGTACCTTACACAACTTGCAATCAATACCAAGTACCTTTGCCTTATCAAGGGCAACCTTGTTAATCTTCTCGCTTGGATACTTGACTTTCTCCTTATCACCATTCTGACATTCTGCATATGTAGAGTCGCTGAATGCAGATTCGGCAAGGCACACATCGAGCACATCAAGACGGTCGGTATAGCTACCAGCAGAGCCAACACGGATGATGTTCTCCACTCCATAGAAGTTATAGAGTTCCCATGAATAGATACCTATGCTTGGCATTCCCATTCCACTTGCCATAACTGACACAGGCTTTCCCTTATACTTACCTGTGAATCCATATACGTTGCGTACGGAAGTAACGAGCTTAACGTCTGTAAGGAATGTATCTGCTATAAACTTAGCACGTAGTGGGTCGCCTGGCATCAAAACAGTCTTTGCGAAAGCACCATCAGGTGCGGTATTATGAGGTGTTGCCATAATCTATAAGTTTTTAAGTTTGTTGTTTTTTAAGTTTTTGGACTCTTGAACTCTTAAGTTTTTAAGTTTGTTGGTTTTTGAGTTTTTGGGCTCTTGGACTCTTTATTTTTGGGACTCATAAGTTTTTGAGTTCCTACTTTTGAAAGTTCCGAAAGAAGCCAAAACTATGTATTATCTTTGCAAAAATAATAATATCTTTTTTTTGTACAAAATAAAAACGGGAGTTTTTTTCAAACTCCCGCCCATTCACGAAACATCAAGTATAGAAATTCCGTATTACCGATTATGTAGCGTCTCCACATTCTCTTTGGTTCCTTGAGGAGACGATACAGCCATTCATATCCTGCCTGTTGCCATGCAATAGGAGCACGTTCAAGCGTTCCAGCAAAAAAGTCGAATACAGCTCCCACTGTACCACAATGGCAGTTGATGTCAAGGCGCATCCAGTTGGAATATGCCCATTTCTCTTGTTTTGGAGCAGTCATACCTATCCACAGAAGGTCGGGGTCAGCATCATTGATAGCCTTACACATATTCATATTGTCCGTAAGTGTAAATTCCTTGCGGAATGGTGGCGAATATGTAACAACATCAATATTCTTGTACGTCTTGGCAGCCTGTTCACGAATCTTTCCAAGTACATTCTCCGAACTGCCCATAAACATGACGACAGGTCGCTTGCGCTCAGGGTGTACAGTCTTCCAGTAAGGTATGGTTTCAGCCTTTTCGAGTGGCTCGTTCATCCTTGTCATCTCATACACGAACAAGTCCCATCCTGCTATTCTCTCCCAAGGCTTTGATTTAGCATTAAGAATATGGCAAGCACGAACGATACTTACACCGTCAGGAATAAGCACGTCACACTTTGTCAACGCTTCCTCAAACAAACTATCCTTACGGGCATTATTGTACGAAAACGCATTTATTGTATTTATCAGTACCTTTCCCTCAGGCATTCGGTCGAGTTCCGATTTACTTATAAGCAGCCTTAATGTCTTAACACTAATCATTCAAAATATTCATTTTAAAAAACACAACTGTACGGTTAGAACTCCTACACTACGTCAAAATCATAAACGTACAATTCAATAAACACCCCGTATAATGCAACAATCTGCAACATTTCCGTGCAAAGGTATGATTTCCTCACTAAGAAACAAAAGATTTTGCGTTTTTTTTCATAATTAGGAATGTGGAATGAGAAATTAGGAATTGTTTGATGGTTCGCAAAGCTACCTTCAAAGGGAAATTATCAATTACTCATTACTAATTACTCATTCCTCATTACCTTTATGCTTCCAACTGTCCGATAATCTCTTTTACGGACTTGCAGCCATGATTATCCAGCCATTCGCTTATACCATTAGCCACCTTTAGAGTTATGGCTGGGTCAACGAAATTGGCTGTTCCAATCTCTATTGCAGACGCACCTGCAAGAAGGAACTCTATTGCATCATGGGCATTCATGATACCGCCAAGACCAACGACTGGGATATTTACAGCCTTTGCCACCTGCCATACACAACGGACGGCTACTGGCTTGACGGCAGGTCCACTCATACCACCAGTTGCAATACTGAGGATAGGCTTGCGCTTCTCTATGTCGATGACCATACCCATGAGAGTGTTGATAAGCGAAACGGCATCAGCACCTGCATCCTGTACGGCAAGGGCAATATCCGTGATGCTTGTCACGTTAGGCGAAAGCTTCACGATAAGCGTCTTCTTATATGCCTCACGAACGGCACGAACGACACTTGCAGCTCCGTCCGTAGTCACGCCAAATGCCATACCACCCTGACGCACATTAGGACAACTGATGTTAAGCTCAATAGCTGGTATGCTGTCAAGGTCGTTGATACGGGCAGCACACTCGGCATAATCCTCAGGACAAGAACCAGACACATTGACAATCATGTTGGTCTTTATATCCTTAATCTGTGGATAAATATTCTTGCAGAAATAATCCACACCCTTGTTCTGAAGACCCACACAGTTCAGCATACCGCTTGCAGTCTCCACCATGCGAGGATAGTCGTTACCCTCACGAGGATTAAGCGTAGTACCCTTGACGATGATACCGCCGATATCTTCAAGATTTACGAAATCTGCAAATTCCACTCCATAACCGAATGTTCCTGATGCAGTCATTACAGGATTCTTCATCTGAAGACCTGCTATATTTGTACTCAAATCTGCCATAATCAAAATAATCTTTTATGAGTTCATTAAAGTTCCCAAGTCAACTCTTCTATTGGGAACACAGGTCCTTCCTTGCAGACACACACATTACCCCTGACTGTATTCTCCACACAACAAAGGCATGCTCCAAGACCACACGCCATCATGTTTTCAAGGCTCACCTCACAAGGTATTCCCTTAGACTTAGCATAACGTGCCACACTCACCATCATAGGCTTAGGACCACAAACGGAGATACGGTCGAAAGTCTCGCTTTCGAGCAATGAGTGCTGAGTAACAAATCCTTTCTCACCTTCGCTACCGTCTTCTGTTGTCACATATACAGGAGCAATAGATTTGAACAGTTCCTGCTCAAGAAGGTCTGCCTTTGAACGTGCGCCAAGAAGGAATACAGGCTGAGCACCAGCCTCCTTAAGTTCCTTGCCATAGTTGAGGAGAGGAGCAACTCCCACTCCACCACCCACGAGGAGCACCTTCTCACCTGCCTTCTGCATAGGTGAGAAACCATTGCCAAGAGGGAACACGAGGTTAAGTTTATCACCTGCCTTGAGTTCTGCAAGCTTGTGAGTACCCTCGCCTACCGTCTGGATAAGCAACCACAACTGGTTCTTTTCCTTGTCCACATAATTGATTGAGATAGGACGACGAAGGAATGTCTTAGGGCTACCCTCCACCTTCACTTCAACAAACTGACCTGGCAACATCTCTGGAAGAGGTTCACTGTCTGTCAGCTTCAAGAGTACATAGCGTGAGTGTGGGAACTCCACCTCTGCTACAGTTAAATCTTTAACGAATTTCTTCATATATTTTGATGTTGTTTCTTTCTATTTTATAGGAGTTAAGAAGTCTGGAGTTAAGAAGTTAAGACGAATGATGGCTCTTGATTTCAACACAAAGAACTCAGAGAGCACAGAGAATGAAATTGTGAACAGAGTAAAATATATTTTTCACTTTTCACTATTCACTTTTCACTCCCATCAGCGTACTTGTCATTCCTCATTCCACATTCCCTTATATTCCCCATGCCGCTGGCTTGCACTCTGCTTCCACCTTCTTCTCCACATCATCAGGGAGAGATGGGTAGAAGTCAATACCCGTGATGCTCTCCACACGGTCAACCGTAACGCAATAGTCACGGATATCCTTATTGGTCTCAGCATTAGGATAGATAAAACCTATAGCCTTCGGATTCTTGCCAATCATGAGCACCACCTTGAAGAAACGGTCAGGAACAGCAATCTTTAATCCTTTGCGCTTGCCAATAGTCCTTGGATTCTTCTTGTCGAAGATAGGACCACACACGATATAGAGTTCAGAATAATCCTTGACCCACTGGCGGCATTGCTCCTCCAGCTCCTTCCAGTCACCCGAATTGAGATTATGGTTCTGAGGACAGATGTTTGTCATCATGAACGACTGCATCATGGACATCTGGTCGTGACGGTTGTCGGCAGCAGGACACATGTGACCTCGGTCATACCCTGAACCAGAATAATCCTGTGTCTCCACCCTTGAACTTTCACCTATCACATCATCCCCGATGAAGGTGTCAGAACGTGACACCTTGCCATCAAGCCTGTCCTTGGTGAGGCACCATGCCACATAGTTAGGGCATTTGGTCTCCATATTATATGATACGATAAATGAATTCTTGAAGAGAATAACCTCGCTGTTTGAGATAGGAGCAGGCTGTTCGAGGTCCTCGCCTATGATGCGTGACAAGCCCTCAGAAGGAGCCTCAATCTTGTTAGACAGGTCACGTCTGCCCTTTATCTCCGAAGGGTCACTACTGGCATTCTCAGCCTCTGCCTCGGCAGCAAGCGCATCCATGTCATTCTCCTCCTCTGTCTCCGCAGCCTTGGAGAACACCTTCGACTCCTTAGCCTTTTCCTCACCAAAAGGAAGACCATACTCCTTGATGTAAGCTCCTCCAAGAATGGCAATTATAAAGGCTGCATATATGATTCTATTTCTGTTTTCCGATTTTTTCTTACTCTTGTTCATAAAAAAACACGCTATAATGTTTTGTCAGTTTTAATAAAAGCATTACCTTTGCCGTCGCAATTGCAAAAATGCAATGCCGAATTGGCTCAGTTGGTAGAGCAACGCATTCGTAATGCGTGGGTCAGGGGTTCGAGTCCCCTATTCGGCTCCAAAACTCTTGCAAATGTACATATAAAAATCGACACCATCATTATGATAGTGTCGATTTTTTATTTGTTTTTCTTCGTACCACATTCCGCACGATACAAGATGAGACTATTATGAGACTTTTAACTTGATTTTTTCACCCCATACGTTAAAAACGCATTTATTTTTTGCCGCCAAGCGGCCAATTAGAAAAACAAAAGAAAACAATGGAAAACAAAAGAAAAACTGTTTTTTCTTGTTTTCGTTCTGTTTGGCTTCGCCGAGCTAAAGGTTCTTGACTGTTTTTCTAATAGGCACCTTAGTGCAAAACTGCCACCTACAGGTCAAATATTTTCAATATTTCCGTTTTTTCAATCCTAATCGATGACCTTGAAACGCGCAAACTTGAGCAACAGCTGCTTCTTGCCAAGATTGTTAAAGTTGATGGTAGCCTTCATCTGGTCACCAGTTCCCTCAATCTTTTCCACTACTCCAATACCGAAACGCTGGTGCTCGATATGCTTGCCCACGGCTATGCTTGCACTTGCCTCTGGTGATTTAGCACTCGCATTTGTTACGTTTGCATCTGTTACCTTTGACACACGACGAATACCCGTAACAGGAGTGAACGCATCCGTATTCTGCACCTTAGGAGTGAACGAAGACACGCCACCGCTGATATTTGGCATGGACACAGTTCTGGATGGCGCAGCAGGACGCGAATACGCATTATTGCTACGCATAAACTCAGGCTCGTCATTATACACGTTAGTCTTACGCTTCCATGGCAATTCCACGTCTGCCGAACGACCGAAAGAAGACTTAACCGTTGAACGACGGTCAAGGTACTCAGGCGCAATATCAGAGAGGAAGCGTGAAGGATTGCCAAACTCCATCTTACCGTAGCGATAACGGCTCTTGGCATACGAGAGGAAACAATGGCGCTCAGCACGAGTGATTGCCACATAGAACAAGCGACGTTCCTCTTCCATCTCACGCATGGATTCACACGCCATCTGACTTGGGAAAAGGTTCTCCTCAAGTCCTACGACAAAGACAGTCGGAAACTCCAATCCCTTTGCCGAGTGAATAGTCATAAGCGTGATTTTATGCTCATCGCCACCCTTGTCCGAATCCAAGTCAGACAACAATGACACTTCTGAGAGATAGTCAGTTATAGTCACATTATTATTATCTTCCTCCAATCGGCTCTGAACAAAGTCACTCAATCCGCTCACAAGTTCGTCCACATTTTCCTGACGTACGAGGTCTTCAGCATCAGACGAAGAATGAACATCCGCATATATTCCGCTGTCAACAACAATTCCACGACCAACTTCCTCAGCATTTTCCGTGGCAGCAATACTCATATACTTCTCTATCAACTCACGGAACACGTTCACACGAGCCATAGTCGCATTTGACAAACCAAGAGAATATACTTCAGGATTACAGATGACGTTCCACAGGCTTGTGCTGTTATTATTGGCACAATCTATAATCTTCTGAAGAGTAGTATTGCCTATTCCACGTGCTGGATAATTGATGATACGCTTAAACGCCTCCTCATCATTAGGATTGACAATCATGCGGAAATAAGCTATGATATCCTTTATCTCCTTGCGCTGGTAGAACGACAGACCTCCATAAATCTTATATGGCATACCGCTCTTACGCAAAGCCTCTTCAAACACACGACTCTGCGCATTGGTACGATAGAGGATTGCAAAATCCGAATATTCAGCATTCTCCGCACGACGAAGATGCTCTATCTGACGGATGACAATCTGTCCTTCCTCCACATCCGAATAAGCCTCAGAAACCTTGATGCGCTCGCCTGGATCATTCTCGCTGAAAACATTCTTCTGAATCTGCCCTCTGTTCTTGCAGATAAGACTATTGGCAGCATTAACAATCATCTGAGTTGAACGGTAATTCTGCTCAAGCTTAAATGTCTGTGCACCTTCGTAGAGTTTATTGAATGTAAGAATATTATCAATATTAGCTCCACGGAAACTATATATACTCTGAGCATCATCACCCACCACGCATAGACGCTGGCGTTCCTTTGTCAACTGATAGACGATACGATGCTGGGCATAGTTCGTATCCTGATACTCATCCACAAGCACATAACGAAAACGCTCCACATACTTGCGACGAATATCCTCATTCTTTTCAAAGAGATAGAATGTATATAGAAGGATGTCGTCAAAGTCCATGGCGTCGGCTTGACGACAACGATTTGCATAACGCTTGTATATGCTACCGATGGCAGGTTTGCGTGACTGAGAATCCGCCTTGAAATACTCAGGCGAATTGACATAATCATCTGCCGAAACGAGGCGGTTCTTTGCGTTGCTTATTCTGCCAAGCACATCCGACTGCTTATAAGTCTTGTCATCAAGTCCCATCTCCTTTGTGATGGTCTTGAGCAGACTCTTGCTGTCTGCCGTATCATAAATCGTGAAGTTAGCAGAGAATCCTATAGCCTCGTGTTCTGCACGAAGAATACGGAGAAAGATACTATGGAACGTACCCATCCACAGATGCTTTGCGCCATCGCCACCCACGATGCCATCAATACGCTCCTTCATCTCCCTTGCAGCCTTATTGGTAAACGTCAAGGCGAGAATCTCCCATGGCTGAAGTCCGCACTCAGACATGAGATAAGCTATCTTGTGAGTAAGTACACGAGTTTTACCAGAACCTGCACCTGCTATAACGAGTGAAGGACCGTCGCAATACTCTACGGCAGCCCTCTGTGCAGGATTAAACGAATCAAAATTATAAGACATCTGCTATCCTAAGTAATAAACAAAAAATAACACGAAAAGTTTTTTAAGCCATAAATTACCATTAATTTGCCACGAATTATCATAAATCTTTTTTGCGTATCATATTAATTATCATGAATAGATTTCAACAAAATAGAAATCAAAATTAATGATAATTCGTGGCAAATTCGTGGTAATTTATGCAAAAACTATTTTTTTTATCAAGTTACCTTTTTGTTACTAAAAAATTATTCTTTTACAAACGAAACCACCTTTGGCAATTTAACATACTTACGGTCAGCAATACCCTTCATATTCGTACCACCAACCTGTTTCATTTCAAGACCATCATTCGTAAACTTCAATTCAAGGTCCTGAGCCACGTCGCCTCTGTCACACATAGCACGCACCACAGCACCCTTGTCGTCAAGCTTCTTTACCTTGAGAATCAACCATGAACCATTTACGTTACCCTGTATGTAGCCATAGCAATTCTCAAGTTCAAGTCCAGGAACAGGGATATCACTCTTTTCGAGATTTATCCGCATCCTTATCATCAGTTCCTTATTGAAGAAGGAACCTTTCCACATATCTTGTGCAAATGCCGTGATGCCGCAAAGCATCATCAGACAAGCAAATATCATTTTCTTCATACTCGTATATTATTTGCGGACAAAATTAAGACAAAAAAACGACACAATCAAATAATGGATGAAGAATATACATTTCCCTTCGTCAATTATATTTTTCATCAGTATTAACCCAGCCATTCTTTTCGAATAAAGCATATATAGATATTATACTTTGGCGCAATCTTATATTTTTGCTAACATTACGCCAAAATATAAAGAGATGGAGAATCTGAGTATTCCAAAACGAACACCAAAATCCCCACCCTTTCACAAAATCAATTCTATAACGATGATTTACAAAGTTATGTTTATTCTTCTATGATATTTTCAGCTTTCCAGTCTTTGATTAAATCTTTAACAGCTTCTGTGGCATCTTCACGACTTACGTCATATTCTGCCAAGAGCAAATCAACTAACATGTCCTCTGTAAAATCCTTACCTACCACAGATTTCCACAAATAAGCAGCACTTTCGTTCATCTTACGAAGCACTCCCGAATGGGCAACATTCGCACCCACTCCGACCAAAAGATTCTGCGAACCTAATGCCCTCAACTCATATCCTTCTATTGTTCTCATGATACTTTATCCTTATTATTTGCATTTTCTTTCTCTCGTTCCAAGAATGCATGATACTCATTAAGGACAGCCTCTTTCAAATCAGAAATTCTTTTATTTCTAAATTCCTCATAACATTTGCCTGCTTCATGACAAACCTCAAGTTTAATGCAATCTGGATACAAAACACAAGTTTTACACTCTTCTAATTTTTTACAATGCCTTCGATATTTAGCAAGCATTTTTTCATTCAAGCAATCATTGTCTATATGACCTACAAAATTATCATCAAGACTACTCTCACACTTTGTCAAATGACCATCTGGCAAAATAACAATAGAACCGTGAGCATCTGCCATACAAAAATGATCCATAAATTTCTTACTCAACATACGAGACGTACTATGAGCAAGCCCCAAAGAAACAATTTCATCTTCCAAAGCCTTTTGCAACTCACAAATTTCCTTTCTGCGCTCTTGTGTTCTCACAAAACCACCACATTTACCGACTTCTTCAAATAACGTATGAGTATAAACAGACAGTCCTTTCTTGCCTTTATATCGCAAAGCCAATTCATTAACAAGACACCTCATATCTTGGATATTATAAGCATCAATATTAAGCCTTATAGAAACGCTTATTTCAGCAGACAAGAGATTATCGATATTTTGGAGAACTCGTTCATAAGCATTTACATCCTTATAGATATAAGACTTAACCTTATTATATGTCTTTTCCGTACCATCCAAAGTTATTTGGACATTATTAAGATTCCACAAATCTTTAGCTTCACAAATTGTCTCTTTATCGAAAAGATATCCATTACTTATCATCGAGCTTGCATACTCAACTCCTTTTTCTTTAAGACAACGGCAAATTGAATTGATAGCCTTTTTATTATATAATGGTTCTCCTCCAAACCATTGTAAAGTCAATTTAGAATCTTTGCAACGTGTTCGCTCTATATAATCAAGAACTTTACCAATGGTTTCATCTGACATCGTTATTTTTTTTGAGTTTGCCTCAAAGCAATAGAAACACCTTGCATTACAATCTGTTGTAGTCAAAATTGTGTACGACACAAAGCCTTGTGTTTGACACAAGGTATAATTAATGACATCACGAATCTCATCCACGAACTTTGTTTCATCAAAATCCAATGGAACATAAAACCATTTTTCGGTAAAAGTGTTTTTCAACTCATCGTTATTATATTCCGAATCATCAACATACAAACATTCTTTCGTTAATGAATTATATAGAATATAACCTTTATCAACTTTTACGTCAAAATAAAAGGAAGACTTACGGGAAACGCAACCAAAAGAAGGTTGGTTTCCCGCTATATCGATTACTTCCCTAAGTGGTAAGGAAATAATTTTCATTTTCTATTAAATATTAAAATAATTAAGTTCAAAACAAATCAGAAACCTATTGTTTGACAATGACCAGTACATTTACCACCAGTAAGACTATAACATTCGGTTGGACAATTGTAATAACAATGCTGTGTACAGCCTGAATCCTGATGTTTCAAACAACCAGTACCACCACCTGCCGCACTTCCACCAGAACCAGCCAAAATGTTTTCACGAAGTCTGAGACTCTTAATCTCTGGCTTTACAAATTCTTTTTTCATTAGAAAATAAATTTAGATTAGATATAAAATATTAGATTATAAAAATGCTTTCTTATGCTATTTAAAAATAGAAATACCTATTTCCCCACTGGAGAAAAGGAAGAATAAACGTCTTTTTTCGTTATCTCATTGGCTATTCATAGGCATACTCTCCCTCCCAAGATTTCTGCATAATGTGTTTAAACGAAAAAAGGCGGGGAGTCTTGCCACTCGTCCCACCTGTAGAGGTCTTCGCAATACCCTTTCTAAGAGAACAAGTAACTACAGAAGCCCACGCCATAAGATTATATATGGTTTGTGTACAGTATAATTGCATCCTCACAAAAGGATACAACTATTGCTGTACACATGGATATAATCCATCCGTAGACATTCCATGTCACTTTGTCTTGCTTAGAGTTGAAAGTTGCGAAGTTTCTACAAGTCAAGAACAAAGCGTGAAACGCCTTTTTATTATGTCTAAGTTCCTGTCAAAAAGATTTGACACAAACATGATTCGACACATATAATCACAAAGTAATCAAATGTAACGAATCGATTGCAAAAATAAGCCTTTTTGTTTTACTTGCAAACAAAAAACGCAAGAAAAATGTATAAAACCACACGTTTTTCTCTCATTCGTTCCAAATATCAACAATACACACAAAATTTCAGTCCTTTTCGTCTTAGCTTTTTCCTCAAAAACACAAAGGTAATCTGTAACTGTTCAACATTTCAAATCAGTTTTTGTGTATCAAATAACACATAGAAGCAAAAAACGATTGACATACAGCAAGAACAACATATTCATTCACGCCACGACCTCAACAAACCCATTTAACATTATCATAAAGATTACTTTTCAAAATCATAATTACGATTTTCTCCGTATGGCTTCCAATAAAATATCAATTGACATTCGTCACACCTCCGTTGATTCTCCGCTCTGCCTCCGATGATACTCCGTAGTAACTCCGTACCATCATCATCGGATGTCCATCATATCTCCATCGAATGTCCACCGAAACGATGGACATTCGGTGGAGATGCGATGGAGATGCGGTGGACATTCTCCGTACTCACATCGGAGTATCAACGGACTTACAACGGAGGCAGAACGGAGAATCGACTGACACAAAACGGAGGAACATGAGGAACATTCCAAACGAGTACAGATGTTTTCTTCATCTATCCTATTGAGACATCTTATCCATATCACACCACAAGAACTGTTAAAAAATTAACATTTGACGGATTACAAGCAAACACACAGCAATTTGAGTTTTGACTATTACAAATGCACCTTTGGTACTGTTTGAGGCACGAATTATCACCAATTTGCCACGAATTAATCAAAAAATTAATGGAAATTCGATTAATTAACGATAAAAACATTAACTTTGTGGTCATAAATATTGTCACGCAAAAACGCAAAAGCATTTCGATATGTACAATTATATTTTTGCACTAAGGTGCCAATTAGAAAAACAGGCAAGAACCTTTAGCTCGGCGAAGCCAAACAGAACAAAAACAAGAAAAAACATATTTTCTTTTGTTTTCTCATGTTTTCTTTTGTTTTTACTTCCCGTTGGTCAGTGAGACCGCTTCGCTAAGTTCTAATTGGCCGCTTGGCGGCAAAAAACAGCAATACGTTTTTAACCGTACAAGACAAGCGAATGTATTTCTTTTGTCCTATATCTGTAAAGGGAAATATGCACGAAAGAATTACGAAGGATTAACGAAACATTAACGAAGGATTAAAGACGAAAGACAAAACAGACAAAAGATAATTTTGTCCTATCAAAATATAAAGAAACAAAACAACTATGGATTATCAAGCAATAATAGACAAATATTATCCAGAAGAAAATGAGTTGAAACATATACTCATGGTTCACTCACGACTGGTGGCAGACAAGGCTCTGGCGATTGTAGATAAACATCCTGAACTGGGAGCTGACCGCCAGTTTGTAGAAGAGGCTGCCATGATTCACGATATAGGAATTTTCCGCTGTAACGCTCCTGCCATATATTGTTTTGGCGACAAACATTACATCTGCCACGGAACGATAGGTGCAGAGATCATGCGTGAAGAGGAATTTCCACGTCATGCACTCGTATGCGAACGCCATACAGGAGCAGGACTTTCATTAGCAGAGATAGAGAGACAGAACCTCCCTATTCCACATCGTGACCTGTTGCCAGAGAGTATTGAAGAAAAGATTGTGTGCTATGCCGACAAGTTTTTCTCAAAGACGAAGCTGGAGAAAGAAAAGACTGTAGAGCAAGCCCTCGCAAGCCTTGCCGGCTTTGGCGAAGACGGATATGAACGCTTCAAGGAGTGGATAAAGATGTTTGAATAGATGTCAAGAATCATAATAAGAAGATGGGCACTTGCCATACTTGTTGCATCAATATTTACAATAAGGCTTGTAAGGCACGGAGGTGAGTTCTATGCAACCCACATATACCCTTGTGTGTCGTATGTACTTTCGCTCATGGCAAGTATCTGTCCGTGGTCACTTGACGAGATTATCGTCGTGGGATGGGTGGCTGCCATAATCATCTACCCATTTGTAGCTCAAAGAAAAGGGCAAAAATGGAAACACATCTGCGGAATGGAGATAGAATTCTGTGGATGGATATTCGTTTGGTTCTACATGGGATGGGCATGCAACTATTATCGTGACAGCATATATGAACGAGCAAAGACAGAACCTGCTAAGGTGGATTCCATACAACTCGTCAGGTTTCTGTATGATTACACAGACGCTCTCAACCGCTCATACGTAAAAGCAGGAAAGATTAACAAGCAGAAAACGGAAGAAGAGATTAAGGAGCTGTTCAAGGACGTACCCGACAATTTCGGGCTTACGCATCCCCACTCCTTTCAGAAACCGAAGAAGTTAATATTCAACCGTCTGTACAGTTCTGTTGGAGTATCAGGTTATATGGGACCTTTTGCAGCAGAAAGCCATATAAACGAACAGACTTTAGAGAACGAATATCCATTTATTTATGCTCACGAGTTATCGCATCTGCTCGGTGTGAGCAACGAAGGTGAAGCCAACTATTGGGCATACAGGATATGTACAAAAGCCAAAAGTCGTGAGATTCGATATGCTGGCTATTACAGGATTCTGCCGAACGTAGCAAGGACAGCAAGAACATTCTTGCCTGACGATGAATTTGACGAATGGACAAAGACTATTGACAGCAGAATACTCGAAGACCTCAAGACACATGACGAGTTCTGGAAGAGTCAGATAAGCCCTTGGATTTCGGACATTCAAGACTTTCTGTTCAATCTGTTACTAAAGAGCAACAGAATTTCATCAGGTACAAAGAATTACGATACAGTTGTAGAGATGATAGTAAGCTTGGAGAGGAATTGAAAATATAAAGTTTTTTTAGAAACGAAAATTTAGAAAATTAAAGAAAATTTTTAATCAAAAACAAATCTCAAAAACTTTAATTTATGCCTTCAGTTCATATATGGACGCATAAATGACAAATTTGAAATTTGAGATAAAATCAAAATTATCTTTAATTTTCTAAATTTTCGTTCTTATCTTACAAAAAGTAGATGTCATTCTGCCTTGATGACCTTCTCTATCACTTCCGGAAAATGCGCCTGTTCAAGGACGTGAATCTTCTCAGCTATCGTATCAGGAGTATCATCATCGGTAAGAGCAACACGATACTGGGCAATATGCTCGCCAGCATCAAGCTCATTATTGACGAAGTGGATAGTGATGCCCGTTTCCTTTTCGCCTGCCGCCTTTACGGCTTCATGAATATGATGGCCATACATGCCCTTGCCACCATACTTAGGCAGGAGAGCAGGATGAATATTGATGATACGATTTGGGTACAATTCAATAAGATAATCAGGAACACGTACAAGAAATCCTGCAAGGATAATGTAGTCACAATCCTTGACAGCAGAGAGTACGGTCTCTGGTTCTTCTGCAAATTGTTTGCGAGAGATAACAACAGAAGGTATTCCGTGGTTCTTAGCACGTTGAAGAGCAAAAGCATCTTCACGATTGCTCACAACAACAGAGACTTCCACAGCCTTGTCATCATGAAAATAATTGATGATATTCTCAAGATTCGTACCGTTTCCACTTACGAAAACAGCCAATCTAATTGTCTTTTTATCCATGTTTCTTGTTTTGTCGTGTTTAATCGCCTCGTAGCTATCAAATCGAAAGCTACACGAGGCACAAAAGAATAAAATCGACGCAAAATTAGGTAAATATTTTAACAACTGCAAATTTACAACACCCTATTCTGTCAAAAAATTATTTCTGGCAAGAACAAACTTACCCGAAAGAGAAAACATAACGCGAACGACTAAAGTTAAAAGAATTTAATTAAGACGAAATAAGGAGCATATTTTTCATTTCCGAGTACAATAGTTTCATTAATTATGTGTACCTTTGCAGTCGGTTTAAGAAAAGAAACAGACATAGGATTGAAACATCATAAAATAATATTCTCATTTTTACTGTTTTCAGTACTCTCGTTCGTATCATACGCCGAGCGTGGAGTAATGACTCAGAAGAGACAGTATTCAGGGCAAGACAGCCTGGGTGACACTATAGACATGGATAGTGTTATCCAGGATTCGCTTATTTCATCCATCCAAGCCAAGATAAAGAATATTGACACCCTAACAAACAAGAACGACTCCGACCACATCGTACTCTCATACCTTGACTCCCTCAAGGCTGTTTATTCTTCGCAGAAGGGAAAGGGTAACGCCATACAATGGAACGATTCCGTGGCACGTGCAGAAGACTCACTCAAGCATGTCAAGAAGAGTCCACTCGATGCACCAGTACAGTTCACAGCAAGTGACTCACTCGTGTTCTTCATGGGTTCAAAGGATGCCTTCCTCTACGGAAAGAGCGACGTGAAATATACCGACAAGGAGATTACAGCCGAGATTATCCAGATGAACATGGACAGCAGCATTGTTCACGCAACAGGTGCTGTCGATTCAACAGGAAACAAATTCGGTGAGCCTATCTTCAAGGAAGGTAGCGACACATACGAGTCAGAAAGTATGAGCTACAACTTCAAGACAAAGAAGGGTTACATCACCAACGTATATACGGCTCAGGAAGACGGATTCCTCACAAGTGCGGAGTCGAAGAAAGGTGCAGACAACGAGATGTACCTCAAGAACGGTACTTACACCACCTGTGACGAAAAGCATCCACACTTCTACATAGCCCTCAGTCGTGCTAAGGTACGCCCAGGGAAAAGCGTATTCTCAGGACCAGCATGGCTCGTCATAGAAGACGTACCGCTTCCTTTGGCAATTCCTTACGCATATTTCCCATTCACGAGCAGCTATTCGTCAGGATTAATCATGCCAACATACGGAGATGAGACCACACGTGGATTCTACCTTCGCGATGGTGGATATTACTTTGCCATAAGCGACATGATGGACTTGAAGCTAACAGGTGAAATATACACCAAAGGCTCATGGGGTATCGGAGGTCAGACGACATACAGGAAACGCTACAAGTATAGCGGTAACTTCTACTTCAACTATCAGGTGACAAAGGAAGGCGAAGAGAACATGCCTGACTATAACGTAGCCAAGAACTTCAAGATTCAATGGACGCATCGTCAGGACCCTAAAGCAAGTCCTAACAGTTCATTCTCAGCCTCTGTCAACTTCACGACACAAAGCTATGAGAAGAAGAACCTCTCAAGCCTCTACAATCCTGCATCATACTCACAGAGTACACGTACATCAAGTGTGAGCTACTCTCGCTCATTTCCGAAGTCTGGTCTTTCGCTCTCAAGCAGTATGAACGTGGCTCAGAACATGCGAGACTCAACAATAAGCCTCACACTTCCAAGCCTTAACGTGAATCTCGCCCGCCTCTACCCTTTCAAGCGCAAGCATGCCGCAGGAAAGGAAAGATGGTACGAAAAGATAGCTCTCTCCTACTCAGGTTCGCTCTCCAACAGCATCAACACCAAGGAGGACAAGCTCATGAATTCAAGTCTCACAAAGGACTGGAAGAACGGTATTCAGCACTCTGTACCGATATCTGCAACATTCAGCGTGTTCAACTACATCAATATTGTTCCGCAGATTAACTACACAGAACGATGGTACTCATTCAAGACTGAGCGTTCGTGGGACAATGACAGACATAGAGAACGCATAGACACAATCAACGGATTCAACCGAGTATGGGACTACAACCTCAGCGTGTCTGCCAATACTACCGTATATGGTTTCTACAAACCGCTTCCTATGTTTGGCAAGAAAGTAGAAGTCATCCGTCACGTCATCACACCTTCAGTCGGCTACTCATACGCTCCTGATTTCAGTAGCGACAAGTATGGATATTACGGCACATACGTAAAGACAGACGAGGAAGGCAACGTAACGACTGTATCATACTCTAAGTATGCAGGAATGCTCTACGGAGCGCCTGGTGGCGGCAAGAACGGTTCGCTCAGCTTTGACATTTCAAACAACATCGAGGCAAAGTACAAGGACAAGAATGACAGTACCAAGAAGTTCAGCATCATTGACGAACTGGGTGCAAGTATCTCTTATAACCTTGCAGCAAAACAGCAGCCTTGGAGCAACCTCAGCACACGTCTTCGTCTCAAATGGGGAAAGACTACATTCAACATGAATGCTGTGTTCCAGACATACGCTTACGAATTTGACAAGAACGGTAACGTAATTGTGGGTAACACGACAGAATGGTCTCACGGTCGCTTCGGACGCTTCCAGGGAATGAGCAAGAACCTCTCATACACATTCAACAACCAAACGTTGAAGAACGTAAAGAAAAAGATAAACAAGCTTCTCGGCAAGGAAGAAGAAGAGGAAGACGAAAAGGATGCAAAGGGTTCAACTGAAAAGAAGGATGACAACATAGATAGTGAGGAAAGTGACGAGACAAATATCGACAAGGCTCACGACATGAACAGCAAGTCTTCAGCTAGTGCAGACGGTCTTGATGCCGATGGTTACATGAAGTTCTCCATGCCTTGGTCGTTCACAATCTCTTACGGTATCTCAATGACTGAAGACCGTAGCGCAAAGATTAACATTAAGACTATGCGCTACCCATACAAGTTCACCCAGAACATGAACTTCTCAGGTAATCTCAAGCTGTCAAGCAACTGGAACATCAACTTCAGTTCAGGATGGGACTTCAACGCAAAGAAACTGTCTATGACAACTGTCAACATTCATCGTGACATGCATTGTTTCGACATTTCGTGCGGTCTCACATTCGGTATCTTCACTTCGTACAACATCACTATGCGTGCCAAGGCAAGCACACTTACCGATGCACTCAAGTATGACAAGAAGAGTAGCTACTCAAGTAGCATAAAGTGGTACTAAAAGAATTAAAAATTAAAAATTCAAAATTAAGAATTCAAAATTAAGATTTAAGATTTTTGGAGTGAAAAGTGAATAGTGAAAAGTGAAAAATCAATTTTACTCTGTTCGCATATAACTCTCCTCCGCGAGAACAAAAAACTTAAAAACTCACAAACTCATTTTATATGAGCAGAATATTATCCATAGATTACGGGCAGAAGAGAACAGGTATTGCTGTTACGGACACTCTCCAGATGATTGCCAACGGTCTCACGACAGTTGACACAAAGAATCTGGAGGCGTTCATCTTGGACTATATGCAGAAGGAGGACGTGGAGACAATAGTCGTAGGACTCCCCAAGCAAACGAATGGTGAGGACTCAGAGAACATGAAGCGCATCACACCTTTCGTCAATCGTCTCAAGAAACTCTTCCCAGACAAGAAGATAGAAATGTATGACGAGCGATTCACATCAGTACTTGCCCACAAAGCCATGCTTGACTCAGGCATAGGCAAGAAGGCAAGACAGAACAAAGGGCTCGTTGACAAGATTAGCGCAACCATAATCCTTGAGGATTACTTGGAGAGCATAAAATATTGAAAACATCTCCACTATATTATATAATAGGAAAAAGTAGAATCATAAAAATCAAAATATAATGGTATTACCAATGTACATTTTCGGTCAGCCTGTTCTCAGAAAGGTAGCCGAGGAAATAGACGTAAACAACTATGAGGGTCTTCAGGAACTCATTCAGAATATGTACGAGACAAACAAGAAGGCTGAAGGTGTAGGTCTTGCAGGTCCACAGGTCGGAAAGAGCATACGCTTGTTCATCGTTGACCTTGATGTAATAAGCGATGACATGCCTGAATACAAGGGATTCCTTCACGCATTCATCAATCCTGAGATTCTTGAGAGCAGCGAGGAAACAAGCAGCTACGAGGAGGGATGCCTCAGCGTTCCTGGTATTCACGAGTCAGTAAAGCGTCCTGTAAAGATTCACGTCAAATATACAGACGAGAACCTCAAGGAGCACGACGAGTGGATTGACGGATTTCTCGCACGAGTATTCCAGCACGAGTATGACCACCTTGACGGAAAGCTCTTCGTTGACCACCTCTCAACATTCCGCAAGCAGCTCATCAAGTCAAAGCTCGTGAACATGACTAAGGGAAAGTTCTCTGCCTCTTACAAGTGCAAGGCTAATCGCTAAAGCAGAAGAACAACAAACCAGAAGACACAGGACAACAAAGGATGAACAGACATAACCAAATACTTAGTAACCCAAGACTGCATGCCATAAGGAATGCAGTTATTGTTGTTGTGTGTCTCTTCTCACTCGTCTCCCCTATCAAGGCACAGCTTAATACGACACATCTTATGAATGTGGCACGCAATGCCTTGTACTTTGACGACTACGTACTGTCCATACAGTACTTCAACATGATTATTACAGCAAAGCCACACCTCTATGAACCATGGTTCCTGCGAGGTGAGGCTAAGTTCTTTCTTGAAGACTACTCTGGATGCGAAAATGACTGTAGTGTCGCCATAGACCGTAATCCGTTCTATCCAAACAGCTACGAGCTTCGAGGACTTGCACGTATCAACCTCCATAGGTATGATGAGGCAGCAGAGGATTATTACAAGGCCATAGAATTCAGACCCGACAACAGGTCGCTCTGGCACAACTATGTCTATTGTCTCATAGAGTCAAAGGAGATTGATAAAGCCGACTCCATCTGTGATATCCTTATCAAGAAATGGTCAGGACACGCAGACACATACCAGATGAAGGCACAGGTTGCACTTGAGATGAATGATACAGCCAAGGCTGAAACATACATCGATGAAGCTCTCAAGATAAACAAGTATGACTTCAACTCCCTCTTCATCAAGGGAGGTATTCTCCTGTCACATGAGGAATATAAGGAGGCAGAAGCAATATACGACAGAGCTATAACCGTCAATCCTAAGAATGCAGGAGCATTCGTCAACCGCGGACTATCACGCTATCATCAGGACAATCTCCGTGGTGCGATGAACGATTACGACTATGCCATACAACTTGACCCTCGCAACTTCTCTGGTCACTACAACCGTGGACTTCTCCTCGCATACGTTGGTGAGGACAACAAAGCCATTGAGGACTTTGACTTCATCATCAGGATTGACCCTAATGACATGATGGCTATATTCAACCGTGGCGAACTCCTCCTACAGACAGGTCAGTACAGGGATGCCATAAAAGATTATACCACCGTCATAAACAAATACCCGGACTTTCTCTACGGCTACCAGCAGAGAGCAAAGGCAAAACGCAAGATGGGCGATACAAGAGGTGCAGACAAGGACGAGTTGTACGTCATCCAAGAACAGCTTGCCCATAAATACGGATATGTAGCCCACAAGAAAAAGAAGAAGCCAACAGAGACACGAAAGCAGTCAGAAGACGACAAGATTGACGATTACGACAAGCTCGTGGAAGATGATACCGAGACAAAGACATACGACAACCCTTACCGAGGTAAGGTACAAAACCGAAATGTCGATGCCACACTCTTGAGGACAATTGGGGAAGCATCAAGGACGTTTAATGAGCTACATGACACTCAAGCCACCAAGCTCTTCGACGAGGCTTATGGAGATGCTCAGACAGGAAATGTGCAGAATGCTATTGACAAACTCACTAAAGCAATAGAACTGAACGACACATTTGCCGAGGCATATTACAACAGAGGACTTCTACGACTTCTCATAAACGAAAATACGCTTGCCATTCAAGACTTGAGCAAGGCTGGTGAACTTGGTATTGTTGGTGCATACAACATAATCAAGAAGAATCAGAAAAAGAAGAACTGACGTAAAATCGTGTCATTTAGACAAAGTTTTATAGCAATCTTTCGTTTTTCAAAAAAAGAAACACTAAATTTGCCAAATGTTTGGATTTTAACGTCAATTCCAGACTATCCAAAACATTATAAAGAAGAATATAATAAAAACAACATAATATGGTAAAGATTACATTCCCTGATGGTTCAGTACGCGAATACGAAAACGGCGTAACTGGCCTCCAGATTGCTGAAAGCATCAGCCAGCGTCTTGCACAGGATGTTATCGCATGTGGCGTTAACGGCGAGACAACAGAGCTTAACCGTCCAATCAACGAGGATGCTACCATTGCGCTCTACAAGTTTGACGACGCAGAAGGTAAGCATGCCTTCTGGCACACTTCTGCACACCTTATGGCAGAGGCTATCGAAGAGCTCTACCCAGGCACACAATTCGGTATCGGTCCTGCTATCGAAAATGGTTTCTACTATGACGTAATGCCACCAGAGGGTGTTAAACTTAGCGATGCTGACTTCCCAAAGATCGAGAAGAAGATGCAGGAACTCCAGCAGAAGAAGGAAGACCTCATCCGCAAGGAGATTTCAAAGGACGAGGTTATGGCTCTCTTCGCTTCAAAGGGACAGACATACAAGAATGAACTTATCGCCGAACTTGAGGATGGTAAGATTACAACATACACACAGGGCAACTACATCGACCTCTGTAAGGGTCCACACCTCATGAACACAGCCCCAATCAAGGCTGTCAAGCTCCTCTCACTTGCTGCTGCATACTGGCGTGGTGACGAGAAGCGTCCAATGATGACTCGTATCTACGGTATCTCTTTCCCAAAGAAGAAGATGCTCGACGAGTACCTCGTAGCACTTGAGGAAGCTAAGAAGCGTGACCACCGTAAGATTGGTAAGGAGATGGAACTCTTCATGTTCTCTGACCGTGTAGGTAAGGGACTTCCAATGTGGCTTCCAAAGGGAACTGCCGTTCGTATCCGTCTTCAGGACTTCCTCCGCAAGATTCAGAAGCGTTTCGGTTATCAGGAGGTAATGACACCACATATCGGTGGAAAGAACCTCTACGTGACTTCTGGTCACTGGGATCACTATGGTAAGGATTCATTCCAGCCAATCCAGACTCCAGAGGAAGGCGAGGAATACCTCCTCAAGCCAATGAACTGTCCTCACCACTGCGAAATCTTCGCATGGCAGCCACGTTCATACAAGGATCTCCCATTCCGTTGCGCAGAGTTCGGAACAGTATATCGTTATGAGCAGTCAGGTGAGCTTCACGGACTTACTCGTGTACGTTCATTTACACAGGACGATGCACACATTTTCTGTCGCCCAGATCAGGTGAAGGAGGAGTTCCTCCGCGTTATGGATATCATCAACATCATCTTCAAGGCACTTGACTTCAAAGACTTCGAGGCACAGATATCACTCCGTGACCCTAACGACAAGGAGAAGTACATCGGTTCAGACGAGGTATGGGAGCAGGCAGAGAACGCTATCATCGAGGCTTGTGCAGAAAAGGGACTTCCTACACGCACAGAGCTTGGTGAAGCTGCATTCTATGGTCCTAAGCTTGACTTCATGATCAAGGACGCACTTGGACGTCGTTGGCAGCTTGGTACTATTCAGGTTGACTACAACCTCCCAGAGCGTTTCAAACTCGAATATACAGGTGCAGACAACGAGAAGCACCGTCCTGTAATGATTCACCGTGCACCATTCGGTTCCATGGAGCGTTTCATCGCCGTACTCATCGAGCACACAGCAGGACACTTCCCACTCTGGCTCACTCCAGATCAGGTTGCAATCCTTCCAATCTCAGAAAAGTACAACGACTACGCACAGAAAGTATGCGAATATCTCGCACAGAATGATGTACGTGCAACAGTCGATGACCGTAACGAGAAGATTGGTCGTAAGATTCGCGACAATGAGATTAAGCACATCCCTTACATGCTCGTTGTTGGTGAGAAAGAAGCAACTGATGGCACTGTAAATGTAAGAAAACAGGGTACACAGAGCCAAGAAACAATGAAATTTGAGGATTTTGCAAAGAAAATCAACGAAGAAGTTCGTGAAATGACAGAAAATTTTTAACTTTGCAGCCGAAAATGAATAAGATAGTTCCCAAGGACATCAAAATCCTTGGGAACTTCTAAATAAAAAACAAAAAAAATAAAATACAACTTTTACAAACAAACCGTAGGAAAATCACATTAATGAAAGGTGAAAACAAAAAACAGCAGCACCGCATCAACGAACAGATCCGTGTGCGCGAAGTGAGAATTGTAGGCGACGATGTCGAATCTGTAGTTGTGCCAACTAAGGAAGCACTACAGATGGCAGAAGATAAAGGAGTTGATCTCGTAGAGATTTCTCCAAATGCCAATCCTCCGGTATGTAGAATTATTGACTACTCTAAGTTCCTTTACCAGCTCAAGAAGAAGGCAAAGGATATGAAAGCCAAGCAGGTCAAGGTAGAAGTTAAAGAGCTTCGTTTCGGTCCTCAGACCGGAGAAGCAGACTATGCTTTCAAACTCAAGCATGCACAGGAATTCCTTAACGATGGAAACAAAGTTAAGGCATATGTATTCTTCAAGGGACGCTCAATCGTCTTCAAGGAGCAGGGAGAGGTTCTTCTTCTCCGTCTTGCCAACGACCTTGAAGAACATGCAAAGGTAGAAAGCATGCCTGTACTCGAAGGAAAGAAGATGATTCTCATCCTCGCTCCTAAGAAAGCAGGACAGCCAAAGAAGAGTCAGCAGAAGCGTGACAACGAAACTGCTGAGGCAAAGGCTAAGGCAGAAGCACAGAACGAGACAGAAGGACCTAATCCAAACAGTCCATTTGCAGGTCTTGCTGATGCAATAGCAAACAAGGAGGCTTAATCCCCTCTCCTCTCTTATCAAGAAAAGAAAGTGCGTAACGCCCTTGGTATATGCGTTGCCACTAATTATTAATAATTAAAACATAAAAAAAATGCCAAAAGTTAAAACTAACTCCGCTTCAAAGAAGCGTTTCAAGCTTACTGGTACAGGAAAGATCAAGCGTCAGCACGCTTATCACAGTCACATCTTGACAAAGAAGACTAAGAAGCAGAAGAGAAATCTCGATCACTCTGCAATCGTAGTATCTGCTAACGTAAAGCAGGTTCGTGACCTTCTCTGCCTCCGCTAATCTTTCTGATTAAAGACACATCTTTAATTAAAGAATCAGCAAGTAAGAATTAACTTTTTAAGTTTAACCGAACATATAGCACCAAAGAGCGAGACATTATTCGCCGCTATAGTTCAAAAAAAAGAAAAATTATGCCAAGATCAGTAAATCATGTTGCATCACGTGCACGTCGTAAGAAGATTTTAAAGCGCGTTAAGGGTCAGTTCGGCGCTCGTAAGAACGTTTGGACAGTTGCTAAGAACGCATACGAGAAGGGTCTCACATACGCATTCGCAGACCGTCGTCGTAAGAAGCGCGAGTTCCGTGCTCTCTGGATTCAGCGTATCAACGCTGCAGCTCGTCTCGAGGGTATGTCTTACTCACAGCTTATGGGTGCTCTCCACAAGGCTGGCATCGAGATCAACCGCAAGACTCTTGCTTATCTCGCAGTCAACAATGCAGAAGCATTCAAGGCTATCGTAGCTAAGGTAAAGTAAATCAGATTACATAGATTACTTATCAAAACATTATCCTTTCAATCATGCGATTGGAAGGATTTTTTATACATATCTTATTGTAAAAATACACAAACTAATAGAAAAGTTGTGAAATACAGATGGAAAAGCCGATGGATTACCGATAAAACAAAATGTAAGCAAAGCATTAACGATATTTATTTACATATATGTATGAGAGTTACTCACGTTGCTCAAAATAAAAAAAATCGGTTCAATTGTATTTTTTGCTTTCAACAGTTTTGTAATTTCCAATATTATCGTACCTTTGCAAAAAATTAAAAAATATAGAAGTTATGGACGATTATCCGGCGAATAATACAAGTAATATCGGATAAAGGTTTTGACACTCTCGTAGCATAGTCAGAATCTTTATCATACTTCATGTTATTCTCTAAAAAAGTAAAGATTCAGACAATGCGAACATTCTGGAATTTTAATGGTAGTATAAAGCACATTGATTCCTGGCATCCAAACTGCTGGGTACAAGTTACATGTCCTGTTGATGAGGACGTTGAATATCTTGAGAAGGAACTTGGCATGCCAGATTACTTCCTTTCAGACGTTGCCGATACAGATGAGCGTGCCCGTTACGATTTAGACGAAGGATGGCTTATGATTATCCTTCGTATTCCTCATCTCAAGAGTTTCTCTTCACGTTCACCTTATACTACTATTCCGCTTGGTATCGTTATCAAGGAGGACAAGATTATCACAATCTGCAATCAGGAGACTCGTATGATGCTTGATTTTATCAATCATCAGATGCGTCGTAATGAAGGATTCACGGATGCTTCAGACCTTGTGTTCCGAATCTTCCTTTCTGCCTCTGTGTGGTACTTGAAGTATTTGAAGCAGGTAAACGGCATTATTGAAAAAGCAAAGCGTGACCTTGACCGTCATATTGATAACAAGGACCTTGTGAACCTTTCACGCTTGCAGGATAGTCTTACATACTTTGCAACTTCAATCAAGGGAAACGAGACTTTGCTTTCAAAGCTTAAGTTCCGTCTTCCTGTTGACGAACTTGATGCTGAACTTATCGAGGACGTAAACATTGAGATGAATCAGGCTCGTGAGACTACTTCCATCTACATTAACATCCTTAATTCTACGATGGATACCTACGCCAATATCATTAATAATAATATGAATAGTGTTATGCGACTTCTCACTTCGCTTAACATGATTATCATGTTCCCAACACTCATCACGAGTATGTTCGGTATGAATCTTATCAATGGTATGGAAAATTGGTCTGGCGGTTTCCCGATTGCAATAATAACTTGTATATTATCTACGATTCTGTCTCTTATGTGGTTTAAGAGAAAGAATTGGTTGTAAATAAATCATTATGATATTCTATTTTTCGGGTTCTGGCAATTCGGAGTATGTAGCAAACACAATATCAGAGGCATTGGGTGACAAGTGCATCTTCATTCCTGATGTCCTTACTTCAAGTGACACTTACGAATTGTCAGATGGTGAACGTTTGGGATTTGTGTTCCCTATTTATGCTTGGGGCATACCTGATTTTGTAGCTGATTTCATATCTCGTTTATCTATAAAAGGTGCAAGCTATATATATTACGTTTGTACTTGTGGTGACGATACAGGAAAAACAAAGGAACAGGTTTGCAATATTGCAAAAAGTAAAGGATGGAACATAAGCCTTGGCTATGCAGTTAAGATGCCTAACACCTACGTATGTCTTCCTGGCTTTGATGTTGATGACAAAAATCTGGAAAAAAGAAAGCTTACAAATGCGAGGGTGAAGCTGGAAGAAATCATTCTTCATCTTAAGAACTACGACAAGAATTGCTTTGAGACTCTTCCTGGCAATTTTGCATGGCTTAAATCCGCAGTCATACGTCCTATGTTTAATAAGTGTCTCATGACTGCAACACCTTTCCATACAACAGAAAGCTGCATTCACTGTGGCAAATGTGCAAAAGAATGTCCAATGCAGAACATCAAACTCAGCGAAGAAACATCAACACCAATATGGGGAGACAAATGTGTAGGATGTTTGCGTTGCTATCATTTATGCCCAACTAATTCTATACAATATGGTACATTTACAAAGGGAAAAGGGCAATATTGTTATAAAAAACAATAATATTCTTTGTTTTTGTGTTATATTAAAAGGATTTTTATTACTTTTGCACAAAATTTATTTCAGAACTTTACTGTTTTGATATTAAAACGAAACTTTAATCCCAATAATAATAACAATGAAAAAGTACAATTTCAATGCAGGACCTTCTATACTTCCAAGAGAGGTTATTGAAGCAACTGCACAGGCTTGTCTTGATTTCAATGGCTCAGGACTTTCACTTATGGAAATCAGCCACCGTGCAAAGGATTTCCAGCCAGTAGTAGATGAAACTGTGGCTCTCTTCAAGGAGTTACTTAACATACCTGAGGGATACTCGGTAATCTTCCTTGGTGGAGGTGCAAGTCTTGAGTTCTGTATGATTCCATATAACTTCCTTGAGAAGAAGGCAGCATACCTCAACACAGGTGTATGGGCTACAAAGGCAGAGAAGGAAGCTAAGCTTTTTGGTGAGGTAGTAGAAGTTGCATCTTCAAAGGACAAGAACTTCACTTACATTCCTAAGAACTTCGAGATTCCTGCTGATGCTGATTATCTCCACATCACTACCAACAACACTATCTATGGTACTGAGCTTCGTGAAGATATCGACTCTCCAATTCCAGTAATCGCAGATATGTCATCAGACATCTTCTCACGTCCTATTGACGTAAGCAAGTATGGTATGATTTATGGTGGAGCACAGAAGAACCTCTCTATGGCAGGTGTTACATTCGTTATTGTTAAGGACGAACTCCTTGGCAAGGTAAGCCGTCAGATTCCTACTATGCTCAATTACCAGACTCACGTGAGCAAGGGTTCTATGTTCAACACTCCTCCTGTTGTTCCTATTTACTGTGCACTTCAGAACCTTAAGTGGATCAAGGCTCAGGGTGGTGTAGAGGCTATGGCTAAGCGTGCTCAGGAGCGTGCAGACCTCCTCTATGCTGAGATTGACCGCAACAAGTTGTTCGTAGGTACAGCAGAGAAGGATAGCCGTTCACTCATGAACATCACATTCGTTCTCAAGGACGAATACAAGGATCTTGAGGCTGAGTTCCTCGCATTCGCTACTTCTAAGGGCATGGTTGGTGTTAAGGGTCACCGCGATGTTGGTGGTTTCCGTGCATCTTGCTACAACGCAATGTCTGTTGAAGGCGTTAAGGCTCTTATCGCATGTATGCAGGAGTTCGAGGCTGCTCACTAATAGACAGATAAAATATGGTAGTCCTAAGTCTTCTATTGTAAAATAGAATGCTTAGGATTACACTTTATTTTCACATATAGATATACATAATAAAGACAAATAAACATGGCTAAAGTTTTAGTTGCAACTGAGAAGCCTTTCGCGGCTCCTGCAGTTGCTGGAATTAAGGAAATCATCGAAGGTGCAGGATTTGAACTTGCTCTCCTTGAAAAATATACAGAAAAAGCACAGCTTCTTGCTGCCGTAGCAGATGTTGATGCAATCATCATTCGTTCAGACAAGATTGATGCAGAAGTTCTTGATGCTGCCAAGAACCTCAAGATTGTTGTTCGTGCAGGTGCAGGTTACGATAATGTTGACCTTGAAGCTGCAACTGCTCACAAGGTAGTCGTAATGAACACTCCAGGACAGAATGCAAATGCTGTAGCTGAGCTTGTTCTCGGACTCCTCGTATTCGCTGTACGTAATTTCTACAACGGTAAGGCTGGTTCTGAGCTTATGGGTAAGACACTCGGTATCCTTGCGTTCGGTAATGTTGGTCGTAACGTAGCACGTATCGCAAAGGGATTCGGTATGAACGTATGTGCTTACGACGCTTTCTGCCCAGCAGACGTTATCGAGGCTGCAGGTGTAAAGGCTTGTGCTTCACAGGCAGAACTCTTCAAGTGTGCAGACATCGTATCACTCCATATCCCTGCAACAGCAGAGACTAAGCAGTCTATCAACAAGGCTCTTTGCTCTACTATGAAGAAGGGAGCAATCCTTATCAACACAGCACGTAAGGAAGTCATCAATGAGCCAGAGCTTCTTGAACTTCTTGCTGAGAGAACAGACCTCAAGTACATTACTGACATCATGCCAGATGCTAATGACGAGTTCGCTAAGTTCGAGGGACGCTACTTCTCTACTCCTAAGAAGATGGGTGCTCAGACAGCAGAGGCAAACACAAATGCTGGTCTTGCTGCAGCTAACCAGATTGTTGGCTACATCAAGGAAGGAATCACTAAGTTCCAGGTAAACAAGTAATACTTGTACTATAATAATGAGGTTTCGGAATGATGTGTACTTTTCTACACCTCACTCTGAAACCTCTTTTTTCACAAACCAAATACTAATCCTTTTACTTACAGATTAATCAAAGAATCTGTACATCAAACTAACCTAATTGTAATATATGGCAATCGTAAAACCATTCAGGGGAGTACGCCCTCCTAAGGCACTTGTAGAACAGGTAGAATCACGTCCATACGACGTACTTGATTCAGAAGAAGCACGTGCAGAAGCAGGCAACAACGAGAAATCACTCTACCACATAATCAAGCCAGAAATCAATTTTCCAGTAGGAACAAGCGAATATGACCCACGCGTGTATGACAGTGCAGCAGAACAGTTCGCAAAGTTCCAGAAAGAAGGCTGGCTCGTTCAGGATGATAAGGAACAATACTATATCTATGCTCAGACATCATGTCTTCCTGCTAACGGCAATAAGGAAAAGACTCAGTATGGTATAGTAGTAGGTGCATACTCAGGTGACTATCAGAACGGAGTAATCAAGAAGCACGAACTTACACGTGCTGACAAAGAGGAAGACCGTATGAAGCACGTAAGAGTTAATGATGCAAACATAGAGCCTGTATTCTTTGCTTACCCTGATGACAAGGTGCTTGATGCACTCATCAACAAATATGCAAAGACTCAACCGGAGTACGACTTCGTTGCTCCTATCGACGGCTTTCGTCATCAGTTATGGTGCATAACCGAAGATGCAGACATTGAGACTGTCACAAAACAGTTTGCGGCTATGCCAGCACTATATATCGCTGATGGTCACCACCGTTCAGCAGCAGCAGCACTTGTTGGTGCTGAGAAGGCAAAGCAGAACCCAAACCACAAGGGTGACGAGGAATACAATTACTTCATGGCAGTTTGTTTCCCAGCAAGTCAGTTGACAATCCTCGACTACAACCGAGTAATCAAGGATCTTAACGGACTCACATCCGTTCAATTCCTCGATGCATTAAAGAAAAACTTCACCGTAGAGAACAAAGGAACAGAGGAATACCGTGCACAACAGCTTCACGAGTTCAGCCTATACCTCGATGGTGAATGGTACAGTCTCAAAGCAAAGGAGGGTACATACGATGCCAATGACCCAATCGGAGTACTTGATGTATCAATATCAAGCAAGCTTATACTTGACGAGATTCTCGGTATCAAGGACCTTCGTCGTGATAAGCGTATTGATTTCGTGGGAGGTCTCCGTGGACTTGGTGAGTTGAAACGTAGGGTTGACAGCGGTGAGATGAGGACTGCCCTCGCTCTTTTCCCTGTCACAATGGAACAAATAATGACAATAGCAGATAGTGGAAACATCATGCCCCCAAAGGCTACATGGTTTGAACCAAAGCTTAGGTCAGGACTTGTTATCCACAAACTATCATAAATATTTAGAATGGATTCGTACAAGACAATAAGCACATTAGCAGAAGGTCAGTATAGCGAGAAACGTAGTAAGTTTCTCGCTTTTGCTATTCCTGTAACCAACGTAGAAGAAGTAAAACAGCATGTAGCAGAGTATCAGAAGAAATATTATGATGCTCGGCACGTGTGTTATGCCTACATGCTTGGTGCTGAACGTCTTGACTTTCGTGCTAACGACAATGGTGAGCCTTCAGGTACTGCTGGCAAGCCAATACTCGGACAAATAAATTCCAACGAACTGACTAACATCCTCATCATTGTTGTGCGCTACTTTGGAGGAGTCAAACTTGGTACGAGCGGTCTTATCGTTGCTTATCGTCTTGCTGCGGCAGAAGCAATAGCAAATGCAGAAATAATAGAGAAAACCGTTGATTGTGACCTTTCTTTCACATTTGAATATCCATACATGAATGACGTGATGCGTATTGTCAAGGAAGAAGAACCACAAATCATCTCACAAGGCTACGATTCAGACTGTCTTATGACTCTCCGCATCCGCAAAGGTCTCCTACCTCGTCTCCGTTCCCGTCTTGAAAAAGTTGAGACTCTACATTTTGAGGAATAAGGTCATAACCATAATACTTACGACCAGTAAATACCATAGTAACCAACAATAAACATATAACTTATGAATCATAAATACCATCTTTTAACCATTCTGCTTGCAATAACAACAAGCGTAAACATATACGGGCAGAACACTAAAGGAATAAGGGCAGAATATTCTAAACTTGCAAAGAATACAACTCTACCCGTTATTCACTCCAATAAGGACAAAATTCTTGTTATCAATAACAACACAAAGATAACATGGACAATAACTCCAAGTGCAAGACCTGACATATTGGAGTCATACAGTAAGGATGTCTATTTCGTGACAGACATTGACACTCTTCATATTAGTGTTGAAGAAGGTGGCAAATACGACTTTGTAATACTAAATGCAAATAACGACTCTGCATTTACACGAGTACAATGGGTGGCTAATAACCCATTGGAAAACACACCTAAGGAATTAGGAACACTTTCGCCATCAGGCAAACTTTCACGTCAACAGGCTCTCTATGATATTGATGCACTCGCCTATACAATAAGCGAGACACATCCTGATATGTTTGCAGTAACAGGGCATGAAAAGCTCATGCAGAAATTGCTTGACATCGAGAATCAAGTAACAGACTCAATCGACATCGCAAACTTATACAAAATGCTCATGCCATGGGTGACATCAATAGGCGATGCACATACTGGACTTCAATATCCTGTAAATAGTATATTTACACAAGAACTCAGACGTTTTCCTGTTATCGTTAAGGTTACAGACGATTACAAAATCATAGTAAAAGCCTGTCACAACGACCTCATTCCTATTGATGCTGAGATAACAAGCATAAATGGTATTGATACAAAAGAAATGCTCACGCTGATGATGCAATACGTAAGTGGTGAACGTGACTTTTATAAGCTCAACAGAATTAGTGATGATTTTCTTGCATATTTCCACCTGCTTTTCACCAATGACAATTATGAAATAGAGCATAAACTAAAGGGAGAGAAAAAGTCAAAAACCATAACTGTTCCATCCATTTCATTTGAGGACAGCAAGCAACTTAGGCTTGGTTACAACAAGAGAAATGCAATAGCAACTTCTAACAAGGACAATTACTCGTTCCAAATCCTGAAAGACAAATCTATTGCAATAATGGATTTCAGGAGCTTCTGGGATGTTGACAGAATGAAGAATTTTGCAGACTCAATGTTCATGACTTTAAAGGAACAAGGCATCAGGAATCTTATCATCGACATAAGAGAAAATGGAGGAGGTAATTCTCGTGTCGGAGACGAGCTGTTACGTTATATATCACCAAAGCCATTCTGTCAGTTTGCCAAGACATACGTAAGAATAACACCAACCTCACGCAGGATGATGCAAGGAAACGATATTACTCCTGGAATAAGTTTCTATAATAATAACCAGCTTACGGAGTCATACTACGGAACTGACAAATATTATGATGGTAACGTCATACTACTCACAAGTCACCACACATTCTCGTCTGCCAATTCATTTGCATGGGCATTCAAGTATTTCGGATGTGGTACAGTAATTGGTGAAGAGACAGGCGGAATGAACGTCAGCTTCGGAGATATACTCATGTACACATTACCAATATCAAATCTCAAATGCAGCATTTCATTCAAGCGTTTCTGGCTCTATGGTGCTGACGAGAAGGATATTCACGGTACACTTCCTGACATATCCGTTGCACAAGAAGATGCTTTGGACACAGCCTTCAAAGTAATCAACAAAGGAAAGAAAAATAAAAAGGTTATTCAACCTCGATAACAAGTCCATCATAAGCATAATGGAAAGTAGGAGGAAGCTTTGCCTCCTCTATGGCATGAAGACCTGCATCATGTGACATGTGGATAAGATATGTCACCTTTGCACCAATTCTCTTGGAAAAAGCAATGGCATCCTCAATTGACTGGTGACTTCTGTGTTCCTTGTGACGCAATCCATTGACGATAAGAGTATCTATACCTTCAAGATAAGCATATTCACTCTCATCAATGGTTTTCATGTCTGTAATATAAGCCATCTTGCCTATACGGAAACCGAGAATCGGAAGTGCGCCATGCATTACACGAATCGGCATAATCTCTATATCTTCAATATTGAAAGGCTTGTGTGGCTCAACACGGACAAGATTGATGGATGGGACTCCAGGATAACGCTTTTCCTTTGGTGTAAAACAATAAGGAATACGCTCTTCAAGGTGTGTGGCACAGAAATCCTCTGTATATACATTCACTTCACCAAACATCATGTACGGACGTAGGTCGTCAAGACCACCCACATGATCATAATGTTCATGTGTAACAAGTACGCCATCAAGCTTGCTGAAAGGTACTGTAAGCATTTGCTGACGAAAATCAGGTCCACAATCCAAAAGGATGTGTCTGTCCCCTATCTCGACCAAAGCCGATGTCCTTAGTCGCTTATCATGCTGGTCAGTACTCGTACAGACCTCACAATCACAACCTATGAATGGTACTCCGCATGATGTACCCGTACCAAGAAACGTAATCTTCATGTTATATTACAAATTTAAGTTTCGCAAGTCTTCAACTTGCTCTTTCTGCCATAAGGTATAAATTTGGAGTTATAGATTATTAGATGAAATTCACCTCAGGATGAATATCTACACCAAACTTATCCTTTACCGACTTGCAAACAGCATCAGAAAGTGCAATAATCTCGTCTGATGTAGCTCCGCCAAGATTGATAAGCACAAGTGCTTGCTTGTCGTGTACAGCTGCTCTACCAAGTGATTTACCTTTCCATCCACATTGTTCAATCATCCATCCTGCTGGGATTTTAACTCCATTATCCACTTCATAGAAAGGCATCTGAGGATAATCTTTCTGAATAGACAGGAACTTTTCACGACTAACAACTGGATTCATGAAGAAACTGCCCGCATTTCCGAGTATCTTCGGGTCAGGAAGTTTAGTGTTTCTGATGTCTATTATCGCCTGACGAACATCACTTATCGTCACGTGTTCCTTAGACTGAAGTTCTGTACGAATATTGCCGTAGTCAAGTTTAAGTACAGGATGTTTGTCAAGCTTGTACGTAACATATGTGATGGCGTACTTGCCTTTAAGTTCCTGCTTAAATATGCTTTGGCGATAAGCATAGTTACATTCAGCATTACCAAGTACACGAAGTTGTCCAGTACGAAGTTCTACAGCTTCAACAAGTACAATGGTGTCCTTAGCTTCTGACCCGTATGCACCAATGTTCTGAACAGCACTTGCACCTACCTCACCTGGTATGAGTGAAAGGTTCTCCACCCCACCCCAGTTGTGCTCGCAGCAATACGCCACAAAATCATCCCATACTACACCAGCACCTACCCTAACGAGTATGTTGTCATCAGTCTCATCAACAACCTCTATTCCCTTAATGGCAGAATGAAGGATTGTTCCTTCATAGTCACCTGTAAATAATAGGTTACTTCCACCACCTATGTGTAACAAAGGTTCATCAATAGGAACTGACTTTATCAGCTGCTGCAATTCTTCTACTGACTTATATTCAAAAAAACGCTTGGCACGAACTTTCATGCCAAACGTGTTATGTTGCAAAAGCGAGTAATTTTCCATTATTTTTCGGGATTAAAAGCTTAATGACACGCTCTAATAAATCTATAGAACTTGTCTAATCTGAAAAATCAATTTTCCACTTCAAATAATCTCCATTGATTACCGACCTTATCAAACTTGAACTTGATACAGAGGCCATTGCTTACACCCTCCATAAGTATCTTCTTACGGTTCTGACTAATGCAGGTCTGTCCGAAGTCTATATTTGCTATAACGTCTGTAATAACAGGCATATCCGATTGCATACTGAACCATTCATCCACCGACAATTCCTCTGTTAATGTAGGTTCATCTGGGTCTTCCTGAAGCGTTATGAACTTAAGAGGAGAAACTATAGCTTCGCGTTGATAAACGGAATCAGATACGAACTGTGCATAGAACTTTAAGAAAGAACCATTAGGCGAATTCTTCATATCCTCTTTCACTATGTCCGTAAGCATCCATTTTCCATTGATACGCCTGAAGTTGAACTCTTCTATATATTCATCCTTGAGGTCAATCCACTGTACACAAACGTGCGAAAGCGATGTATCCTTCTGCAGCTCAAGGTCATTCTCTCGTTCATATATTACAGAATAGAATTCCTGAGCCTTGAAACGGTTGAACTGATGCCAATCGTCAGGAGTAATGTCAAGACGTGCATCATTATCCTTCATAGGGAGCGGGAACTTGATTCGTTGGCTCTGATATTTAGGGTCAGCAGCAAAATTGAAGAAGAAATCAACGAACAATTCATCTGCAGAAACTGGAGGCTCGACTTCATCAAAAAGATTAAGTGTGTCAAGTTTCTCGTCTGCAGAATTTATAGAGTCATTAGTTGTTTCGTCAGATGACGATTGTCCGCCATTGTTACAAGCACACATGACAATGCATGCCAGAACAAGTACCTTTGTAGATGTTATGTTCATTGCAAAAATAAGTCGTCAGCATTACTCAAAAACACTTTTTGCAGATAGTGCCCGACGATTTTTGCGCAAATTTACACTATAATTTTATATCTTATACCAAAATACAAAAAAAAAGCGTTATCTTTGCGTGAAAATGTAAAAAAGCAACTGTAATTATAAGTAATTATGTTAGAAAAAATAAATAGTTTGATTGCAGAAGTTGACAGTCTTGTTGCAAACAATGCTGACGAGATTGAGGCTTTGCGCATCAAGTATCTCAGCAAAAAAGGTGCTATTACAGCCTTGATGGCAGACTTCCGTAATGTACCTGCTGAGCAGAAGAAGGAGATTGGTGTAAAAATCAACGAACTCAAGAACAAGGCTACAGAGAAACTCAATGCTCTTCGTGCCTCTTTTGAAACTACTGATACTGACTGTGGTATTGACATCACACGTACAGCTTATCCTGTAGCACTCGGAACACGCCACCCTCTCACTATTGTCAAGAACGAAATCATCGATATATTCTCTCGTCTCGGATTCTCTCTCGCTGAGGGACCTGAGGTTGAAGACGACTGGCACGTATTCTCTGCAATGAACTTTGCAGAAGATCATCCAGCACGTGATATGCAGGACACATTCTTTGTGGAGGCTCATCCAGACATAATTCTCCGTACTCACACAAGTTCTGTACAGAGCCGTGTGATGGAGAAGCAGCAACCACCACTCCGTATCATCTGCCCAGGACGTGTTTATCGTAACGAGGCAGTAAGTGCACGTGCTCATTGCTTCTTCCATCAGGTAGAAGGGCTCTACGTTGACGAGAACGTAAGCTTTACAGACCTCAAGCAGGTGCTTCTCCTCTTTGCACGTGAGATGTTCGGTGAGGACACAAAGATTCGTCTCCGTCCTTCATACTTCCCATTCACAGAGCCAAGTGCTGAGATGGACGTAAGCTGTACCCTCTGTAAGGGTGAAGGCTGCTCTATGTGTAAGGGTAGCGGATGGCTTGAGATTCTTGGTTGTGGTATGGTTCATCCGAACGTGCTTGAGCTTAATGGTATTGACTCTACAAAGTACAAGGGTTATGCTTTCGGTATGGGTATTGAGCGTATTACAAACCTCAAGTATCAGGTTAAGGACCTCCGTCTCTTCTCAGAGAACGACGTTCGTTTCCTCAAGGAGTTTGAGGCAGCAAACTAATCATAAATAAGAGTTATTTTGGAGGCTCTGGAGTATTATAGTTATTCTATATTGTCTGGAGCCTCTAATATTTTTATAAAGTATAGTCATTCTATATTTTATAGTTTTCCATAGAGTTCAAGAATGTAATAACTCAAGAACTTACAAACTTAAGAACTCAAAAACTCAAAAACTCAATAACTCAAAAACTCAATAACACAAAAACTTAAAAACTCAAAAACTTAAAAACTCAAAAACTTACAAACTTACAAACTTAAAAACTTAAAAACTCAATAACTTAAAAACTCACATCCCACGGAAACTCGCAAACTAACCATATTATTCACAACTGACATACATGGAAACTATTTTCCGTATGATTTCAGACATGAACGCTGGGGCAAAGGAAGTCTTCAGCGTGTTCATGGTTTTGTGGCTCAGTTATGCAAGAAGAATCCCGTAGGAACAATCCTAATCGATGGTGGCGACATTATTCAGGGCGAACCAACATCATACTATTTCAACTACGTGAATGACCCATCCAAGCATCATCGTGTAGCAGACATGATGAACTTCATCGGTTATGACGTAGGCGTGATAGGTAATCACGATATAGAAACGGGACATGAGGTTTTCGATAAGTTTGTGGGCGACTGTAACTTTCCTATTCTTGGTGCAAATGCCATTGACGTAGAAACGGGACTTCCCTATTTTGAACCTTACACCATCATCCGTCGTAGTGGCGTTAAGATTGCCATCATAGGCTTTGTCACACCTGCCATACCTCATTGGATTCCAAGTGATGTGTGGAAGGACATGAGGTTTGAGGACATCAAGACGAGTGCAAGAAAATGGATTGCACACGTAAAGGAGGTGGAAGAACCTGACTTTATCGTAGGACTTTTCCATTCGGGTATGGATGATGGCATTGACACTCCAGAATACAAGGAGAACGCCACTCGTGATACAGCAACGGGCGTTGATGGCTTTGACCTTATATTATATGGTCACGACCACGCAAGCAATATGGAAGAGGTTGAAGCACCTTGTGGCAAGAGTGTCCTCTGTGTCAATCCTGGTTGCTATGCCAATAGTGTTGCCGAGGTTAACCTTGAATTTTCGCTCAATTCATCGGGCGAGGTGGTTAGGCACGAAAGTTCTTGCCAACTTCACTATATAGGAACGCTAAGCAATCTTCATGCCAACGAGTTCAAGAAGATGTTCCACTATGACTTCAAGAACATACGCGTGTTCTCCTCCGAAAAGATTGGCAAGTTCGTCAATGGTGTTGATGTGAGTGATGCCTACTTCGGTTCTTCGTCTTACATCGACCTTATTCAGGAACTCCAGTTGCACATTTCTGGTGCAGACATTTCATTTGCAGCACCTTTGTTCTTCTCCGCCAGTATAGAACCTGGTGAGGTGAAGGTAAACAACTTGTTCAACCTTTACCGTTTTGAAGACCACCTCTACACTCTCATGCTTAGTGGCAAGGAGATAAAGAACTATCTCGAAATGAGCTATGGCGCATGGATATGTCAGATGACATCAGCCGACGACCCATTCCTTCAGATTGGTCCAATGAAGAGTAATCCGAACCGTATTGGGTTCAAGAATTTCATCTTCAACTTCGATTCTGCTTCTGGCATTCAATATGAAGTGGATGTTCGCAAGGGCGATGGCGAACGTATTACCATAAAGTGCATGGATGACGGAACACCTTTTGACATGAACCGCATGTACAAGGTTGCAATGACCGCTTACCGCTCAAATGGAGGTGGCGAACTTCTTACCAAGGGAGCAGGCCTTACCAAGGAAGAGATAGACAAGCGTGTGGTGTGCAGTACCGACAAGGATATTCGTTATTATCTTATGGAGTACATCAAGGAGAAGCACACCATTATCCCTGAAGCCAAGAACCACTGGCGATTTGTTCCAGAAGAATGGGTTAAGGTTGCAGAAGTAAGGGAACGCGAAATACTTTTTGGCAACGATAAAAATAAGGAAAAAGAAGAATAAAAAAAATGGGAGCTAACCGAAGTTAACTCCCATTTTTATTTATATTTTATCTTTACCTGCGTATAATCTTCTTACCATTGCGGATGATGATGCCCTTATAATTGGTATCAACCTTCTGACCACGGAGGTTATATACTGGCTTGCTGTCATCAGCTGCTGGAACGTCGGCTTCAACTTCTCCGATTCCAGCAGGAACTGAACAGATGAAGTTAATCTTGTCAATGTTGCAGTTAGCACCTGTGATGGTGATACGGATGCGGTACTCGCCCTCTTCAAGCTGTTTAAGGATTCTACCCTTAACAACCTTGTAAGTATCCCAGCTGTTGCTGGCTGTCTGAGGAACTGACACTGTTGCAAGGGTCGTAAGCTTGCCGTCAACGACATTGCTGATGCGGAAGCCTGAGCCTGTTGTTCCTGACGAAACGGTTGCCTCGTATGTGTATGTTCCTGCCTCCTTGACCTTGACAGTATATTCTACCCACTCGTTTGTGGCAGTATATCCGAGCACATTGCCTGATGATGTCTTGACAATATCCACACCCTCGTTGTCGGTACGGTAGCTTGCCTTACCCTCGTCCTTGTCATCGGAGTCGTGGAACGTGAGACCTTCACCACCCTTGTCAAAGTTCTCTGCCTCAATCGTTCCTGGGAGAGTGACTGTGCGGTAGGCTGTACGCTTGTTGTTTACGACTACGCTCTTTGACGCTATCTTTGACTCCTTGCCTTCTGCATCTGTTGCAATGGCTGAAATGACAACGGTGCCCTTTGCTGTAGGTGTGTAAGTTGTTTCGTAACTGCTTGTAAGTGTACGTAACAATACATCATTCACATAAATCTTCACGTTGCTGATAGTGCTTGTTGGTGAGGATGCCGTAACGCTGATGTTTGATGCCGTACTTACTGTTGCTGGAGAAGGAGTGACATTGAGGGAAATCTTCATGTCATTATCGACCTCCACCTTCTTGAAGGTCAAACGGTCAAGATTGCACGCGCCCTTCATCCATGTTACACGGATGACGTTCGTTCCCTCTTCAAGGGCTATGCTGGTGCGTCCGTGTACATTGCGGTATGACTCCCATCCGTAGTTAGGACAGTTGATGTCGCCACTGATATCCTGTGGCACTCCGTCCTTGACCACTGCAAGACGGACTGCTGCTCCTGCTGCATCGGCTGAGAGATATGCATCGTATGAGTAGATGCCGGCTTCCTTGACATTGACTGTATATTCGAGCCATTCGCCTGCCTGAGTATAGCCGATGGCATAACCCGATGATGCTGTCACGATATCCACGCCACCGCCGTTTGAACGGTATGAGTTTGTTCCCTGATTATTGCCGTCGCCGTCATGATAAGAGATGCTCTCTGCACCTATGTCAAAGTCTTCGCCCTGAATAGTTCCAGGGATGGAGAGGTTCTTGTAAGCCTTGCGAGGATTGTAAGCCGTGAATCCGCCTATGCGCTCATACTTGTTGCCCTCAGTGTCATACACGATGGCCTTGAGGTCGTATCTACCAAGTGCGGTGGCAGGAATGGTCACGGTATAAGGTGCCTCAGTAAGTGTGGCAACAAGAGTGTTCTTTGAATACAGCTCAACGCGTTCTATGGTCTTTGTACGAAGGGCTGCACGCACCTCTACAGGCACATCTTCTCCCTTCTCCACTCGTATGTTTGCTGGCTTGATATATACGGATGCCTCCTTCTTCATTCCTGGGAACGGGCTCTTGGCAGTCTTAGCCTTGTCTGATGCCATATAGTCACGCAACCATGACATTGCTGGACGGTCTTTGCCATCCTTGATGATGCCTGAGTTACCGTCTGTTGTCCATGTCTTGCCATAGATATATCCCCAGAGAGTGACTCCTGCACAATAGTCAGCTTCCCACATATAAGGGATCTGTTCCTTGTAGCGCTGCAACTGCTTGCTATCATCCGATGTGCCAATGTCGTACTCCGTACTGTACATAGGCATCTTGAGAGCCGTCTGTATCTCGTTCATGGCTGACTTGAAGCTGTTGACGTCCATATCCGTAAGGTCGTGTGACTGACAGCCGTATGCGTCTATAGGGGCACCAGCGTCACGAAGTGTGCGCACAAGTTCGATGAACTGAGTGCGTTGCCACTGGAACGTGTTGTAGTCATTGTAGATAAGGATGGCATTAGGCCAACGCTCGTGCGCCATCTCGAATGCCTTGATTATCCAGTCAAATCCTGTCTTGCCGTCACCTCCGAGTGCGTTCTTGTAAGGAGCTGGAGCATGACCTGCCACAGCCTCGTTGACCACGTCTATCATCTCGAGGTTAGGATAATGTTTCTTGATGGCATCCATCCACTCCACGATAGCCTTGTACTGTTCGGAAGTAGATAGGTTGTCCATGAATCCAGGGTACTGTGAGCCCCAGATGAGAGTGTGGAACTTGAATGGGAAACCGTGGCTCTTGGCGTAGTTGTACGCATTGTCGCTGCCACCCCAGTTGAACGAGTTGCGCGAGCCCTCAATGGAGCTCCACTTTGACTCATTCTCGCAGGTTATCTGATTCCAGAGAGTATAGTACTTCTCCTTGCCATAATCCACTTGATACGAGGTTGTAATGTTTCCGAGGAACTTGTCCGGATTGGTTGACAGCTGAGCCTTTGCACCGTTAGATGCCATAGCCATCAATGCAGTAAGCATTCCTGTGGTAAGGTGCTTACGTAAGGCAAGTGCAGGACATTCACTAAAGCTTTTTTTCATGTGTTAATGCTATTTAGGTTTAGTATTAAAATAATAATTCACTTAATCAACTTGCTCATTTATGGAAGTAAAATGAAATAAAAAGGATTAAAAAGAAGTTAAAAGACAATAGTCTGTTCGCCAAATTGTATTGACATGGCAGTGTCTCTTTACTTAATTTAACTTCTATTTACTCATCTTTACTACAAGAGAAGTATTTCCGAATATTGAATAAATCTTCTCTATATTGCCCCAAGAAGTTAAGAAGTAAAGGTCAAGCAATTCACGTCTTCCGTGAAAGTTAATTGTAACGATACCACCAACCTCCTCATTCGCAATTGTCACAAAGGTACAATATTAATTTGGTAAAACAGCAATTAAAATAGAAAAAAGTTGTCCTGACACATAATCATGGCGACTTTTCTTCATTATTACGATAAGAAAGCCCCCTTCAACTCCCCCCAACTTATGGAACTCTAAAACAAAACGGTTATAAAACCATAAACCAACGGAATCCGATGTTCATCTGACGATTCCGCTGGTTTTTGGTTTATAGTGGGCAATATTATTACTGAACAAAACGACTACAGAACGATGCTTAATCGACAAAAACTCCCGATTCCACACCGCTTATTCGACAAAATATCGTTTCTCTGCACCAAATCTATACCGTTAATCGAAAAAAATAACAGTTCAAAAATGAACTGTTATACACCTATTTTATTCGTTATAGTTTAATTTTAAGCAGTTATAACTCATCCATCCATTTCTTGGCAGCGGCAGCATTCTCAAAATGCAGCGTACGACCTTCACGATATTCCTGACGAGCATTCTCAATCTTGGCTTCCAAGCTGGCAATGTTCTTCCTGAAATCGGAAAATGATAATGATGTCATAATCGTTGTATTTATTGTTTACGTGGCAAAGATAAACCATTAATCTCATACCGCCAAAAATATATGTACTTTTTTATGTACATAGCATTCTACTCTTTGTTGCGGAGAGAGAGGGATTGGCTACGCCCAGCTCTACGAGGGTCGAACCATTGGGTTCTCATCCACTCTCTCTAAACCACAAAAAAAGGAAGTCATTTTGACTTCCTTCTTTGTTGCGGAGAGAGAGGGATTCGAACCCCCGGTACCTCTCAGTACGTCGGTTTTCAAGACCGATGCAATCGACCACTCTGCCATCTCTCCAACACTGCTCCACGACTTCGGTCGAATAATCTTTGCAAATTGTACGCCCTCAGGGGCTCGAACCCTGGACCCATTGATTAAGAGTCAATTGCTCTACCAGCTGAGCTAAGGACGCATTTGC
>JAFYAT010000116.1 GCA_017540585.1 Bacteroidaceae bacterium | reverse complement strand
GGGAAGTAAACAGAACAAAAACAAGAAAAAACATGTTTTCTTTTGTTTTTACCATGTTTTTAAACTGGCCGCACTGCGGCAAAAAAACATACAATTTCAACAGTACAGGTCGAATATAGACATGCTCACAAACTGATGTTTGTCCTATTTGTACAAAACGGTAAATCGGGCTTATCGTAATTCCTGCACACAAAAAAAAAGCCGTTTCATGATAAAACAAAAATTTGCTCGTGAAGAAAAATTATCTGCATCGCGATAAAGAATTATTTTGTACGCGTACAAATTTTTTTTCTACGCGTACAAAAAAATCGCCCATTTTGTAGCGATTTTAAAGGACAAATGGATGCGTATTCACGAATGGCAGGCTTATCGTATTATATATACAGAAATACAAGGAGAGCGAAAAGCACAAAATAGCAAAAAAAGGAACAAAAATTGACTTCGGACAATCATTATCGATAATTCTGCAAGAAAATGCAGTTTGGCGTATATTTTCAATTGTCCGATAACGGTATTCAAATTGTTCAGAATATTATCCCCACAATTTTTTTCATTTAATAAAAAGTTGTTACCTTTGCATTTGTGAATGGTTGTACCGTTCTTACAAACAAATGTGTCAAAATAAATAATTACTAAATATTAAACAAGACAAAGAAATAGAAACAAAATAGTTAAAGAACATAAATTATAAATATAGCGTTTGCTATTTATTCGGATAAACTCTTGAAATTTGGCGATTTAAAGATGCTTACATCTCAGAATAAGTTCAAACGTCCATGCTTTGGCGTGGACGAAACTTATCTGATGTAAGCAGGTTACGCCAAATACCTAAGAGTTTGGATAAGATTCGGTTCACGCCATTCTTGTATCCATACTTTTAGGTATTTCTCGTTACCTGTTTTCGTCCGTTAATAGTTTCGCACCAAAATCTGCAAGCATGGCAAGCTATCCTGTATTGTACATACAGGAGTTAACAATTAAGAGTTAACAGTTAGAAGTTGAGTTGAGAAGTTAGGAGTTCTCGTATGCGCCGACGCATACGGGTAATCTCCATTTTTATCTTTTCATTACTTTCCTGCGGTCAGTGAGACCGCTTCGCTAAGTTTTTAACTTCTAATCTTACATATTGTCATCGCTTGACGGTTTATACATAAGTGCAAGCATGGCAGAAAGAATAACACCATACCACGCAAAGTACTATGCATCCCTGTTGATGGGGCAATCGTCCAATGGCGACTTGTCATCCCTGTCGCAGTCGTTGCTTAGTTCCACGGTTGACATCAATCCTCATCAGATTGATGCCGCCCTTTTTGCGTTCCGTTCACCATTCTCCAAGGGTGTCGTACTTGCAGATGAGGTCGGTCTCGGAAAGACTATCGAGGCTGGTCTTGTCATCTGTCAGTACTGGTCAACGGGTAAGCGAAAGATTATTATCGTTTGCCCAGCTTCGTTGAGGAAGCAATGGGAGGCAGAGTTGATGGAAAAGTTTGGTATTCCAAGTGAGATTCTCGACACGAAGAACTATAATTCATACATTCGTGAAGGAAAGCCATCGCTTAATAGCAAGCGTGCCATTATCTGTAGTTATAACTTCGTTGCAAAACATAAAGAAGCCATCTTGCTACATGGCTTCGACCTGGCAGTAATAGACGAGGCACACAAGATGCGCAATGTCTATCGTTCTTCTGCACGAACATCAGCAAATGTGCGTGATGCCTTGACTGGCGTAAAGAAACTGTTGCTTACTGCCACCCCTTTCCAAAACTCCTTGATGGAGCTATACGGCCTTACAAGTATCATTGACGACCGTCTGTTTGGAAACGAGAAGAGTTTCCGTCGTCAGTATGGAAAGGGTGAAAATCTCCTCAACCTGCGACAAAGGATAGAGAACATGTACAAGAGAACCCTCCGTCGTGATGTGCGTGAATACATCAAATACACAGAGCGTTATCCTCTTGTTCAGGAGTTCAATGCCACCGATGAGGAACAGGAACTGTACAACGAAGTGTCAGAGTTTCTCCGTCGTGATGACCTATACAGCGTACCTGCGTCACAAAAGAAACTTACCACCATGATAGTGCGTAAGATTCTGGCTTCATCCATTTATGCGCTCATCTTTACGCTCACGCACATCAAGGCTCGTCTGCAACGAATGTTGGAGACAGAGCAGAAGGAACGATTCGACCTCTCATACATCATTCATGACGATGATGAAATGAGTGTATATGAGGACATTGCAGACGAAGAAGATATCGATGGCGACACTCCATTACTGGATAATGATTATGTGAATGTTCCACGTCTGAAATCCGAGATAGCAACTATCGAGGAATTCATAGCAAAAGCCAAGACGATAAAGACGGAATCCAAGATAGAAGCCTTACTCTCAGCTCTTGAGAAAGCTTTTATCACCCTGAAGGAAAAAGGAGCAGAACGCAAGGCACTCATCTTTACAGAATCAACTAAGACGCAGGCTTTTCTGCGTGACTATCTCGAAGCCAATGGGTATGCTGGCCGCATTGTGCTGTTCAACGGCAAGGCAAGCGAACCGCAGACCAACGAAATATATAAACGCTGGTGTCTGGAGCATCCTGACAAGGTGAGCGGCATCAAGACTGCTGACCGAAGAGCTGCTGCCGTCGATTATTTTCAACACAAAGCAGACATCATGATTGCCACCGAGGCAGCAGCCGAAGGTCTGAACCTGCAATTCTGTTCATTGGTCATCAACTATGACCTCCCGTGGAATCCGCAACGCATAGAGCAGCGCATAGGTAGATGTCATCGCTACGGGCAGAAGCATGATGTGGTAGTGGTTAATTTCCTCAACAAACGCAACTATGCAGATGTGCGAGTCTTCAACTTGTTGTCAACAAAGTTTAAGTTGTTTGATGATGTGTTCGGAGCAAGTGACGAAGTCCTTGGACAAGCCGACGCCATCGACATAGAGTCACGCATCTGGGAGATATACCAGCAATGTCGTAGTGAGGAAGAAATAAACAAAGCCTTTGAACAACTGCAAAACGAGATGCAGGAACAGATAGATGAACGTATGACGGAAGTACGTTCACAGGTGCTGGAGAACTTCGACATCAATGTGCAAGAGCACCTTCGCATGACACGCGATAACACCACAGGTTTCCTTAATCGTTATGAACATATTTTCTGGGAACTGACAAGATACATCCTTAGCAAGGAGGCTGTTTTCAATGACAGCAAACACAGTTTTGTCCTTCGTGTTCCTGTTGCAGGTCAGCGACCTGGTAAGTATGCGATGCTTCAGCAGACAGAAGATGCCACACCTTACCGTCTGAGTCATCCGTTAGCACAATATGTCATCAATTCTGCCTTGTCGCTCTCACTTGAAGATGCCGAGGTGGAATTTGACCAAAAAGCACTTTCTATGAATGCCGACCTTCCTGACTACCTTCAAGGGCAGAGCGGTGTGCTTATCCTCTCTTCTTTAGCGGTATCTGCTTTGGCAGAAGAACAGTATATGCTATTCAATGCCATCACCGATGATGGTCGGATTGTTTCTCAGGATGATTGTGAGAAACTTTTCCTCAATGGTGGAAAGATCGTCCCAAGCGAACATATTGACGAGCAGACACGTCTGCGATTGCAGAAGGATGTGCTCCAGCATAGTACCGCAAAACTTAAAGAACTTGACACCCGTAATCTTTCTTTCTTCAAGGTAGAGGAAAACCGCATTTATCAGTGGGAACATGATGTGATTGATGGGATAGAGGCAGAACTTTCTACCATCAAGAAGCAGATATTACAAACGGAAAGAGACGCCCGTAATGCTGAATCGGTGGCTGAGAAACTGGCTTTGGAGAAGAAAGTGGACGAACTGAAACGTAAGAAACGTCGTTTGCGTAATGAACTTGATGACCGAGAGGAAGAAGTAAGCCAACAGCGCAAATCGATGATTACGGAATTGGAACAACGCATGGTGAAACAGACAGAACAGCAGAATCTGTTTGTTATTCGCTGGAAAGTAAAAGAGAATTAAAAGAAAACAAATATATGGCACAGAATTATTACGATAGTTTCAGGAAGAAACTGGAAGAAATATTCATGATGGATCATGCCGAACTTGATTTCGGTATCTACCGCATCATGAACCAGAAGCGTAACGACATCCAACGTTTCCTTGACTTAGAGTTGCTCCCTCAGGTTAAGCAAGAGCTTGAAGGCAACAATGGAGGCGAAGCAGATAAAGCTAAGAAACGCATGGCGGAGATTGCTGCCTCTGTGGGTGGCAATATAGAAGTATTGCCTAAAGGCACGCCTATGCGCGATGAATACGACAAGTTGGAAGTTCAATTGGCACAGTCTGCCGATACGGAGTCTATGCAGGCAGAGGTATTCAGTCATCTTGTTACGTTCTTTTCTCGCTATTACGATGGTGGTGATTTCCTGTCCAAGCGTCGCTACAAGGATAATACATACGCCATTCCATACAATGGTGAGGAAGTGAAGTTGCACTGGGCAAATGCAGACCAGTATTACATCAAGACTTCCGAATATTTCCAAAACTACACTTTCGTATTGCCAACATCAAGACGAAAGGTACACTTCGTACTCAAGAACGCTTCTACCGAGCAGAACAACAACAAGTCACAGAACGGTATGGAGCGCCGTTTTGCCATCTATAAGCCAGATGGTGGAGAGAAATGCATGAATCTTTTTGTAAAAGAAGATGACAAGACATTGGAGACAGATAGCGAAGGTGGCTTGAACATATACTTCACATACGACCTCATGCCAAAGACTGCAAAACAAAAAGACCTGATGGCTGAAGCATTGGAGGTTATTGCAGGACTTATACCTGAAGAGTTTAATGAACTGCTTACAGTCAAAGTTCCTACAAAGGATAATGCCAACCGCACCTTGCTGGAGAAGCATTTGACGGACTATACAGCCAAGAACTCATTCGATTACTTTATCCATAAGGATCTTGGCGGCTTCCTTCATCGTGAACTGGATTTCTATATCAAGAATGAGGTGCTGCATATCGATGACCTTGATGCTCAACTCATCAATAGCCAGCTGACTATTGTTCGTGCCATCAAGCAGGTAGGTGAGAAGATTATCCGTATGTTGGCTCAACTTGAAAACTTCCAAAAGAAACTGTGGCTGAAAAAGAAGTTCGTGGTGCAAAGTGACTATTGCATCACGCTTGACCGTGTGCCAGAGAAACTCTATCCTGAGATTATTGCCAATGAAGCTCAGCGTAAGGAATGGGTGCGCCTATTTGCTATTGACGATATTAAGGGCGACATGATGACAGAAGGCTATAGCGAACCGCTTACTGTTGAATTCTTGAAGCAGAATCCTTTCCTTGTTCTTGACACCGTTTTCTTCGATGCTAAGTTTAAGCATCAGTTAGTAAAAAGCATGGAGAATATTGATGAGCAGACAAATGGCTTGCTGATTGATAGTGAGAATTTCCAAGCATTGGAGTTGTTACAGGAGAAATATGCAAAGAGTGTTAAATGTGTTTACATTGACCCTCCATACAACACTGGTAATGACGGCTTTGCTTATAAGGATCGATATCAGCATTCAAGTTGGTTGTCAATGATTTCAGATCGTATTTCATTAGGAAGATGCTTCGTTAATGATACTTCAAATTTTATTGCTTCTATCGACGAGGCAGAACAGCCATATCTAAGAGATGTTATGGATAATGTATTTGGTAAAGAGAATTACATTGCTGATATGGTTTGGGCTGCTGGACGTAAGAATGATTCTCGTTTTGTATCCATTTCTCATGAGTACATGATTGTCTATGCATCTAATCGTCAATATTTATCTGACAAAAAGATTGAATGGAAGCAAAAGAAGAAAGGTCTTGATGATATTTATAATGCTTATGAACGTATAAAGAAACAATATGGTACGGATTACGATGCTATGACTGAAGCATTGAAGGAATGGTATAAATCGTTACCAGATTCTCATCCTGCTAAGTCACATAAGCATTATAACAGAATAGATGAAAAAGGAATATATTTCCCTGACAACATATCTTGGCCTGGTGGTGGAGGTCCCTGATATGAAGTTTTACATCCAGTTACAGGTAAACCTGTGGCAGTCCCATCTCGTGGATGGTTATTTCCAACAAAGGAAAGAATGGATGAAATAATTTCCAAGGGACTTGTAGCTTTTGGTGAAGACGAGAAGTCTGTTCCGACATTAAAATCGTACTTAAAAGACAGAGAATTCCAAGCACCTTATAGCGTGTTCTATCAAGATGGTCGTGCAGCAACAAAGCGTTTACGTGACGTTATGGGAAATGAAGATTTTGGTTTTCCTAAAGATGAAACGGTTATAGCAGACACAATATCCTTAAACAGTGGTAACGACGACCTATTCTTTGATTATTTTGCAGGTTCGGGAACAACCGCTCATGCTATTATTAATCTAAATAGAGAAGATAAAGGCTCTCGAAAGTATATGCTTTGTGAAATGGCAAATTACTTTAACAAAGTAACTCGCCCACGTATTGAAAAAATTGTCTATTCTTTTGACTGGCGCGATGGCAAGCCTGTCTCTCGCAACGGCATCTCCCAATGCTTCAAATACATCCGCTTGGAGCAATATGAAGATACGCTGAATAACCTTGAAATTAAGAAGCAGCAGACAGACTGGCGTGATGACGAGTTCCATGAGAGCTATATGCTCAGTTATATGCTTGACACAGAAACTCGCGACTCGCTTCTGAACCTAAAGATGTTCGTCAATCCGTTCAATATATCGATGAAAACCACCAAAGACAATGAGTTAGTGGAGACGAAGGTGGATATGGTAGAGACTTTCAACTATCTGATAGGTCTGAACGTGGAAACCGAAGACTGGTTCGAGAATGACAATATCTGTGTTGTTCAAGGAAAGACTCATCGTAGAGGACTGAAGACTCTTGTCATCTGGCGTAACTGCGAGGAGATAGACAACGAGAAACTTTGTCGTTTCTTTGAACGCATGGATTTCCGCACCCATGATTCAGAGTTCGACCTTATCTACGTGAATGGCGACAACACCTTGCCTAACCTGCGCAGAGACGAGGAAAACTGGAAAGTGGTGCTGACGGAAGAGGAGTTCGCAAAACGAATGTTTGAAGAGGCTTAATATGGCAAAGAAGAATACAAAAAGACCAGCACGCCTACAGGAAGCGCTGGTACTGCATAAATACATCCTGCATCTATTGGGGTGTAGGGACTTGGCGGCTTTGAGTGAAGGCTTGAAGGATCCGGCACTGGAAGGTGTGGATGACGAAGGAACGTCACGTATCTTCTATGCGCTGAAGATGCACATGTATGACTATGAAATCAAGGAAGAAAAGCTCTACGAGTATGACCGCAACATAGTGAAACATACAAGGGAGATAAATGAACGTCGAGACGAAAAGATAACGTGGAAGTACTACCAGTACTTAGCTCTGCTCTTCACAGAAATATATCTTGACCGTTTTTTCTCTGACAAGCAGCGTTTGCTCGATGACATCAACGAGTTCATGGTGCATGACTTCAACCAGCGCACGGAAACATGGCACGACATGCCAATGTTCACTGAGGACGACCTAAACAAAGTTGCATTTTGGGCAGCAACAGGTTCGGGTAAGACACTGATGATGCATGTGAACATCAAGCAGTATCTGCACTATGCAGAGAAGCACAATGCCAAGAAATTGAACCGCATCATGATTCTGACACCTAACGAGGGATTGTCTAAACAGCACATTGAAGAACTGAAAAAGTCGAACTTCGATGCACAGTTTTTTTCAAAGCAAGGTCGTGGCGGTTTCTTTGAAGGTCAGGCTATTGATGTAATAGACATCAACAAACTTGCAGAACAAGATGGTGACAAAACAGTAGCAGTTGATAGCTTCGAGGGTAATAACCTTGTACTTGTTGACGAAGGACATAAGGGTAGCGGCGGCGAAGTGTGGAAAGGCTATCGAAATAAACTGACTCAGGAAGGTTTCTCTTTTGAATACTCGGCAACCTTTGGACAGGCTATTGCTGCACAGACAGGAGCCAATCGCACGGCATTGTTGGAAGAATATGGTAAAGCCACACTCTTTGACTATAGTTACCGCTACTTCTATAACGATGGCTATGGAAAGGACTACCGCATCATGAATATGGAGACGGTGGATAATGAAGAATTGCTGAATATGTACTTGACAGCCTATCTGCTGTGTCTCTATGAGCAGACACTGGCTTTCGATAGCGATACGAACATCAAGAACAAGTTCCTCATCGCTCGTCCATTGGGCATCTTTGTGGGTAGCTCTGTGAATGCTGTGCGTAGTGAGGGAGGACGCAAGGTGAGTGATGTGGTGAAGATACTCCTTTTCTTCCAAGACTTCATCAATAGGCCATCGGAGTTCAGTGGCTACATCAAGCGACTACTCAATCCTAATGATGGAATCAAGAATCCACGTGGATATTCGTTGTTTGCCAACAATTTCTTATTGACAAAACAAGGATTGAAACTTGGTGAGGAAGATGCTTTCGCTGCCCAGACATATCATAAGATGATAGAAAGACTATTCCACAGCAATGTGCCCAATGCTCATCTTCATATTGATAAGCAGAAAGGTGGTGACGGAGAGATAGGTCTGCGCGTAGGAAATGCTCCTTACTTCGGCGTTATAAACGTGGGTGACAGCGATACACTTATCAAACTGTGTGAGTCGAATGACTTGGATTGTGAGACACGTGAGTTTGGTAACAATTCACTGTTTTCACACATTAACGATGATGACTCGACCATCAACATCCTTATAGGCTCAAAGAAGTTCAGTGAAGGATGGAGTAGCTGGCGTGTCAGCGCTATGGGACTGATGAACGTAGGGCGTAGTGAAGGCTCGGAGATTATTCAGCTCTTTGGTCGTGGTGTACGTTTGAAAGGCTATAAGTATTCTTTGAAACGAAGTACGGATCTTGATAGCAGCTATAATCCTGGCAATCTGCCAAAAGGATTGCGAGAGATAGAAACCCTGAATATCTTTGGTGTAAGGGCAGACTATATGGACACCTTCCGAAAATACCTGGAAGACGAAGGATTGCCTAATAATGAAGAAAAATATACAGAAGTAAAGATACCTACCGTGAACCTGCTTGGCAAGACAAAACTGAAAATAGTTCGTCTGAAAGAAGGATACGACTTCAAGAAAACGGTAGTGGTGCATCCAGAAGATTGCATAGATAAAGTGCGTGTCAAGGTGGACTGGTTACCAAAGGTTGATGCTTTGTGGAGTAAAAAGGCGGGTGTAGATGAAGGTGCCGTAATGCCAAAGGACAAATTGCGTTCCAATCATCTTGCGCTGATCAACTGGAACAAGATATTCTTTGCCATTGAGCAGATGAAGAATGAGCGTAGCTGGTGGAACATGGAGTTGAGTACTGAAGTGTTGCAACGATTGATGAAAGAACCAGACTGGTATGAACTGTTCATTCAAGAAGATGACCTCAAGCCAACAGACTACGGTAGAGATGTGTCTCGATGGGAGGATATTACTATCGCTTTGCTACGAGCATACATTGACCGTGCCTACAAGATGAGCAAAGGAAAGTGGGAGTCAAAGTATATGGAGACTGTCTATTTGTCGCCTAATGATCCAAATTTCTTTGAAGAATATACTGTTGAGGTGCGTAACGACCAACAAGAGTGGATAGAAAAACTGCATGAGTTGCGAGAGCAGATATTATCAGGCAACTTGGAACGTGACTTCAGTATCTATGGAACATGGATTACCTCACTCCGTTTCGACCAGCATCTTTTCTATCCGTTGCTTTGCCTACAGGATAAAGACGCTAATGGTAAGAAGTTACTTGAAGATAAAGATAACAGCGAACCACTGATAAAGATTTCCCCTGTGGCTCTAAACCCAGGGGAAAAGCGGTTTGTGGCAGATGTAAGGAGATTCTTTGAAGACAATAAGGTTGGAATGCTTGCAGGTAAGGAAATATACCTTCTCAGAAACGAGAGCCGTAAAGGTATTGGATTCTTTGAAGCCAGTGGATTCTATCCAGACTTTATACTGTGGGTTAATGATGGACAGAAACAGCATGTCACATTCATCGACCCGAAGGGTATTCGAAACCTGAAGGGATTGCAAGATCCGAAGATTCAGCTTTACAAAATGCTGAAGGAAGAAGTGGAGCCAACGCTTCAAGATGCAGACATCACTCTCGATAGTTATATTCTCTCCAATACACCATATCAAGACGTGAATTTCTGGGGAACGCGCCCCGAGTTTGCAGAAAACCATGTGTTGTTTGATGATGAAGAAAAATATATTGACATCCTCTTCAAAAAGATATTGGAAACGAAGTAGTCAGAAAAAGATGTTCCCAGCGTAATGCGTTGGGAACATCTTTTTTATGTGTATATTAGTTCATGATAGCAAAGTAATCGACGATACCGACTAACTTGTTGTCGGAATCGACTACGAGGAGGGAGTGAATCTCTGCGTTTACGGAACATAGACCTGCCACTTTACGCATCGTAAACATCATGTTTACACAGTGTAAGGTGGCAGCTTTTATTATTGTGTCTATATTTTTTCATTATGATATGCTTTGGTATTGAGAAAAAGACAGTATCTTTGCAAAGTACAAACAAAACATAAAGAATATGAGTACAGCAACCATGACATTCAACGAAGCGCAGCGGGATGTTCTCGGTGTCGTTTCGTGTCTGCATAAGGAAGAGGATGTACTTGCTCTGAAAAGGGTTCTCCTCCAGTTTCTTAACGACAGGCTTCAAGACGAACTTGACGACCTTTGGCAACAGGGCACAGTCAACGAAAAGAAGATGGAGGAATGGAAGACCTCACACTTCAGAACGGCATACAAATAAAAATGGTACGCCATATCGTCCTTGATACAAATTGTCTTCTTCAGATAATTTCGAGAAGAGGAGAATATTATGATATCTGGCAGGATTTTCTTGTCGGAAAATTTGTTTTGTGCGTTTCAACAGAGATATTGCAAGAATACGAGGAGATTATCAGTCAGCAAACATCACAAAGAGTCGCAGACATTATTATCGAATCCATACTTTGTGCACCTAATGTGAAACGATTTGACCCAAGATATAAATGGAATCTTATTGAATCAGATCCAGATGACAACAAATTTGTTGATTGCGCAATAATTGCCAATGCTGAGTTTATAGTTTCGGACGATGCTCATTTTAACATACTGAAAACTATTCCATTTCCACAGATAACAATCAAGAAATTGAAAGAATTTGCTGCTATACAAAGAAAAAATCTTGTATAGCATTAATTTCTGACCGTGTCGGTATAAAATCTGAAGAAATGTCGGTTAAAAGAGCATATATGGCAAATCATTTTTTTCCAATCACTGACTGGAAAATCTGAAATTGTGAACGCATTGAGTTCACAATCGTCTTCTTTTGACAATTACAGCCAAGTATCTTACCTTTATGCCTACGCAGGACGAACTACGCCGTGAGATAGAACAACAGAAAGAATTTTTCCGACTACAAAACAAGAAGTAATTTGAAATTGAAAAATATTACTGTCCGCAAAACATGCATTAGAGCCTAAACACACTCGTTTTCTTGTTGGACAAGCCCCTTTAGAAAGGTGTTAACGGCTGTCCGCTAAAAAATCAGCTTGAAAGATGACAAAAGATACACCATAGATGGTTATATTTGCCATTTAGAGCCTCCATTTTGTCTTTTTCCCAATATATTGGGGCATATATACATCCTGTATATCGGCTGTCCGAGGAAATAATGTCTTTGAAAACGCTTTCAGATTTTTAGCGGACACCAATAATTTTGTTTAGAATTTAGTTGCACGGAACATATTTGCCGTTCTTAAAATCTTCTGATGGCAAAAATACTAATAATAAACGAAAAATGTGTGTAATTCTTCAAAAAAAGAATGTATATCATTTTTCTAATCTGACACAAAATTGAATACGAAGTAGTCAAAAAAAAATGTTCCCAGCGTAATGCGTTGGGAACATTTGATAAGATATCGTTAGTTCATGATTGCGAAGTAATCGACGATGCCGACTAACTTGTTGTCGGAATCGACTACGAGGAGGGAGTGAATCTTGTGCTTACGGAACATTGCCTGTATCTGCGTAAGCTTGGCATCTGGTCCGATAACCTTTGGCGTGCGGGTCATTGCCTCTGCTACGGTAAGGTTGAGGAAGTTGGACTGCGCCCCTTCTACTGCTCGACGGATGTCACCATCGGTAATGATTCCGAGGATATGGTCATCCTCCATGACAACTCCAAGTCCGAGCTTTCCGTTACTGATGAAGAGTAATGCCTCGGAAAGTTTCATTGTCGGAGATATGATAGGGAAATTGTCCGTGTACATCACATCCTTTACTCGTGTGAGCAACTTACGACCGAGTGAGCCGCCTGGATGATACATGGCAAATTCGTTTTCCTTGAAACGTCGCTCTTCCATAAGTGCACATGCCAAGGCATCACCCATGGCAAGGGCTGCTGTGGTGGAAGAGGTAGGAGCAAGGTTAAGAGGACATGCCTCACGCTCTACCTTTACGAGGATATGATAATCGGAGTGGCGTGCTATGAGGGAATCGGCATTACCTGTCATGGAGACGATAGGCAGATGACGTTCTTCGAGAGAAGCGATTATGCGGAGGAGTTCGTCGGTGTTTCCGGAATTGGAAATCATAAGTACGACGTCATCTTCCATCACCATTCCAAGGTCGCCATGTAGGGCATCGAGAGCATTGATATATAAAGAAGGTGTGCCTGTACTTGCCAAGGTGGCAGCTACCTTTGCACCTATATGTCCCGACTTGCCTACTCCTGTAACGACGACATGTCCTGTACAATTATATATGAGTTTTACAACCTTTTCAAAATTGTCATCCAACTGAGGGATGAGGTCAAGAAGTGCCTGTGCCTCATCACGCAAGCATTTCTCTGCAATATCTATACTTGTCATCCTGTTACAAAAGTGATTTTACGACAGCTTCCAAGTCATCAAGATACAACATATTTGGTCCATCGCTCAAAGCCTTTTCCGGGTCAGGATGAACCTCAAAGAAATAACCATTTGCTCCGAAAGCCTTGGCTGCAAGCGCCATTGCTGGTACAAACTCACGATTGCCGCCAGTCTTTCCGCCAGCTGCTCCCGGACGCTGAACAGAATGTGTACAATCCATGATGACTGTATCTGCATACTTCTTCATGTCGGCTATATTACGGAAGTCAACTGCAAGATTATTATAACCGTACATATTGCCACGCTCCGTGAGCCACACATTGTCATTACCGCTTTCACGTACCTTCTGTACCGGGAACTGCATATCTTCGCCCGAAAGGAACTGTGCCTTCTTGATGTTTACAATCTTGCCTGTCTTGGCAGCTGCAACAAGCAGGTCGGTCTGACGACAGAGGAAAGCAGGAATCTGAAGTACATCTGCTACCTCAGCTGCGGGTTGTGCCTGACAACTCTCATGTATGTCAGTAAGAATACGCAAACCATACTTAGACTTTATGTCTGCCAACATCTTCATTCCCTTCTCAAGTCCCGGACCACGATAAGAGCTTATCGAAGTACGATTAGCCTTATCGAAAGATGACTTGAATATGATATCGACATCATATTTTGCATTTATCTCGACAAGTCGCTGAGCAACCTGTTCGAGGACATCCATATTCTCTATGACACAAGGTCCTGCTATGAATACTGGTTTCATAATCTTTTCAATTAAAATGGATATTCATCCTGATTCTGTGACGGAGTGACTGCCGCAGGTGTCTTTGGCGTTACCTCTGCAGGCTTAGCTGCTGGTGCAGCTGTTGGAGCAGAAGTACCAACTGGCTGTGAAGGTGTCTGTGCCTTTGGTGAGAGTAGTTCCAGATTGTCAGCCATAATCTCATACACCTTATGAGAGACTCCTTGTTTGTCAGCCCAGTCACGTGATTGTATCTTGCCTTCGACGTAGAGTTTATCGCCCTTATGCACATATTTCTCTACGACTTCGGCTTGTTTACGCCAGAAGATGACACTATGCCACTCTGTCCTGTCAGGAACCTGAGTACCATTCTGCAATGTGTAGCCTTTCTCAGTAGTTGCAAGACTTATCTGAGCCACACATATTCCTGTGTCGAGATAACGAACCTGCGGCTCCTTACCGACATTTCCGATAAGCATCACTTTATTCATAAGCGTAACAATTTAACTTGGTTAGTATAACAATATGTTCTAAAGATGAACTGTCTTGTTCAAGAGATAATTATCGAGTATCACCATTGCTGCCATTGCCTCAACCACTGGTACGGCACGAGGAAGGACGCAAGGGTCATGACGACCTTTCACCTCAAGAACTGTGTCATTACCATCCTTGTCAACAGTTGCCTGTTCGCGTAACTGAGTGGCAACAGGCTTAAACAACACACGGAAATAAATATCCTGTCCATTGCTTATGCCGCCCTGAATACCGCCACTATGGTTGGTACGAGTATTTATTTTGCCATTGTCATTAAAGAAAATGTCGTTCTGCTCTGAGCCTCTCTGCCCCACTCCGTCAAAACCTTCACCATACTCAAATCCCTTGACGGCATTTATTCCGAGCATGGCAGCACCAAGTTCTGCATGTAGCTTACCGAAAGCAGGTTCACCAAGACCGACTGGGCATCCCTTGATGACACAAGTGATGATTCCGCCGATGGTGTCACCGTCTTCCTTGACGGCAAGGATGAGATTCTCCATCTCCTTTGCCTTGTCGAGGTCAGGACAACGCACGTTATTCTTCTCGATATTATCAAGATTGAGTTTAGAGTAATCCCTTTCGATGGCAATATTACCTACCTGAGACGTGTAAGCCGTAACGCTGATGCCCAACTGGCGAAGTGCTATCTTGGCAAAAGCACCACCCACGCATCGTGAGATTGTCTCTCGAGCACTACTTCTTCCACCGCCTCGATGGTCACGGAGACCATACTTCTGAGTGTAAGTATAGTCGGCATGTGAAGGACGGAACACGTTCCTGACGTTTTCATAGTCGTTGGAATGTTGGTTGGTGTTCCTTACGAGGAAACCGATAGGACAGCCAGTACTCTTTCCCTCGAACACTCCGGAAAGAATCTCCACCTTGTCGCCCTCCTGTCTTCCTGTCGTAATCTTACTCTGACCAGGTTTACGGCGGTCAAGCTCGCTCTGAATAAAGTCGAGGTCGATGTCAATACCAGCAGGAAAGCCGTCAATGACTCCACCAACGCCAGCTCCATGACTTTCGCCAAAGGTTGTTACCGTAAATATATTGCCAAATGAATTTCTCATTTTGAGTTTGTAAGTTTATAAGCAGACCCTCTCCCCAGCCCTCTTTAACCTCCGTCGAGCAGGGGACTGCTCTCCCCTCATTCGGGACAGAGAGACATTTAGTATCTCTTCTACGCCCTCATTCGCCTCTATGGGGAGGGAGAAGTTACCAAGGGGGTATGCGTTCGAGCCAAACGTTCCGAATGGCTATTTCTCATTAATAATTAGTCATTAGAAACAATTCCTCATTACTTCCTTACGGTCAGTGAGACCGCTTCGCTTAGTTTCTAATTCCTCATTCCTTATTACGGATTAGTGGCAACCACAGCCGCCGCCACAGTTGCTACCACAACCACCGTCGCCACAATTGCAGCCGCCGCCACAACCACCGCAGCCACCTTCACCACTCATGTAGTTGAGCATCTGAGTGACCTCTTCATTAGTGGCAGGACGATTGACACATACCTTGCCTACGAAATGAAGGTCCTGACCTGCACGTGGGTGGTTAAGGTCAATAGTAACAGCATTATCCTTAATCTCTATGATTGTTGCATGAAAACGAGAGCCATCCTCGCCCTGAAGAGGAACGACGTTACCCTCAAACACATGCTCTGTATCGAACTTGCCGTTGAACTCAAAAATCTTCTTGTCAACGTCAAACATAAGCTCATCCTCAAATTCACCATAGGCATCCTTGCAAGGAATGACGAAGTCGAAGTTTGCGCCTGAAGCAAGAGCGTCAACCTGCTGTTCGAAAGCAGGGATTGCTGCGCCGAGGTTACTGATGAACTGGAATGGATGTTCCTCATTGCACTCCTCAACGAGAGATTCCTTCTCATCCTCATCATCCTTTACGTACAACTTGTATGCAACTGTGATGTAATTATTCTGAATATCTGCCATATTAATAGTAAAGTTGTTTGAATATTTAAGTTAATATTGTGCAAAGATAATAGAAATAGCCCGCAGAGCAAAGAAATATTTGCACTTTTGTAAAAAATAGACTACCTTTGGACAATTATAACAAACAATTAGACAAAGCCAACAGATAAAGAAGAAATGAAAAAGCAGATTATTATACCAATAGCACTTTCACTCCTCTGTTCATGCGGAGGCAACAATACGGGAAAGAAAACAGAGGCAAAACAGGAAAAGAATACTGAGGACAGCCAGAACATAATGAGGACACAACTCAATGTTCATGGCAACTTCAACCAGATAACAAGTCTCGGAGGAATAAACATCGTATATACTCAAGGCGACTACAGCTTTGAGGTAGAAGGCGACTCTATTGCCATCAGCCACGTCAAGGCCGACGTAGAAAGTGGAATACTCACTCTCTATACATCATCCGACAACAATCCTGAACTGAACGCATACGGCAACAAGCAGAATATTACAGCATACATCAGTTCGCCAGACCTCAAGTGCGTGGCACTATGTTCCACAGGCGACTTCACTTCGCATGGCACATGGAAGGAGCAGAACATAGAACTGGGTGTCATCGGTTCAGGCTCATTCAACCTTGACAGCGTAGAATGTGACATCTTCAAGTACGAGGCAACAGGTGACGGCGATGCAACATTCAAGCATATTAATGCCTCCGAGGACATAACCCTGACCAGCATGGGCAACAGCGATGTGGAAGCCGACATAAATACAGGACTCATATCTGCTACCACGCAAAAAGGCAAGCTTCACCTTACAGGTAATGCAAACAAGAAAGATATCATCGCCACGAGTCGTACACTCGTAAGAGATGAAATCAAGAAGAGGAAGTAAAGGTTTACAACAAAATATTAAAAACGAGGTAGCGGAGTTAAAAGAACATCTTTTAGCTCCGCTTTTTATTGTTCAACACGAATAATCCCCCCAAAGAATAAGCAGAAAAATACACGATAAAAGTACCAAAACGCTAAATTATATATGAATTTAGCGGTTACAACCACTAATTTTAGTATAAATTTGGTGGTTTGAAGGATATAATTTATATTTGCAACGGTAAAAATCAAATCGTTTTGTTATGATACACAGATACTTGAAGAGGAAGTACCATAACAACGGCTTATCCAGATGTGAGTTTTGAAGTCATATCGCCTGATAACTTCTGGAATTTCGTGTCTGACAAATAAACAATCAAACACTCTCAAGAAAACTCACTACTTGTCATTAGAATCCTTTATGGTCTGCAAACAGTGAACTGTTCCTTGAGCTCTACGATGCGAGTCGTTGACTTTGACTTGACGACATACTTCTTGCCGACCTTGAAGGCTGGCGAAGTGATGAGGCTTGCGCTTCCGCGGAAATCGAAGTCTGGAGTGATGCTGATGATAGCTGCGCCCGTTGGCTTACCTTTTGCGTCAGCCTCATAAACGTCAATTCGTTCCTTTGCCTTGATATCAAGTTGTGTCACGACAATCGTAGGCTGCATGGCTGTCTCAGCAGTAGGGACGGATGGCAACTCGCCCATTCCGCCACCGATGCTGAACGAAGTGCCATCAGTAACCTCTATTGGGTTGAAGTCGCAGTCGAGACCTTCCTCGGGACTTCCAGCCTTGCTCCATGCAAAGATGTCACCGCCATTAATAAAGATGGCTGAGTCGAGAGGCTTGTTGTTAGCCATACCAAACATAGGGAAACCACCTTCGAGGTTTGCATCCACAGCATCATTGCTATCGCTGATGGCAGTTGTTTTTCCTCCGTTGAAGTATATTGGGGCATTGGCGTTGATGGCATCATCAACAGCGTGTACAGTCACTTCGCCACCATTTATTACTACGCCTTTCTTGCCTTCAATGCCCTCTGCACCAGGAGTGGAAGTCTTGACATTCACGATACCAGTCTCAATGGTTACTATGCCTGATGACTTGATGGCCTTTGCCTTACCTATATACTTATGCTTGACGAATGGCGCAGGCGCACCATTGCCACCACCCATTGGAGGGAAGCCACCTCCAAATGGCTGCATATTGTTTGGCGCACCTTGTGGCATTCCAGGGAAAGCAGGAAGTTCGCCGTTCTTTGCCATTTCCTCAAACTTCTTGCGCATCTCCTCGAACTGTTTCTTCATCTCCTCTGGCATGTCATCAGGATTGAACGGAGGCATACCGTTGTGAGTGGTGTCCTCGGCGAGGTACATACCCGAAGTGGTCACGTTGAGCGTGAGGTCGCTAATGGTGAGGTCGTCCTTCACGTTGATGCCCTTGCAGCCTTTTCCTGTAGCGATGACAGACAATTTGCCATAACCCGTGATATTGAGTTTTCCCTTCGTGTGAATGGCTGCCGCCTTATGCTTGGCAGTATCCTCGCACGCCGTGATGGTGATGGTATTGTCCGTGTTCGACTTGGCAAAGAGTGTCACGCCCTTGCTATCAGCTTTCTTCTTGCCCTTGACGATGATGGCTGCGCCCTCGTTGCTTGTCAGGTTGAGGTCGGAAAGCTCAATCCTGTCCTCCTTTGTGGTCTTGAGTGAGAACGTACCATTGTCGCTCTTACCCTTGAGCACGTATGTGAATCTGCTGCCGCTCGTGTTGTTGCTCACCTTCACGTCAGCATTCTTGATGCTCACCACAACGCTGTCATTCGGAATGGTTGACACTTCAGCCGTGTTGCCCTTGTATGTGATTGTTATTGTGTCTGAATTGCACGCTGAACAACAAGTGACAGCGAGAATCATAAGTGATGTTATGCTTGTCTTCATATTATTTATATATGTTTTGGTCTTAATGGCTCTACAAGATATTGCGTGGGTAATTTGTCTTACTCATGGTGGATATATTTTCAACCACGAATTACACGAACCTTTAGCTCGACGTAGTCAATTTTCACTAACTCTTTCCCGATGTGCTTTGCCAACCAATGTGTATTACACAAAGAATTGCTTGTGCAATTACGAATAACACGAATACCTACTACCATCAATCCTCCGAACGGCATTCGTGCCATTCGCAGACAACACATGTTGTCTTTGTGTAATTAAATTACCAAGAGGACTTGATAGTTCGTGTCCATTCGTGTAATTCGTGGTCGAAAAAAACATCGCCCTAACGAATACATGTAGTTCCGAATTAATTTGTTCGAAACGCAGAGTCTTCAAAGTGCTCCACTATTTTCGTCTGCAATATTAGTCATTATTTGGCTGACAGCCACGGTGTCCGCAGTCTTTTTTCAATTAAGACGTGATTTTTTTATACTAAAGGCTGCTGTCGCAGACAATTCTGTCGATAAAACGGCATCACGAATACACGCTTAATTGTATAATGTGGGATGTGAGCATCAATACCAAAAGGAATGTCGTGCATCTTGTTTTGTCCTAAACTTCATAGTCAGTACTTAGTCTATAGTTAGTCAGTACTTAGTCAGTACTTTGTCTATACTTCACCCATATACATTTTGTGACTATAACGGAAAACCATTGCCCTTTTTGACTTTTGTATTTTCGCTATCTTCGCCTACACTCTTTTTCGTAGAACCTTAACAATTAACGTGCCTATGTTCCGGATGGCGTTCCTCCCCTTCGTGGGATGTTAGGAGGGGGCCGCTCATTATGACGTTTGTTAACCTTTTTATCGCCTTTTAGTAATATTTCATATTCAAATGTTTGGCTGTAAGGGATTACTTTCCTAACTTTGTGGCACTTTTTCCACAGAGAACCGTCTGATGATGGGGAGAATGTGGTTATATGGCGTTTCACTGGTAATGAACGCAAGGCTATTTTTGTATATTATTTACATATAAATATTCAGTCTGTATAAACCTCTTATTTACGAATATTCTTTTTGTGTGGTTATTGATTAAAATTAAATAGAATGAATAGATATTTTTTTCTTTTTGTATTAATGGTATTTGCTTCATGCTCTTCAGACAAAGATGAGTTGCATGATGATGATAAGCCTAAGAATGTGGAGTCTTGCATTGGCTATGAAAATGGTCATGCGTATGTTGACCTTGGTTTGCCATCTGGCTTGAAGTGGGCAACAATGAATGTGGGGGCAACAAGCGTTATCGATTATGGAAATTACTATGCATGGGGTGAGACAAAGGCATTTGGCGAGAAAGATACTTCAAATGGAATGAATTACAAATTTAATTCCCAAAATTCTTACACCAAGTCTGTATATGACTGGGAAACGTACAAGTGGTGCAACGGTTCTTATAATTCCATGATTAAGTACTGTACAAACTCATCATATGGTAATGTGGATAACAAGATTACTCTCGACTTAGAGGACGACGCTGCCGTACAGAACTGGGGAGGAGCATGGCGTATACCGACTCATGAAGAGCTAGAAGAACTCGAAGACGATTGCTACTGGGTATGGACATCAAGCTACGATGGCTCTGGCGTAGCTGGCTATATCGTATATGCAACTAAATTACCATCAGACAAGGGACTGGTAGTATATAATGGAAATACCTCTTCAAGTAACTATTCCCTCTCAGACATCCATATTTTCCTTCCTGCTGCCGGATGTCATGAACACGGTGATTTTGGAACATGGGGCTACTACTGGTCGTCATCTCTCCATGAGAGCATCTGCGATGGTGCATGGGGAATATGTTTCGATTCTAGCTGCCGTACCTGCAACGACAGCTATAGCCGTTATGGCGGTTATAGCGTACGTGCTGTCCTCGAGTAAAATCCCCTCCCCCTCTATATTCCCTAAGGAGGAGAATTCTTATAATGGAAATTAAAGAAATAATAACAGACCTGCCACTTTACGCATCGTAAACATCATGTTTACATCGTGTAAAGTGGCTGATTCTGTTATTGTGTCTATGATTTTTTTCATTATGATATGCTTGGGTATTGAGAAAAAGACAGTATCTTTGCAATGTTTTGTATGAATTATCAACGGGTGGTACAATACTTCCCGTTTGTGTGAACTTTGAGAAACCAAATTCAACAGTCAATACCTGCTGAATTCATTTCGGACGAAATAAAATAGAGCACAATGAATATGGAAAATCAAAATATAGAGTACAAAGCAAGGTGGTGTCTTGGTTACGTTCCAAAGGAATAATGTGAACTTGATAAATTCAAACTCAACAGAAGTTCATGATGTCGCAGTAAATGTCGCAGAGGAACTAAATGAAAGACAACGGTCTATTGTAGAAATGATAAAAAATAATGTCGCAGTAAATGTCGCAGTAAATACAAGATATCTCTCGGAGAAACTGAATGTGAACAGAAAAACCATTCAGCGTGATATTGCGTGTTTACAGGAGAGGAAACTCATACAATGGGTTGGAGCGGATAAGACAGGTCATTGAGATTGTCGATAGGTCTTTTGGCGATGTGTAACCTTTGTGAAATGGAATCAAAAGGTGTAAAAACATTTGCGGATTAAGGCGTGTTTCCGAAAATTTGCTTACTTTTGCATTATCAATCTTCAATCTACGTATGGACAATCAGACGACGACTCTGTCAGACGCAAATAATCAGATGGCTGGCGGCTCAGCATATACTCATAATGACGGACAGGAACATAACCCGGAGATGAACCTTGCATGGCAGTTCATCACCGAGACCAACGTGTCCGTGTTCCTCACGGGAAAGGCAGGAACAGGAAAGACTACCTTCCTACGCAAGCTTCGTGAGCAGATGCCAAAGCGTATGGTGGTACTCGCACCTACTGGCGTGGCAGCCATCAATGCACAAGGACAGACCATCCACTCGTTCTTCCAGTTGCCTTTTGGCCCGATGGTGCCGGGAGCACAGGTGGAACGCAAGAGCTATTTCCGTGTGTCAAAGGAGAAGAAGAATATCATCAAGACACTTGACCTGCTCGTGATAGACGAGATATCAATGGTACGCTGTGACTTGCTTGATGCCGTGGATGGAGAGCTTCGTAAGTACAAGGATAGAACGAAGCCTTTCGGAGGAGTGCAACTCCTTCTTATCGGTGACCTTCAACAGCTTGCACCTGTGGCTAAGGAATCAGAATGGCAGTTGCTTGCTCCATACTACTCTTCGCCTTACTTCTTCGGCAGCAAGGCTCTTCAGGAGATGAAGATGGTGACAGTGGAACTGAAGCACATCTACCGTCAGTCGGATGCGTCATTCATCGAGCTGCTCGCCAAGGTACGTACCAACACAATGGATGATGCAGCACTTGCAAGTCTGAATGCACGTTATGTCGATGGCTTCGTACCACCAGAGGGCGAGGAATGGATTCGCCTCACCACCCACAACAATATGGCTAATGCCTACAACGACAAGATGCTTGACAGCCTCACTTCCTATCCGATGACATTCAACTGTGAGGTGAAGGGCAATTTCCCTGAGACGAGTTACCCTGCCGATGAGAAACTCATCTTGAAGGTAGGTGCACAAGTCATGTTCATCAAAAACGACCCATCAGGCAATCACGAGTATTACAATGGTAAGATAGGAACAGTCAGAGGCATGGACAATGATGGCAACATCATCGTGTGGTGCAAGGAGGACAACCGTAACATAAGTGTGGGACAAGTCGTATGGGAGAATACCCGATACGTGATTGACGAGAAGACCAAGGAGATAAAGGAAGACGTGGAAGGCACATTCCGTCAGTATCCGTTGCGCCTTGCATGGGCAATAACGGTTCACAAGAGTCAAGGCTTAACCTTTGAGCATGCCGTGCTCGACATCAACAGTTCCTTTGCCCACGGTCAGACATACGTTGCCCTCAGCCGATGTCGTACACTCGAAGGCATGGTGCTGGCACACCCAATATCCAACAGTTCTGTCATCACCGACTCGTCCGTCAATGCTTATATTGACAAGGAGCTGTCAGAAACAGGAAAGGCTACTGAGGAACTGCCTAACATGCGCTTTGAATATTATCTCTCTCTGCTCGACGAACTATACTCGTTCGACACACTCCGCATGGACTACATGTACCTCACGAGAGTGGTTGATGAACACCTCTACCATCAGTATCCTGAGTATCTTGCCAAGCTCAAGGAACGGCAAGAACAGGTAGATAAGGCACTTGTAAGCGTCGCAGGAACATTCCGCAACCAGTACCTCCAGATTATGAGCCGTGAAGGTATAAAAAGTGAACATCTCAAGGAGCGTCTCAAGGCATCAACTGGCTATTTCATTGACAAACTCATCGAGATATTCACTCCTGTCATGAAGGACAGTAACATCAACATAGGCAACAAGACCATCAAGGTACAATACGAGAATGCACTCGAAGCATTCAAGTTGTCACTCTCCGTCAAGGTCGGCACGTTCAAGCATATCGGCGACGAGGGATTCTCTGTCAAGGGTTACCTCTCTGCCAAGGCAAAAGCATCGCTCGATGACCTCAAACCTGAGAAGGGGAAAAAAGAAAAGAAGGAGAAACCTGAGAAGGAGGTGAAGGTTAAGCGTCAGAAAGGTGACTCTGAGCGTGAGACACTCGCCATGTTTAGAGATGGAAAGAGTATCGACGAGATAGCAGCCACACGTTCACTCACCACGGGCACGATAGTAGGACATCTTTCATCGTTCATTACTACAGGTGAAGTGAAACTGAGCGACATCATCTCAGAGGAGCGTCAAAACATCATACTCAACGCAGCCTCAAAGGTAGCCAGCGATGAGGAGCGTCGTCTCACCGCCATCAAGGCACTCTTACCAGATGACTACAGCTACTCAGAGATAAAATTAACACTACATCCTTCTAACTCCACAAAAGAGTGAGACATTCATAATTTCCACAAGACAATTATGACTATTTAAGACGATTCAACTATTGCGAGTTTCTGTTGAGATGTTATTAGATTTAGTAGATTCACTTTTTCTCAAATTTCTGTGGCTATTTATTATATAAATAGTATATTTGCAGCAGAAACGAAAAAAAGCACAAAATTATATATGAAAAGATTATCTTTGGCATTTGTTGCCACATTGATGGTCTATGCCGGATTTGCACAGACTTATCCGCAGAGAGGCCGCATTGAGAATGTAACAGACTATTCATCTCTTCTCAATACTTCATCAAAGAATGGTGCTCGCAGGGTCGGTGTACGCTCCACTGCCCCACTCCCATGTATGGGTAGTCCTAAGATTCCTGTGATACTTGTACAGTTTGCAGACATAAAGTTCAAGGATTATGACAAAGAAAGTGTGGTGAACAAGCGTTATGATGACTATTTCAACCTCAAGGAAGGTAATGCTTCTCCTTCTCTTGGCTCCGTTTATCAATACTTCAAAGAGCAGTCATACGAACAGTTCACTCCTGAGTTTGACATCATCGGTCCTATCACACTCAGCAAGAACGTGGCATACTACGGCAAAGACAACAACAATAATAAAGATGTCAATATAAAACTATTCTTTGAAGAGACATGTCAACAGGTTGTAAAAAAGGAGAATAAAAATTGGAGTACCTTTGACAACAACAACGACGAAAAGGTAGATATGGTATTCTTCATCTATGCTGGTGAAGGACAAAATGCTCATACTGATATGCCTGAACTCATCTGGCCAAAGGAGAGCGTCAGTCCAATGACAGTAAGCGGCATAACCTTCGGTGCTTACGGATGTACAAACGAGTTGTTCTCTGGTAACATTGATGGTATTGGAACAGCAGTACACGAGTTGTCACACGGCCTCGGTCTGCCTGACCTCTATGATACACAGAACAACGGGCGCACCAACATAGATGCGTGGGATGTCATGGATGGCGGCAACTACCAGATATCAGGTTGTGCACCTATTGGCTATTCTGCATACGAACGTGACTTCATGGGATGGCGCAGCATAGAGACACTCGAAAAAGACAAGGCTTACACGCTCGAAATCAAGCCTCTTGAGACTGACGGTGTGGCATACAAGATTCTTAATCCAGCCAACAGCAAAGAGTACATCATTCTTGAGAACAGACAGAACCTCGGAATGTACGATACATACATGCCTTGGCCAAACAAAGATTACTACACTAAATTCGGAAAGATTCATGGTCTCATGATTACTCATGTCGATTACGACGAGTATGCATGGACACACAACAAGGTAAACATTGAAGAATCACACCAAAGATACGGAATCGTTCCTTCAGATGGAGAGGTTATTCCATTCTGGGTTGAAAAAGATATTGCCACAGGTAATCAGAAAGCAGAATCAGCATCAGCTGACCTCTACCCTGGCAAAAATAATGTGCGCGAGATTTCTTCATACGCTATGTTCACAGGTGGTAAACTCACACAGACCATCAACAACATACGTGAGAAGGACGGTATCATCTACGTTGATATCAATGGAGGAACTATCATTCCTCAACTCCAACAGCAATTAAATGATGATGTCACTGCTGCCAATGCATACACTGGCAAGAAGATGGGTAAGAAAGAAGCCTCTGCTCTCTCTGCTGCCATCACAGCTGCAGGCTCTGTGGCAAGAGATCAGGATGCTATCGAGACAGCAATAGCAAACCTACAGTCTGCCGTTAAAGCTGCCAAGACATCCATAAATCTTTATAAGAATGTACTCGCAGTAATCAACAATGCTGCAAAACTCGGTGATGCCGGTAAGGCTTCATTTGCTGCTGCGGGTGTTCAAACAGCTTACGACAATGGTACTATCACTTCACTTGCTGATGTGAACAAGGCATACGATGATGCCGTAGCAGCACAGACAGAGGCAGACGAAGTTGCAGCACTCAAGGCTACACTTGCTAATGACGTTATTACTGCAAAGACATACACATCATCTAAGATGGACAAGAAAGTTGCCAAGACTCTCACAGATGCTATTACAGCTGCAGAGAATGTAGGCAATACTCGTGAGGCAGTCAATACGGCATCTACCAATCTTACAAATGCTGTGAATGCTGCTAAGAAATCCATCAAGATTTATAAGGATGTACTCGCAGTAATCAATAATGCTGCAAAACTCGGAGATGCTGGTAAGGCTTCATTTGCAGCTGCGGGTGTTCAGACAGCTTACGACAATGGTACTATCACTTCACTTGCTGATGTGAACAAGGCATACGATGATGCCGTAGCAGCACAGGCAGAGTCAGACGAGGTAGCAGCACTCAAGGCTACACTTGCTAATGACGTTATTACAGCAAAGACATACACATCATCAAAGATGGACAAGAAAGTTGCAAAGACTCTCACAGATGCTATTACAGCTGCAGAGAATGTAGGCAATACTCGTGAGGCTGTCAATACAGCATCTACCAATCTTGCTTCTGCCGTAGCTAATGCACAGACTTCTATCAACCTTTACACTAAAGCACTTGAAATCATCAACGAGGTAGCTAAACTTGGTGATGCAGGCAAAACAAGCTTTGAGGAGTCAGGCATACCAGCAGCTTACAACAACGGCACACTCAAGTCACTTGATGACGTAACAAATGCATACAATGCTGCTGTCCACGCACAGGAGATTGCAAACGGCATCAACAGCGTTGACGCAGATTCACAGTCACAGCGCATCATCACTATTGATGGTAGAGAAGCCAGCACTCCAGTCAAGGGTATCAACATTATCCGCACTGCAGATGGCAAGACTCGTAAGACAATGATAAAATAGTCAACGAAAACATTACAAATAAATTGCAACAAGAAAGCGTGTTTGGGAAATCTCCCAAGCACGCTTTCTTGTTTATTATCATAACTTAGACTTAGCAAAGTTACTTGTACATAACTACAAACACTTCAATAATTGCTGGAAATTATGATGACCTGTACAGGTTGAATTATTTCAAGAAACAGCGTGACCACAATATCCACCACTAAATATATTACAACAGAGAGGGTACAAAGAAGCAAAATATGCTTTCTTTGCACCCTCATTATTTTAATATGCAATTGTCTGTCCCGTTATAAGTTTTAATATTTAAGAGAATCAGTCTTCAATATTCAAAGTTTCTAAGAAATCAAAAACTCAGGAACCCAAGAACTTAAAAACTTAAGAACTCAAGAACTTAAAAACACAAGAACTCAAAAACTCAAGAACTTAAGAACTCCACTTTTAACTCTTAACTTATAACTTTTAACTTATCTGACAGCGCAAGCGTCAGATAAGCGGCATTCCAGCAGCAGCACATTCCTTGCGCATTGACTCAGGCCATATACTTGCCTGAATCTCGCCGATGTGTGCCTTATGGAGAAGAACCATACAGAGACGGCTCTGACCGATACCACCACCAATAGAGAGAGGAAGTTCGTCGGCAAGTAACTTCTTATGGAAGTAAAGCTCCTTACGCTCTTCCTTGCCAGAAATCTCCAACTGACGGAGGAGAGCCTCCTTGTCAACACGTATTCCCATTGAACTAAGCTCAAAGGCACGGTTGAGGATAGGATACCATATCATAATGTCACCATTAAGTCCCTTGTAGCCGTCAGAGTTTGGCGTTGTCCAGTCATCATAGTCTGGAGCACGACCATCATGAGGCTCGCCATTAGAAAGCTTGCCGCCAATACCCATGATGAAGACAGCACCATACTTCTTACAGATAGCATCCTCACGCTCCTTTGGAGTGAGGTCAGGGTACATCTGAAGAAGTTCCTCTGAATGGACAAAATGTATCTCTTCAGGAAGGAACTGTTCAATCTGTGGGAAAGTCTCACTCACAAGATACTCTGTGCGACGGATGGCAAAGTAGATGCACTTCACAATCTTCTTGAGGAAGTTAAGATTACGCTCCTCAGCAGTCATCGTACGCTCCCAGTCCCACTGGTCAACATACAGAGAATGAAGATTATCAAGTTCCTCATCGCCACGGATGGCATTCATATCAGTATAGAGTCCGTAGCTTGGCTTAATACCATATTCGCCAAGCATGAGACGCTTCCATTTAGCAAGCGAATGAACCACTTCTGCTACCTGGTCGTTCATATCCTTTATCGGGAAAGAGACAGGACGTTCAACGCCGTTGAGGTCATCATTGATACCGAGTCCACGCATCACAAAGAGTGGTGCAGTGACACGACGAAGACGAAGCGCAGTTGACAAGTTTGCTTGGAAGAAGTCCTTAATCAACTTGATGCCCTGTTCTGTCTGTATTGGGTTAAGCAATTGCTTATATCCCTCAACCTTTATTAGTTTACTCATTTCTTGAAGTATTTCATTTTATTTTGTGACACAAAGGTAAACTATTTTTTACATTCTGCAAAATAAATCAGCAATTAAATGATATTTTTTGCATTATTCACCTTATTTCCTTTCAAATTGTATCTACAACACAAAAAAGACAATACACACAAAATGACAGTGTCACACATATCAAAAAAGGATAGAAAATACTCATCATCAACAATTCCCCTTTTTCACAACTCACAATTTACAACTCAGAACTTCAAAATACCCTCCATTTGAGTTAGTGGGTAACTATATTAGAGTTAGTGGGTAACTGCAATATAGTTAGTGGGTAACTCACATGGAGTTACCCACTAACTCAAAATGACTTACCCAAGGTATCAAAAACACCTGTCCAAGAAACCCAAACAACATACTAAGAAAGGTACATTTTCATATTGTTTCCTTTATAGGATTCTCTATTTCTTAGTTCAGCTTTTAACTCCGAAGGAAAGTGCCACTTCCCACTCGTAAACATGATGTTTACGATGTGGAAAGTGGCAGTTAATAAAAAAGTGTATTTTAAGATATAACCTTGAGAAAACTATATGCAACTTGGCATTGCATTATTGGGCTCTTGATCATCTGGAGAAATCCAACACTTCTTTTCATTATAAATCGTTTGAATCCATCCATCCTTAAAATCACATACTTTAAAAGTATCTCCCCATATAGGGTTCAACACAGAATCAACGATTTCAGAGTTAACACTCGGCGAACTAAACAAATATACAGTTTCATTCTCATTCCCAACAGATTTACTTACATATATTCCAAGATGAGAAGTTTTAATCCAGCCTGTATGAATAAGAGTATCAGGAACACCAAACACATACGATGCAACAACATCAGCATAATCTGATTGAATATTCTTCAGCTCTACTGAGACATAATAATCACTGTCATTACTTGCATACAAAGTGTCAACAATTTTCCCATTTGGTCTCTCATATAAATATGCGATTTTGCCAAACGTTTCTGCAACAAAACATAACATATTGTGACGAGTATTATTTTTACTATCGCCATTGTTACTTTTAGCATTCGGACTCAATATAACATTTTCTTTTTCGATTTGTTTTGCTATTTTAGAGCCGTTAGAATTACATGCATAAAACATTAGTAATATAATATGCATTATTAAAATATGACTATTCTTCATAATAAGATTTATTCTATAGCATCCCATTTAAGATAATATAGATTATATTTACGTTAATTCACTTACACTTAATTATAAGTAAAGCATTTCTACAAACTTATGTTTTCTTGTATCTGCGCATTTAACGCATTCAATTGTATTGCAGTCATAAGCATTTCATTTTTATTGTTGCAAAAGTACGAATAAATACAGAATAACACAAACACCCAACGACAATTATGACGATTCAAGACAATTATGCTTAAAGAAAATTAAAAACGCAGAGAACACAAAGAACACAGAGAAATTCATGAAAGGTTATCAGGTTATTAGGTTTTAGGTTATCAGGTTTGATACCTATAGTCATGAACATTCTAACCAAAAAGCGTAGCGACCCTACAACCTTAAACCTAAAGCCTTAACAGTGCACTCTGTGTTTAAGATAAGTCACGACTTCGTAATTTTCTCGTGACATCGCAAGTGACAAAAAGAAAGTGGATGTTCGTCAGCTAATAGCATTATGACAAAACGTATATGCGAAGCAGAAAAATCTGCATCACGTAGAAAAAATATTTTGTACGCGTACAAAAATTTTT